>DCWS01000066.1 GCA_002328165.1 Desulfobacteraceae bacterium UBA2156 | reverse complement strand
CTTAGAGCTTCTCTTGAACAAGATGCCAGAGAGCTGGACGAACTGAACAAAAATACCGCTTTTTTGAAAACGAACCGGGTTTTGCAGGAAAGGCGTCTTGATCGGCTTTTGGAAGAGGCTCAAAAACGCCTGCCCGCGCCGCTAGACGAGAAACACCTGGAAGTTTTTGCCGATGAGCAGTCCCATCTTTTGGATCTTCAGTACAGTTTCTTCGAAGACAGGTTCAGGGGAACGCGCAAAGAGATAAAGAAAAGGCTGAGGGTTTATCTACCATGGATTAAGGAATCCGGGGCAGGGACGGATGATCGTCCGGTCCTGGACGCCGGATGCGGACGGGGTGAATGGCTGGAGCTTCTTAAAGAAGAAGGACTGACCGCAAAGGGGGTGGACCTTAATCGCGTGCTGATTGAACGATGTCAAAAACAGGGACTGGAAGTGGCGGAGAAGGATGTTGTTCAAGATCTTGCTGCGCTACCGGCTGACACTCTGGGCGCAGTCACGGCTTTTCACCTCATTGAACATCTTCCGTTCAATCTACTGATGCGCTTTGTGGACGAGACAGTACGCGTTTTAAAGCCGGGCGGTCTTATAATTTTTGAGACACCGAATCCCGAAAACGTCCGAGTTGGTTCATACAGCTTTTATTTTGATCCCACCCACATTAACCCCCTGCCGTCGACCGTTACTAAATTTTTGATCGAATCAAAGGGGTTTTTCCGAGTCAAAGTTTTGCCTCTGAATCCCGTTGATGAAGAAGAAGAGGTAAAAGGTGATGACTCCGAACTCGCCAGGCGATTTAATAAATTATTCTATGGCCCCAGAGACTACGCCGTGATCGGATATAAAGTGTGAAACGAATTGCTTTCGTGATTCCCTGGTTTGGCAGGAATTTGAAAGGGGGTGCGGAGCAACAGGCCTGGCAGGCTGCCACCCGGCTTGCAAGGCGGGGGCACGAGGTGGAAGTTTTGACAACCTGCTGCCGGTCTTTTTTTGAAGACTGGTCAAGCAATCATTTTAGTGCTGGTACAAGCCATGAACACGGCCTCAACATCCATCGTTTTCCGGTAGACAGACGTGATCACAAATCCTTTGACCGGATGAACCGGATTTTATTGAAAAGGCCTTTTCCCGAACTGAAAGCCGGTGTGCCGCCGATATCATGGGAGCATTCGGACGCATTCGTCAAGGAAAACATAAATTCCACACTTCTGACAAATTATTTGAGAGTCGAAAAAGACAGCTATCACGCGTTTATCTTTATCCCCTACCTGTACGGGCTCACTATTAACGGACTACCCATCGTCGCGGAACGGGCGTTTCTGCAGCCATGCTTGCATGACGAGGCTTATGCCTACTTGGCCCAGGTTGAACGAATCTTTCATTCGGCAAAAGGGATCCTTTTCATATCCGAGGGGGAGCAACTTCTGGCTCAGAGGCTTTACGGCCCGGGAATCTGTCAGAAAAGTTTTTTCACCGGAGGGGGGGTCGAGATGTCTGATGCTGGCAAAAACCAGATTGACAAAATAGGGTCTTTGCGGCTGGACAATTCGCGCTTCATACTCTGCCTCGGACGCAGAGATCCTGCCAAAAACACCGATTTTATCGTAGAAGCCTATGCCCGTTTTAAAGAGCAGAACCCATGCTCGGACTTACAACTGATATTGGCAGGACCTGGAACAGGCTCTTTTGGCGGCCGCATCGAAGGGGTTGTCGATCTGGGCCTGGTTAAAGATGATGAAAAAAACGGATTGATTGCCAACTGTTTGGCCCTGTTTCAGCCTAGCCGGAATGAAAGCTATTCCAGGGCAATGATGGAAGCCTGGTTTCATGGCAGACCAGTTGTAGCCCATCGTGACTGTCTGGCCACCGCCACAGCCGTCCAGTGTGCAAAAGGCGGCTGGCTTGCAGGAACGCTTGAAGAATGGTCGCACATGTTTGCCGAAATTAACAGGCAGGACAAAAAGCAGATAGCAGGGTTCGGTGAGAACGGCCGCTGTTTTGCAAAAGAGAATGCGGATTGGGAAAAGGTGATTGATCGTTATGAAAAGGCAATATATCCGTCAGACAATTGTTACAGGGTTGCCATGGCTTCGAAAAAACTTAACAAAATCCATCAATTAATCCCGAACCTCGCTTATGGTGATGCAATTTCCAATCATGCCATGGTAATCAGAGATTATCTTCGTTGCCTGGGTTACAGGTCCGAAATCTTTGTCAAGCATTTGGACCAGCGGATTGCTCATGAAGCAAGTATATTCAACCAGAATACCATCAGTGCGAAGGCGGGCATGCTTTACCACCATTCCATTGGTTCGGAGATCACAATTTTCGCAGTTAATCACCCGGGACCAAAATGCCTCATATATCACAACATCACCCCACCCGAATTTTTTGAACCGTTCTGGCCGGATTTTGCAAGTATTCTGAAAAAGGGGCGGGATGACCTCAAAAAGCTTTCCGGCAGTTTCACGATATCCGTGGGTGATTCGGCCTATAACGCGTCCGAACTTGAGGCGAGTTCCTTTGACAATCCGGGTGTGCTGCCCATCGCTGTCTGCCCTGCCAAATGGAGCCATTTGCCGAATACGGATCTGATGCGTCGCCTTCAGGACGGCAAAACAAATTTGCTGTTTGTCGGCAGAATCGTGCCGAATAAACGTCAAGATCAACTCGTCGAAACCTTTTCTCATTATCTTACCATGGATTCCGATGCGCGTCTCATCATTGTCGGTCAGATTGAGTCGGGCAATCCTTATCATGACCATCTTTTAGATGTTATAGCGAAACATGGTTTAAGGCGGCATGTCCTTGTGACCGGACTGGTGAGCGATTCGGCGCTGCAGGCCTACTACCGGACAGCACATCTCTTCTGGTCGATGAGCGAGCATGAAGGCTTTTGCATTCCCCTGATCGAGGCCATGTGGTTTGATGTGCCTGTCCTGGCTTATAATAGTGCGGCAGCACCGGAAACACTGGGGCAAGCCGGAATCATGTTCAACCATAAAGGAGACCTTGTCAGGATCGCGGCCCTGGCAAAGCTTGTTGTACATGATGGGAAGTTAAAGAAGAAAATCCTGAAGGCCCAAAGAAGCAGGCGGACCGATTTTCTCCCTGAAAAGGTTTTGCCGGGATTAAACAAACTTATCTCACAAATGGAAGAACAGATCTCGTGAAGGCCAAAGTCGCCTTTGTCGTTCAAAGATATGGTTTGGAAGTCAACGGGGGTGCAGAGCTTGAATGCCGATGGATCGCCGAGTTGATGAAAGATGAGTGGGATGTCGAGGTCCTGACGACGTGTGCGCTGGACTATATGACATGGGCCGATCATTACCCATCCGGAGATGATCTGATAAATGATGTCCTGGTACGCCGGTTTTCCGTGGCACAGCCAAGGGATGTCAGAAAGTTTAACAGGCTAAGCGAAGACATCTTTCAAAAACCACATTCTCGGGCAGACGAGATTAACTGGATGAAGGCACAGGGACCGGATTCGCCGGCATTGACAGGTTATATCAAAACACACCGGCACCGGTTTGATGCTTTTATCTTTTTTACGTATCTTTACGCGACAACCTTTTGGGGAATTCCGCTCGTTGCCGACAAAGCTCTTCTGGTGCCGACGGCCCATGATGAGCCGCCGATTTACCTGTCGATTTTCGGGGGTCTATTCAGAAAACCGCGAGGCTTCGTTTTTAACAGTCCGGAAGAAAAAGACTTCCTGGTGAAAAAGTTTGATATCGACTGCACGCATTCTGAGATTGTCGGGGTCGGCATTCAACTGGACTCGTCAATTCTTATGAAGAGAACGTCAGAACCCGGCCTTACGGAAAATTATGTATTGTATGTCGGAAGGGTGGATGAATCCAAGGGATGCCGGGAACTCTTTGAATTTTGGCATAAATACAAAAAAAAAAATCAAAGCGACCTGAAACTTTTGCTTGTAGGCCGCTCGCAAATGGAAACGCCTGACAGCGATGATATCGTCTCACTGGGATTTGTTAGCGAAGATAATAAGTTTTCCGCAATTTCCCGTGCAAAATGCCTGATTATGCCGTCACCCTTTGAGAGCCTGTCAATGGTACTTCTTGAATCCTGGCTATGCGGCCGGCCCGTGCTTGTAAACGGCAGATGCAAAGTCTTAAAAGGGCAGTGCAGAAGAAGCAAAGGCGGCCTGTGGTACGGCAATTACGATGAATTTGAAGCATGCTTGGATTACATTCTGAACAACCAAGAAGCTGCGACACAGATGGCTGCGTCCGGAAAGAAGTACACACTCGACAACTACAGTTGGGACATGATTAAGCGAAAATATACCGGGCTTGTCCAAAATATGCCAATTTCTTAGAGAATGTAGATTTAGATTTCTTATTTCATGAATACGCGCATCTTTGATCAAATTATATCCACGACAGCAAAAGCCAAGAATTCAACCTTGATACAACATTTAATCGTAATACTTACTGCCGGTTTGGTTTTTTTTGTTCAGGGTCCGAGGTTTGTACACCACTTATGGGATCATCTTTATGAAGGAGGTGATTCATTCCTCAACTCATGGATTTTATCTTGGAATGCTCACGCTCTATTTAAATCAGGAATCTCTGTTTGGGATGCGCCTATTTTCTATCCAGTTAAAAATGCACTTGCTTTTTCTGAAACCATGTTCGGCAACCTGTGGATAACACTTCCGGTCCAGTATTTTACAGATAATCCTGCATTCGCTGCAAATATGCTGCTATTAGCCTCTTTTGTTCTTGGAATGTATTGCGTATTCCTGCTGGTGTACAATTTGACGCAAAGTTTCTGGGCAGGCCTGATCGCCGGTTTGCTTTTCAGCTTTAACCCTTACCGCTGGGGACATGCGGGCCACCTGCAACTGCTGCCATTTTTCTGGGCGCCGCTTGCCCTCCTTTGTGCCAACCGTTTCCTGGAAACCCTCAAAAGGCGCTATTTTTTTGGAATGTTGACTGCCGTATGGGTCCAGTACTATGCGAGCATCTATCTTGGAAGCATGCTTTTAACCCTGCTGGCTATTCTGTTCCTTGTACATTTTACGCTTGAGTGCAGGGGGCCTGACAGATGGATTTTGTTAACAAATCCACACTTCCACCTCACTCTCCTTGCCGGGCTGATACTCAGCATTACCGTGCTTTTACCATTAGGCTTGCCTTATATGCAAACTGCAAAACACTGGCATTTTATTCACGGCCTAAGTGCAAATTCCATATATTCAGCAGAACCGTTAGGTTTTTTTCTCCGTCCGTCATTTGGTTTTGCGCATTATGATTGGTTGGCCGGACTTTTTCGGATCGATATACGCGGTGGAGAGGGGGCCGTGTTTATTGGGCTGACCCCTTGTATACTGGCTTTCCTGGGCTTAGTTATGATTCGTCTTCGACAGTCACCATTGACAAAAGCACAAAAGTACGATGCCAGACGTTATGTCTGGACGGCACTGATCATTAGCATTCTGATGCTGGGCCCTTACCTGATCTTTTTTAATCGCAATACCGGTATCCCGATGCCGTATCAGATCGCCTACTATGTGATACCTGGTGTTAAAGCCATGAGAGTTCCAGCGCGGTTCTTTCAGCCTTTCCTGCTTTGCATGGCAATTGTGGGGGGTTTTGGGATTGCAGCTTTGCTTGATATCTGGAAAAAATGGCCCGGATTTATCAAATTGCTGGCAATCATTGCTTTTTGTTTTTTGCTCCGTTTTGACTATGCTGTTAGGGACACTGAGGGTGCTTTTGCAGAAACGTTGGAAAGGTTCCCTCCTGTTTACAGCTATCTTGCAAAAAGTCCCGATGATGGTCCCGTGCTAGAACTTCCAGTTGGTCGTAGAGGTCGCAATTCGTATGCCTATAAATATCTGCACTATCAAACAGCACACTGGCGGCCAAAGCTTGGCGGTCAGAGTGGCTGGTACACTCCGTCAGCAGATGCTTTGTCACATTACACCGAGGATTGTCCTCATGGAGATTGTTTTAAATTTATAGGTCTGACCCCTGCATCGACACTGATAGTTCATCTGGACAAGTATTCAAAAGAGGACATATCATCATGGGCGGTAGCCGATCTGCAGCCTTATGGCTTCAGGTTCGCCGGCCAATTGGGGGATTCTTTGGTATGGGAACGTCACGGCGTTGAAAAAAAATTATACATGCGACAGCAAATGGCGGAACAAGTCTGTGAAAAATTGGCTGTGCTCTGGTCACATTGGAAGGTTACAAATACCGGTATAGATATTAACTTTATCGTAAAGCCGGCTCAAAAAGGAAAGGCGTGGCGAAAACTTACCCTCGGTTCGAGTGATATCTCAGTTATGCTCACAACAAAACAGGGGGAACAACTCAAATATAAAAGCTCATTCAAAATTCCGCCATACATCTTACCCGGAAAACATGCCACAGTGTGGTTATCATTGCCAGAGGTCGATTCCAAAAATATAGCAAGGATTCAGTTTGAAGGTTCGCTGATTACTCATCAGAATCCTGAAGTAGCTCTTATGGCTGCCAACAGACAATATGTGTCTGCCGAAGGTAATGTGGGAGATGAATTGATCGTAAATGCAGATTTGCCCGGTTACTGGGAAACCTTCGAGTTAATTGACCTGGGTGGCAACCAAGTGGCTTTTATGGCTTCCAACGGAAAGTTTGTGTGTGCTGAGGGTGGAGGAGGCATGGAGTTGGTTGCCAATAGGGATGTGATTGGTTCATGGGAAATTTTTAAATTGATTGACCTTGGGAAAAACCAAGTAGCCATCAAAGCAGTCAATGGTCAGTATGTAACTGCTGAGAATGGGAAGCTGTTTGCAAATAAAAATTCAACCGGAAAATGGGAAACCTTTACTCTCGTTGAGACGGACAGGAAATAATCCCAATTTTTGGGAAAAGGCTTTTAAAATTTGATTTGTTATTGGCGAACATCGTTCTGAAAGGTAGTAATTTGAAGGAGGGGTGAAAATCCTAATTCATAATGAAACTGTCGGTAATAATGCCTGTGTTTAATGAAAAAAGTACGGTTGGGGAGATCTTGAAAAAGGTTAGGAGACAAAAGATAAACAAAGAAATAATCGTGGTCGATGATTTTTCAACCGACGGTACTCGAGAGCTTTTGAAAGATGAGGAAAACAATGAAACTAAAATCATTTTCCATCCAAGGAACAGGGGCAAGGGCTGTGCAATTCGAACGGGATTAAACCATGTAAGCGGCGATATTGTGATTATTCAAGACGCGGACTTGGAATATGATCCTAGGGATTATCATAAATTGATAGCGCCTATAATAACGGGTGCGGCAGGGGTTGTATACGGCTCTCGTGTATTGACAGAAAAATTTCAAAAATCCTATCATAGATATTATCTGGGTGGTAGAATATTGACGTTCCTGACCAACTTTCTATATCAGTCGAAAATAACCGATGAGCCCACCTGTTATAAAGTGTTTAAAACAGAGATTATAAAGAATATAAGATTAACCTGTGAAGGATTTGAATTTTGTCCTGAAGTGACCGCAAAGCTGCTAAAAAAAGGATATGATATTTGCGAGGTGCCGGTCTCGTATACTCCCAGGTCTTTTGAGGGAGGGAAGAAAATAAAATGCAAAGATGGCGTGATCGCGATATTTACTTTGTTTAAAAATAAGTTTTTCAATGATTGATGGGGCAACTGAGGCGTTAGAATGAAGCTGTCTGTAGTGATACCATGTTACAACGAATCTGCAACAATAGAATATATTATTTCCTGACTTTATTGTCCAATATGTTTACAAATTTAAACCTGACTGACATGGAAACCTGCTATAAAATGTTTTGATATATAATATTTGGCATACTTAACCACCTTGATACGTTGATACACCTGGAAAACAATTTGTTGCCGAGGCCATTTTTGGGGACATCGCTTATGGCTGTCGCTAAAAAAGGCAAATAAAATATTGCCGGCTGAATTTCTTTCCCGCCCCTTCATACCGCTCATTCGCAAGCATTGCAAAGATTTGAAAGTCTGGAAAAGATCGCAATCCACTCTATTAATTCAATTGAATATACTTTAATGATAACAAATGAATATTCTAAGATCATTTAAGAAAAACTTTCGGAAAATTGTCGAAGCTGTTGAATTGAAGAATGGAAAAGTTATCGAAATCGAAACAGAAAAAGCCTTTAAAGATCGCCTTGATAACGCGTTCATTTTTTCAGTGGAACATCCGACGTCCTGGGAAACCGACATTGGCACTCCGGTTGAAATCAACGGATACTGTTTTCATGAAACAGAACCTGTTGAAATGCTTGTCATGCACGCCGGAGAAAAATCGTATGAATGCCGGTTCTGGATTGACAGGAAAGATGTAAAACGTGCTTATCCGGATCATCTGCATAGCCGTCACAGCGGTTTTAAAATTCTGTTGGTTTTTGACGCATCGGGTGAAAAACCGGTCTGGTTTGAAGCGTTTTTCGGAAACGGAAAAAAAGTAAAAATTGATACCGGTAAAACTTTTAAGATTGACCCATTTTTGTTTACATTTGATTTTCCGATCCCATCGAAACCGTTGATTGGAGAACGGGTTGTTTTTAAAGGCTGGTGCTTTCATGAAAAAAAACGCGTGGATAAGGTCATACTGAAAGTCGGTGATCTTTCTTATGACTGTGGTTATCCTATCGAGAGAAGTGACGTAAAGAGACATGATCACTACAAAATGTATGAACACAGCGGAAAAAGCGGCTTTTGCGCTGATATTTCTTTTTATGTGCCGGGAGAGCGGCCTGTCTGGTTTGATATCCTTTTTGAAAATAAAGAAGCACTGAGAATTGATTGCGACAGAATCAAAATAGAAGATACAGGCGCAGGCGAGGGTGTCGGAGCAAACATCGGGCCGAAAATAACAAAACCAACAACTTTTATTCCGGATGGCTCACAAACCAATTTCAGAAAGATATCTTTAACAGGACGCGGGCCTGTCGGCTTTACCGTTTCCGGTAAAAAAGACGCCCATTACGCGCTCACCTTGCGGGACTCTTTTTTAAAACACAATCCGGATTATGAATTTGTCATTTTTTTCATGGATCTGCTTTATGAAAAAGAAGATTACAGATTGTTTAACCGGCTGAACAGACGGGACGTTGATTTTTTCTTCTGGCCGGAACTGAAAAACAAGGTTCATATGGATCCCATCGATAAGATGATGCTTTTCAGATACGGCGGTGCCAAGATGAACGCGGCGATAAGGCCTTTTGTTTTTCAATACCTGATGAAGCGCGGATACGAAAAGATTGTTTATTTTGATTTTTGCATTTATGTGACACGTTTACTCTCCGAACTTACAGAACTGCTCGACACCCACGATATCGTATCAACCCCCCGGTTCTTTATGCAGCCTGGAGATAAAACAGGAAAGGCTGGGCCTGAAACCCTTCAGACGGGAACTTCCAATCTCAATTTCATTGGAATGAAAACGACTCCTGGCAGCTTTGAAGCTGTCGTTGACTGGTGTGCAAATAAGCTCTGTGACAGCGAGGTTGTTCACCAAAAGCGCGGAATTCAAAATGCTCAAGACCGCACCGGTGGCGGTCCGGTTATGAAAAAGGTACAGGTTATAAATGATAAAGGGTATGGCGTTAACCTGTGGAACCTGCGCGATCGGGAATTAAGCAAAAGGAACGGGGCCTGGCATGTGCAAGACGATGAACTTGCCTTTATCGATTTCAATGGCTTGTTTGTTCAGAATACAGAGACCGGAACTGAACCCATAGACCAATACAAACCCTCTGATCTGCCAGGATTTGACGAACTGTTTAATGAGTATAAAGATAAGGTCTCGAAAAACAGTCCCGGGCTGTACGGCAACCTGAAATATTATTTTGACTACATCCCGAAAACGGATATCAGGATCCCCGGTTTTGTCCGGGAAAGATACAATGACGTGATGCGGGACATTTCGTTTCCCCTTAAACCGGACGAGACAACTGTTAAACGATTAATCCGTTGTTTAACACGCGCTGTCTACTCCGATGGAAGCATTAATCAGATAGCCCGCTGGGTATGGGAGCTCAGGCCGGACCTGCAGGTATCGTTTCCCGATTTAAACAACAAGAAAATCCGTGACGATTACGGTAGCTGGTTTCGAGACCGGGGGCAGGAGGAATACGCGCTGCACGACACTTTTCTGCAAGTCGATACGGGGGGCGAAATAGAACCCGCTTACAAGCCGGATTTGCCGGGAATAAATATCATCGGTTATATCTCGAGCGGATTCGGAATCCCGGAGTCGACCAGGTCATTTATGAAAAAATCTTATAAAAGCGGCATTCCGTTTGCCATTATCAATGTGGGTTCCAAGGTGCACCAGCAATTGAGGGAAGATGAGCTGCTGGAATTCAAACCGTATTTCAGCGAAAAACCGGTTTTCGACGTCAACATGTTCTTTATGACTGCCGACCAGATCATTGATCACAACCATGATCGTTTTTTCTATATGTTCAAGTATAAATACAATGTCGGCGTCTTCTGGTGGGAGTTTGGCGACTATTTTGACAGCTTTAAAAAGACGTTCGACTATCTAGACCATGTGGTCGTTTTCACTGATTTTATCAAAAAAGCGATAGGGAAGGCAGCTCCTTCCCGCGTGAAGATCACGAAACTGCCGTATCCGCTTCTTGAGAACTGGGAAATTGTCACTTCCGGATCCGAAATTAGAAGAAAATACGGATTGAGCCGGGACGATTATGTTTTTATGTATAACTTCGACTTTTTAAGCACTGCGGACCGGAAAAACCCGGAGGCGATCATAAAGGCTTTTGCGTCGGTTTTTTCCGGCATAAAAGACGCGAAACTGTTGCTCAAGACATCACACGCGGATCAGAGCCGGGAAAAACTGAAACACCTTTTATTTGAAATCGACAGGCTCGGTATTGAAAACAGCGTGATCATGGTTCATGAGACGCTTACCAGAAACGAAATCATGAGCCTTACCAACGCTGCAAATTGCTATGTTTCACTCCACAGGTCCGAGGGATTCGGACTGGGCATGCTCGAGGCCATGTGTCTCGGAAAACCGGTCATCGCCACCCGATACGGGGGAAACCTTGATTTTATGAACGACGACAATTCCTTGCTGGTGGGCTATTCAATGACCGAGCTGAAAAATGATTCGCTCCCTTACAGAAAAGGTTGGCGCTGGGCGGATCCGGACATAGATGAGGCCGCTTCATTCATGAAAAGGCTATATGCCGACAGGGATTACGCGCGCGGGGTTGGCCGTACGGCAAGAGAATCTGTAAAAAGAAAATTTGATGATAGAACATTCACAAAGGAGCTCTATTCATTTATTGAATCGATTTCCGAGTCAGTCGAATGAAAAAAAGAGAGAAAATAACAGCAAAAGTATTTATAGACAATGGATCCGGCTTTGATGAAAAAGAGCCCCAGTGCCGGATCATGAGCGGTGAAGATAAACGGTTCGAGTTTGATTTAAGTTCTTATGGACGTATAAAAGTGCTCCGCCTTGATCCTGTTGATGACTATTTGGTTTTGCGAATAGACAGGATCGTTATTGTCCGGGAAGACAACTCTTTTTACGAGCCGGACAATTTTAACTCGAACGCGATGCATCATGAAAGAGGCGTGCTTGTTTTTGAAAAAAAGTTCCCACAAATTTTTTTAAACATGTTTAATCAGAAACTACAGAAGGTAATTATAGAATTAGAGTATATTGCGATCGGGAAAAACGCAATTGAATATATTTTAAAATATAAGAATGTATTGTTGATGGATCAGAACCGGCAGCTTCTTAAACAGATCGAAAAAATGGATGATCTTGAAAGAAACATTCATGAGCGGAAGAAAAGGCAATATGAAAATGAAAAAAAAATAGGAGAATTAGAAGGAAAAATCGATATATTGCGGTTCAGACTGGATATCTTGCAGCGGGAACACGCCCTGGTTTTAGGTCCAAAAACATGGAAGATAACGGCTCCGTTAAGGAATCTGTACAACAGGGGTAGGATAATAAGACAAAAAACAAAAGAAATTTTCCATCTCTTCTCGAAAGATTATTATTTGATAAAAAATTCCGGACTGTTCGATGGGAATTACTATCTTAACCAGAATCAGGACGTGAAAAACATAGGCATGAATCCACTGGCACATTATATGATAAGCGGGGCGAAAGAGGGGAGGGACCCCAATCCGCTTTTCGCCACGTCCTTTTATCTTGATCAGATTCCCCGAGAAGAAAAGCAGGGCATAATGCCTTTAATTCACTATATGACAACAGGTGTAAACAAAGGGCTGTCTCCCAACCCGCTTTTCGATTCATCGTACTATCTTGAACAGAACCCGGAAGTGGCTGAGGCAGGCGAAAATCCGCTTGCCCATTATTTTGCAAAGGGCGCAAAAGAAGGGAGGGACCCCAACCCGCTTTTCGATTCATCGTACTATCTTGAACAGAACCCGGAAGTGGCTGAGGCAGGCGAAAATCTGCTTGCCCATTATTTTGCAAAGGGCGCAAAAGAAGGGAGGGACCCCAATCCGCTTTTCGATACGTCCTTTTATCTTGAACAGAACCCGGAAGTGGCTAAGGCAGGCGAAAATCCGCTTGTCCATTATCTTGCAAAGGGTGCGAAAGAAGGGAGGGACCCCAATCCGCTTTTCGCTACGTCCTTTTATCTTGAACAGAACCCGGAAGTGGCTAAGGCAGGCGAAAATCCGCTGGCCCATTATCTTGCAAAGGGCTCGAAAGAGGGGAGGGACCCCAATCCGCTTTTCGCTACGTCCTTTTATCTTGAACAGAACCCGGAAGTGGCTAAGGCAAGCGAAAATCCGCTTGTCCATTATCTTGCAAAGGGTGCGAAAGAGGGGAGGGACCCCAATCCGCTTTTCGATTCATTGTATTACGTAAATGATCATCCTGATGTTGAAAAAGACGGCGTGAACCCTTTGTTTCACTATGTTCAGACCGGATTTAAGGAGGGGAAAAACCCCAATGCGCTTTTCGATTCATCGTATTACCTTGATCAAATTCCGAACGCCGTGAAAAATAATGTTAATCCGTTAGTCGACTATTTAAATGGAGGTGTAAAAAAAGGCATAAACCCGAGTCCTTTATTTAATACATCATATTACCTTGACAGGTATCCTGACGTTAAGAAATCCGGCATAAACCCTCTGGCGCATTATATTGCAAAAGGTTGCAAAGAAGGAAGATATGCTAGTCCGCTAGTTGAAAATATAACATATAAACCTCTGATAAGTATTATAATTCCGATTTATAATGTTGAAGCGATATTTTTCCGAAAAGCCGTAAAGTCCGTGCTGAATCAGATTTATCGCAACTGGGAACTGTGCATTGTGGACGACGGGAGTGACAAAGCTCATATCAAATCCATGCTGGCCGGGTGTGCAAAAACGGATCCCAGGATTAAAGTAAGCTTTTTGCGGAAAAATCAAGGTATTGCCGCGGCTACCAATAAAGGCTTGGCAGTTGCGGAAGGCAGGTTTGTAGGCTTGCTGGATCATGATGATGTTTTGACCCGCGATGCGCTTTATGAGATTGTCAAGTCGATCAACAAAAAGCGTGCGGATATCATCTATTCTGATGAACGCATTATCAGCGCAGAAGGTAAATACACAGGCGCTTTCTTCAAGCCGGACTTTTCACCCGATCTGCTCTTTTCACATAATTATATCACGCATTTTCTCGTTGTGAGAAAATCGCTGGTAGACGAGGTTGGGGGATTTTCCTCGCAATATGATGGCGCACAGGACTATGATTTACTTTTAAAGCTTACTGAAAAAACAATAAAAATATGCCATGTTTCGAAAGAATTGTACCGCTGGCGGAGCATTTCCACATCTACGAGCGCAGACCCCAATGAAAAGCATTACGCGGACGAGGCAGGCAAAAAAGCGCTGGAAGCAGCGCTGGACCGGCGGGAGATCGCAGGGAAGGTCCTGAAAACAGAAAAACGGTTTTTTTATCGTGTCAAAAGGGATTTGCTTGACCATCCATTGATCAGCATCATAATCCCTTTCAAGGACGGGGCCGATTACTTAAAAAGTTGTATAAACGCAATCTTAGTCAAGTCGCGTTATCAGAATTTTGAAATAATCGGAATCAATAACAACAGTCAAAAAAGTGAAACGCTGAATATTATGGACAGATTGTCGGATGCTGATAAGCGCGTTACATTTTACGATTACGACGTCAATTTTAATTTTTCACAGATAAATAATTACGGAGTCGGCCTGGCAAACGGCGATCATATCGTCCTGATGAACAATGACGTTGAAATCATAAACGCGGACTGGATGGAATCTTTGCTTGAGCACTCCCAGAGAGACGATGTCGGCGCGGTGGGGGCAAAGCTTTATTATTCCGACAATACGATTCAACATGCTGGCGTTATCGTGGGGATTACCGGCTTTGCGGGTCACGCTCACCGACATTTTCCACGCCACGCGGACGGATATATGAACAGGTTGAAGTGTATTCAAAACATCAGTGCGGTTACGGCCGCACTGTTGATGGTAAAGAAAAAATTATACCAGGAAACAGGTGGGCTGGATGAAAAAAAGTTGTCTGTTGCCCTAAACGATGTTGATTTCTGTTTAAGGTTGAGAAAAAAGGGCTATCTTAATATTTACACGCCCTATTGCGAGGCCTACCACTACGAATCGGTTTCAAGGGGGTACGAGGAAACCCCGGAAAGAAAGATGAGATTTAACAGGGAGATAAAATACTTTCAAAAGAAGTGGGGGGATGTGCTGGATATCGTTGACCCCTACTACAATCCGAACTTGACCACTGAAGCGGAGAACTTTTCTTTAAAATGAAGCGAAATCATTGCTATTACAAAATAATCGGCTGTTTTTTATTTGTGTTTTTGCTGTTTACGGTCACCGGCCGCCGGATATCCTTAGCCTTAGACAATGGAAGTTCAGCAGCTTCGACCGCAGACGGTTCAACCTGGGTTGTCTGGTCGGCCGCAAATGATACAGGAAGCAGCCTGTATTACAGTATTTTCGACGGTAGCTCATGGTCGTATCCCCAAAATATGCCGACCCATTTATCGTCCAATACCGCGGCTTCCGTCATTGTCGATAACAGTGATATCCCGTGGATCGTCTGGGCGGGCTTCGATGGCCAGGACGATGACATATACTATACCAGATGGAACGGGCTTGACTGGAACGCACCGTTAAGAGTTAATAAGGATGACTGTCTGCCCGATATTTTACCTTCCATCAGGATGGACGAGGAAGGTAATCTGCGGGTTGCCTGGCTGGGTTATAACGGCGAAAAGTATAAAAAATATTCCAGCAAATGGACAGAAACCAAATGGAGTGATGAAGCTGAAAGCGATGAAGATCTCGATACATATTCAGACATGGATGTGTATAACGAGGCCACGGATTATTACTGCACTTTTGGCGACAGCATTACCGCCGGTACCGTTAATTCCGAAGGAAGAACAGTTGTCGGGTATCAGCCGGACCTGGAAAGTCTGCTCGATGCGAATATCGGACCTTCAGAGGTGCTGAATTACGGAAAATCCGGTGAAACCACGGTGGATGGATTGGCCCGGCTTGAAGCAATTTTAAGCAATAACGATTTCCAATATTTTCTGATTTTAGAAGGCACCAATGATTTCTTGTTCGGAATTTCGTATCATACGACCGTCTACAATTTGGGTTTAATGGCTGATAAGTGCCGTGAAGACGGTGCGATACCGATACTTTCGAACTTAACGCCCGACACCAGATCAGACGGATCGAAAAAGAAAATACCGACAACCTACAACCCGGCAATCCAGGCATTGTCAGAAGATAAAGGTTTTCGATTGGCCGACCAGTACAGCGCACTCATTGATGATTGGGATTCAATGTCAGATGATGGTGTTCATCCCAATGAAGCCGGATACCAGATTATGGCTCAAACATGGTATGACACCATTCTCGCGCTGGAACCGGACCGCCCGCCGCCCATCGTTGACACGGCTCCCGCAAGCGCCATTGGTGAGACGACGGCCACGTTAAACGGGCAGATAAATCCCAACGGGCTACAGACATACTATTATTTTGAATACGGCCCGACCACAAGTTACGGCAAAACGACAGATAGCTTGGACGCGGGTTTAGGCTATACGGATTTGACGGTCAGCGCTGTTGTGAACGAACTGTTTGCTGATGCCACGTATCATTTTAGGCTGAGCGCAATAAACAGTTCAGGGACATCCTATGGAGACGACAGATATTTTACAACATTCGAGGCCACGGTAACGACTTTACCGGCAACTTCGGTGGATGAAACGACCGTCACGTTAAACGGGAGGATAAATCCAAACGGGATCCAAACTTACTATTTTTTTGAATACGGCACGACCACAAGTTACGGCAAAACGACAGATAGCTTGGACGCGGGTTCAGGTTATACGGATTTGACGGTTAGCGTTGATGTAACAGGTTTATCCGCCGGAACCACGTACCATTGTCGACTTGTCGCGGTAAAAAGTTCCAGCGTAATACGCGGAAGAAACCATTCTTTTTCGACCTTGGAATCCCCAAGCGGAGGGTGTTTTATCGCAACAGCGGCTTTCGGTTCTCCCCTGGTATCGCACGTAACAACATTGAAAAAATTCAGAGACAGGTATTTGCACAATAACTATATTGGCCGAAAGTTTGTCACGTTCTATTACAGATATTCTCCGCCGGCAGCCGTTTTTATCGCTAAAAATAAACCGATCAAACTGATTGCGAAAGCATGTCTGTATCCTGTTATCGGATTCAGTTATTTAATGATGAATACATCATTTGGGGAGAAGATTCTGGTTTTCTGTTTAATGGTATCTTGTTTATCCGTTGTAATTTTATTGAAAAGACGGAGTTCAGTTAGGAGGTTCACTTGAATTTATCCGTAATCATTCCCGTTTTTAATGAGGAAAAGAATCTTGAGATTCTTTGTCAGGAATTAATAAATGTTTTGGATAAGCTTGAAACTGAGCTTGAGATCATTTTTATTGATGATGGGAGTACGGACAAGAGTTTTAACATATTATCAGACTTACAAAAAAATGATGACAGAATTGAAGTTGTCAGATTGAGGAAAAATTTTGGCCAAACAGCCGCTCTGTCCGCCGGTTTTGATCGTGCCAGAGGAGATTTCATTGTTACACTGGATGCAGATTTGCAAAATGACCCTGAAGATATTCCGAAACTGCTGGACAAGCTGAAGGATGGGTACGACCTTGTTAACGGATGGCGGTTTGACCGCAAAGACCATTTCTTGTCACGCAGGCTCCCGTCGGTTGTTGCGAACAAAATAATCTCAATCAGCACTAGTGTTAAACTGCATGACTATGGTTGTACACTAAAAGCATTCAAGAAAGAGCTGATAAAAAATATCAGACTTTACGGGGAGATGCACAGGTTCATACCGGCGATTGCCAGCGGCATCGGCGCTTCTATCACAGAATTGAAGGTCAACCATCGGGAGAGAAGATTCGGCAAATCCAAATATGGTATTTTCCGCACCACAAGGGTCATTCTGGATTTGATTACGGTTAAATTTCTTTTAAGTTATGCTTCACGACCTATTCAGATATTCGGGTTGTTAGGGTTTTTTTGCGAAATTACAGGATTCGGAATTCTTTTGTACTTGATTGCCCAAAGGCAATTATTTGACATGCCTTTAGCAAACCGGCCCCTGCTGCTATTTAGCATATTGCTTGTTTTCATGGGGCTTCAGTTTATCACGCTTGGGTTATTGGGCGAGTTGCAGGCTAGAACCTATCATGAAACACAGAACAAACCGATTTATGTTATCAAAAAAATATTGAAGAATGAGGATCGGGACGATGATCCCATCACAGGAAATTGATGTGGTGCAATTTATTTCTTTCCGATGAAGCATAAGTTCATGAGGCGAAGCATATCTGCTCTTACAGAAAAAGAGTTTGATCTAATTGTCGTTGGCGGGGGCATTTTTGGCGTTTGTGCCGTCTGGGACGCCGTACTCAGAGGCCTTTCTGTTGCTCTTGTAGAACGCAGGGATTTTAGTCATGCAACATCCGCTAACCATTTAAAAGTCGTTCACGGTGGCATACGCTATCTTCAACATGCCGATGTTTACCGAGTTCGAGAGTCTTGCAAGGAGAGGTCTGCCCTCCTCCGCATCGCACCCCATCTGATCCATCCCATTCCCTTTGTTATGCCGACTTATGGTCATGGTCTCGAGGGCAAAGAAATACTTGGGGCAGGCGTTTTACTTTATGACATAATTACAAACACTCGAAACAGGGGTATCGCTGACCCGGCTCGACGCATTCCATGGGGTCGCATTCTTTCCAGAGACCAATGCTTAAAATTGTTTCCGGATTTGAATAACAAGAAACTGTCAGGCGCCAGCATTTTTTACGATGGGCAGTTTTATAATCCAACCAGGCTGGCCATCTCTTTTCTCAGATCATCAGCCAACGCTGGTGCGGTTGTCGTTAACTATGTTGAAGTCACAAAGTTTCTGCATAAAAATAAACGTGTGTTTGGTGTCAAGGCCAGAGATGTATTGTCAGATGAGCGTTTTGAAATAAAAGGAAAGGTTGTTCTTAATACGACCGGACCCTGGGCAAGCGATCTCCTTGAATTCGGGGCAGGGATCCGGTTGAATCCCAGGCCATCTTTTTCAAGGGATCTTGGATTCGTTGTTTCCCGTCGACTTATAGATAAATACGCGCTTGCCTGTAAAATAAAAACGAGGGATCCGGATGCAATCTTGAGCAGAAAGGGACGTCACATTTTTCTTGTACCGTGGCGAGACTGTACGCTTATCGGCGTTTGGCACATCGTTCATGAAAAAGATACTGACGAAATTTCTGTCACCGAAAAAGAACTTCAGACCTTCATTGATGAAATAAATGAAGCTTGTCCATTTGTCAGACTAGGGCTCGAAGATATTTCAATGATCAACACGGGATTGACACTGTTTGGTGAAAACGAGCCGGGATCGAAGGATCTTCGTTTTGGAAAACGCTCCATGCTTATCGATCACACAAAAAAAGAGCGGATGGATGGGCTGGTAACCCTCATCGGCGTTCGGGCAACAACAGCAAGAGGGATGGCAGAAAAAGCAGTTGATATGATTTTAAGAAAACTTGGTAGAGGCTTTTTGAGATCAAGCACTTCGGAAACACCTATATACGGAGGCAAAATCGATTCTTTAAAGGATCTTCTGGAAGATGCCATGGGCCGATACAAGCACCGTCTGGACGAAGAAGTCGTGCGTGCACTTATATATAACTACGGATCTCAATATGATGAAGTGTTAAAATATATGGATGAAAATGAAAATTTAGGTGAAACGGTGGGTAATTCAACAATCATTAAGGCTGAAATCATACATGCGATTCGAGAGGAAATGCCCCAAAAATTGGAAGATATTGTATTCAGACGAACCGATCTCGGTACCGCAGGATATCCCGGTGAAAATGCACTTCTGGAGTGTGCATACCTGACGGGTAAAGAACTAGAGTGGGATGAAAAAAAGAGAGGGAAAGAGTTGCAAGAAGTGAGAAGAATTTTTTCCAGAAAAATTTGTTGTTAAACATGAAATCAGAATGAATGTTCTCGGTGAGCATCCAGTAGGGGATCGTGATGAGGACACTAATTACAGGCGGAACCGGATTTATAGGCTCAAGACTTGCCATGAAATGTCTCGAAAGAGGGGATTATGTCAGAGTTATAGGGCAAGAAAATAATTCAGCGGAAAGAATAAACAGAAAACTGATTGAGACAAGAGGCGCTAAAGTATTTTTAGAGTCTGTAACCAACAAGGAGCGAATCTTTGCATTGGTTGCGGACATCGATATCGTCTACCATCTTGCCGCTGCACAACACGAGGCGAATGTGCCGGATCAGGTTTTTCGTGATGTCAATGTGACCGGGACCAGGAATATTCTTGAAGCCGGCCTGAACGCCGGAGTGAAACGGTTTATCCACGGCAGCACCATCGGGGTATATGGTTTTGCGCTGGAAGGGAATATAAATGAACAGTCCCCTTTAAAACCTGATAATATTTATGGAAAAACCAAGTTGGAGGGCGAGAAGGCCGTTTTGTCTTTCAGGGAAAAACTTCCAGTCGTCATTATCCGTATTTCAGAAACATATGGCCCCGGAGACCGGAGGCTTTTAAAACTTTTCAAGGCGATTAACAAGAACGTTTTTTTTGTGATCGGAAAAGGGAATAATGTTCATCACCTCATATATATTGATGATCTTGTAAACGGGCTGTTATTGGTTGCTGAACATAAAGAGGCTTTGGGAGAAATATTTGTCTTGGCCGGAAAAAATCATGTAACAACAAATGAAATGGTCAACACCATTGCCAAGGTCATGGGAAAGAAGGCGCCTAAATTCAGAATGCCTCTTGTCCCATTTGATTTGATGGCTGTATTGATGGGAGCACTTTTTCGACCAATTGGGATTCAACCGCCGCTTCACAGAAGAAGGATGGATTTTTTTAAAAAAAGCTTTCTTTTTTCCCATGAGAAATCTTACAACAAACTCGGTTTCATTCCCAAAGTTTCATTTCGTCATGGGGCTGAAAAAGCCGCACGGTGGTATACGCAGAAAGGATATTTCTAAAATTATAAACATGAAGATATTAATGGTGAATTATGAATATCCGCCTCTGGGTGGCGGCGGCGGTGTTTTTAATAAACAGGTCGCCGAGGAGCTGGGTAAAGACAATGAAATAACGGTCATCACATCCAATTTTGACAATCAAAACCCACATGAAACGATAAACAATGTTGAAGTCATTCGCGTGCCGGTGCTGATGCGGAAAGATCAAAATATCGCCAGCCTGATTTCTATGATCTCCTTTTTCCCTGTCAGTTTTTGGTCAGGGTATAAACTACTCAAAAGAAGAAGATTTGACATCATTCATTCTTTTTTTTCCATCCCGTCGGCGCCATCTGGCCTGTTGCTCTCAAAACAATTTCACAGGCCTCACCTTCTTTCTATTATGGGAGGAGACATCTATGATCCCAGCAAAAAATTATCTCCGCATAAAACACCGATTCTGTGTCAGGTAGTAAAAAAAACACTAGAAATTTCAGACAAAGTGGTCGCATTGTCCAATGATATCAAACAAAAAGCTTTTGATTATTATTGTCCGTCGAAAAAGATCGATGTTATTCATCTGGGTATACCAAAACCACTTTTTACGAAACGGTCAAGGGAACAATATAGCTTCAAACCCGATGACATCTTGTTAATTACAGTCGGCCGCGTGGTTCTTCGGAAGGCGTTGCATGAATTGTTTTATATTGTAAAGATGTTGCAACCCATGAATATCAAATTGCTTGTTGTCGGTGATGGACCGGAAAAAGATAAATTAAAAACCCTAACAGTATCATTGGGACTTTCTGACAATATATTCTTTCTGGGGAATACAAGTGATGAAGAGAAATTCCAGTTTCTGAATATTTCTGATATTTATGTCTCGACGAGCCAGCATGAAGGTTTCGGCATCGTTTTTTTAGAAGCCATGGCTTTGGCGCTGCCTGTTGTTTGCTATGATGAGGGTGGGCAAACGGATTTTTTAATTAATGGAAAAACGGGATTTACTGTCAAAATAAACGACAGGGCGGCGTTCGCTGAAAAGATTAAAATGCTGTATAAAAATTTTGAGCTTAGGAATAAAATGTGCGAGTTTAATCGCAAATATATTGAGCGATATTACATCACAAGTTGTGCAGAGAAATACAGATTTCAGTATAAAATGCTCATTGAGAAAACGGTTTGACAAAAAAAGAACCACATTAAACCGGATTGATCGATTCAAAATCGCGGATGAAAAGGTAAATTGAAAATGCATAACAAAAACGGATTAACCGCCAGGATGGAACCTTTTGATTCTTTCTGGGAGGGGCCTGAAAATATCAATAAAGGTTACATCTCATTTGAAAAGTTTTATGAAAGGAATTATCTGAAATATATACCGGAAAACAGAGAAATTAGCATACTGGTTGTCAGTTGCGGTCCGGGATATTTACTCAATGTTTTGAAAAAAAGAGGGTATCGCAATATTTTTGGAATTGATTCAGATCCTGAAAAAATAAGATATGCCAGGGTAAATGGTTTTAAGTGTGAAGTCGCAAATGCGTTTAACTTCCTCAATAAACGGGACAAAATATTTGACGTCATTTTTGCCGAGCAGGAAATAAACCATTTGACAAAAAATGAGATCATTGAATTCCTTGGGCTTTGCTGGCATAATTTGAAGAAAGAAGGAATCATGATTTTACATTCGTTGAACGGAGCAAACCCAATAACCGGTTCGGAAGCACTGTCTCAAAATCTGGACCATTATAACACGTTTACTGAATACAGCCTAAAACAGATATTACAATTATCACGATTCCATAAAATAAGAGTCATTCCTCTAAATTTATATGTTTTTTATGAAAACCCTCTAAATTACCTCGGCCTGTTTCTGGATGCTTTGTTAACATTAATATTCAGAATCAGTTTTATCTTCTATGGCAAGTCTAATAGAATTTTTTCAAAAAAGATTGCTTCAATCAGTCAAAAAAAGATTTGATCAAAAGGGCTCAGCGACACTTCAAAATTTTTTAGTCTCTTGTCTATGCTTAAGGAAATAGAAAAAAGCAGCGTGATTCGTGAAAAACTATCTATAGGGCAAGCATCCCCTTTTAAAACCTATATGGATATAACCGTTGGCCGGAAAAGGATATGGCAATTTCTTCTGTATGAATTTTTGACATGCTTGTTAGGATCAATGCCAGGCTGCATCGGGTTTTATCTGCGGAAAAAGTTTTATCCCATGCTCTTTAACAAGGTGGGAAAAGGACTGATCATTGGACGCAATGTCGTCGTACGTCATCCTGCCAATATTGAACTGGGAGACAATGTGACCATTGATGATAACTGTGTGATCGATGGCCGGGGCGCCGAATCAGGCAAAGTGGTTATTGAAGACAATGTGCTGATAAGCAGGAATTGTATGATTTTGGCAAAACACGGACCGATTCGATTGGGTCGTCGTTCCAGTATCGGCAGTAATTCGGTGCTTGTATCCATGGATGGATTAGAATTGGGAGAGTCTGTTCTGATGGCCGGTGGATGTTATCTGAGCGCAGGTTCTTATCGCTTTGATGATATTAAAAAGGCGGTTATGGACCAAGCTCTCTATACAAAAGGGCCGATAAGAATTGGCAACAATGCCTGGCTTGGAACGGGTGTGATAGTTCTTGACGGTGTTGAAATCGGGAGCGGTGCAATCATTGGTGCGGGAGCCGTTGTAAACAAGTCTGTGCCGGATCAAACGATTGCTTTCGGTGTTCCAGCCAAAGCAATCAAAAAACGTGTTTAATGAGAAATGGGGAAAAGACTTGATCAACACGGATCAATATTTAAAAAAAAATAATGATTCAAAAATATCGCCCGTGATAAAATACGCCCTGAGTTTTGGATTGATTGCGACATTAATCACACTGACCGATTTGTCCGAGATAACGGATACAATTAAAAAAACAAATTATAAATTTTTATTAATCGGCCTGTCGTTAACACCTCTTTCAGTTCTCATAAGAACATACAAGTGGTACTCACTGCTGAAGGTCCAAGGAAATACCCTGCCATTTGGGGAAATTCATTCGATAAATTACATATCATTGTTTTTTAACAATTTTTTCCTGGGGTCAATCGGAGGAGATGCTTTCCGAATACATAAAACGATAAAACATTCAAACCAAAGAAGTGGCGCTGTATCGGCGCTTATTATGGACAGGGCAACCGGGATCTGGATGCTGGCATTTATCGCATTACTGTCATTGTCAGGGTTCTCAGTTGCTGAACGGTTTTTTACACATCATCAGTTTTACATGATCATTGGCTGTGATCTTGCTTTTTTAATAATAAGCATGATTGTTTTTTGTGTTTTGCCCAAAAAGATATATTTAAAGAATACAAATAAAATAATCAGTATGTTTCAGAGTTTTCTGGAAAGCTTTAATGTTTACAGATACCATTTGCAGGTTGTTTTTTTATCACTATTATTATCGTGCGCTTTTTATATTGTAAATATTTTTGTCATGTATATTTTTTCTTCCGCGGTTGATGCTCGAATTGACTTGCTTCAATGGGCTTTAATTGTTCCAGTGGCCTCATTTGTCAGTATGATTCCGATAAGTGTGAATGGTCTGGGCATACAGGAGGGCGCATTTTTTTTATTTGTAAAGAAGATGGGGGTTGATTCGGGAACGGCCTTGCTGATCGCCTCCCTGCCGAGAATTGTTATGCTTTTATTAAGTCTGTTCGGCGGAATTATATATGTAACAGGGATTCGAAAAAAGGAAAACTCAACTTTCATTAATAACGAAGAAATAAGCAGCACGGATTGAAGGATTCTTTTAAATTGGTGGAGCATTGAATAAGGATGTGTGGAATTTGCGGCAAAATAGATCCAAAAGGAATCGACCGGGAAGAAATCGAACGAATGGTTTCGTGCATGGAACATCGAGGTCCGGATGGACAAGGCATATATATCAGTAATCGCGTGGGACTGGGACACCGAAGACTTTCAATTATAGACATTGAAGGCGGAAAGCAGCCAATGTCGAATGAAGACGGCTCTCTTTGGATAATATTTAACGGGGAAATATATAACTTCAATGATCTTAAAAAAGAATTGGAAAACAGGCATGTATTTAAAACGAAAAGCGATACCGAAGTTATACTCCATTTATATGAAGAAAAAGCCGAAGATTGTGTAAAATATCTTCGCGGTATGTTCGCATTTGCGATTTACGATAAGCCGAATCAAAAATTGTTTATTTCAAGAGACCATCTTGGACAAAAACCGCTTTATTATTACCATGATAGAGATACATTTGCCTTTGCGTCTGAAATCAAATCACTTCTTACGATGAAAAATAATTTGCGGGAGATTGATTGTAAGGCGCTATATGAGTATTTGACAGCTCGGATCATAACCTCTCCAAGATCCATGTTTCACAAAATCAAAAAACTGCATCCAGGCCATTTCCTTGTATTTCATAGGGGAAACATTGCAATAAACAGATATTGGCAATTGCGATATGAACCTAAATTAACAGGTAATTTTTCAGACATACTGGAAGAGTTGGAAAAACAGGTCGCAACAACGGTAAAATATCATCTGGTCAGCGATGTTCCGATCGGTGCTTTTTTAAGTGGGGGAATTGACTCCAGTCTAATCGTTGCTATGATGAACCGGGTGAACGGAAAGACTATCAAAACATTTTCCGGCGATGTTCCTTACGAAAAATACAGTGAACTGCCTTATGCCAAACTTATGTCCGATAAATACGGAACAGCCAATCATGAATTGACAATCAGGCCGTCACTTGTCCGAAAACTTCCTGATTTGATCTGGCATCTCGATGAGCCTTCTGATCCTCTATCTGTCTGTATGTACTGTCTGTCAGAATTAAGTCGCAAGGAAGTAAAAGTGGTTTTAGGTGGGGATGGCGGGGATGAACTGTTCGGTGGTTATGATCGTTACTATGGAAATATTCTTGCAAGTTACTATGCTTTAATTCCTGAAGCCATCCGAAAGACCATATTCAATAAAATGATAAAACTTTTTCCGGAGAGATTCTGGTATCGCAGTTTCAGCCACCAAATTAAATGGATACACCAGATCTCTTCTTCAGATAATGGAGATCGTTACGCCAAAAGCCTGAGCTATTTTTACTTTTCGGACGGTTATAAAAAAGATCTATATACATCGAAATTTCGAAAAAGCATCGGGATGTTTGATCCGGAGGCTTGTCTCAAGGATTTTTTTGATAGTGACAACGCAAACGAAACGATAGATAAAATGCTCTTTGTTGATAGCATGACACGAATGCCGGATCATCCCAATATGATCCTGGATCGCATGAGTATGGCGCACGGGCTGGAAGTCCGATCACCATTTTTAGATCACAAACTCGCGGAATTTTGCGCTTCAATACCTTCACGTTTTAAAGTCAGAGGGAAACAGCGACGGTACATTCAGGTAAAATTGGCTCAAAAATACCTTCCTCCCGAACTGATTGCCCGAAAAAAACAGGGATTTTCTTCTCCACTGACCTATTTACTGGCTGATGAATTCAAGCTTTTGTATAAAGTTTTTTTAAATAATTCAAGGCTGGTTAACAACGACTACATCAGGCAAACAGCCATTGACAAATTACTGGATGAGCATCTTAGAAAAAAAAAAGATCACGGAAATCGATTGTGGCTTATACTTAATGCGGAGGTTTGGTATCGGATGTATATTGAAAATCAGAGTAGAAGCGCTATCAGGGAACGCATCAATCGATATAGCCACCCCGAATGAAATTCACAAGATCAGGCGTGTTTTGAAACCGCTATCGCGAGCGAATCTAAAATGATAAAATTCCTCGGTCGCTGTGAAGATTCAATTGAAAACAAGAAAAATCATCTTTTTCGTATCTGTCCTGACAGTTTTGGCATCTGCTGCCGGTTTGTCGTTTTGTTATCTTTATTCTAGACAAATACCGCTGACATCCTCTCAAAATGCTTTAACTCTGGCAGAAGTTAGCCGAGAAATTCCAACTGGTGTAATCCTATGGTCCAAAAAAGGAAATATTATTCAGTCGCATTTCAAGGAATGGCATCCTAAGGTTGTTGCCAAAGGTAAAAACCCCCGGTGGTCACCGGATGGAAAAAAAATTCTTTTTACTCGAGAACATGACACCTGGATCATGGATCGAAATGGCGCCCAAAAAAAGCTGATCGAAAACACATCTGATATCGGTGCCTACTGGACGAGGGACGGATCGAGCGTCACCGCCATAAACCGACTGAATCCAAGACAGGTGATCAGATATAACCTGAAAACCCAAAAAATAAGTATTGTTCATGACGAAGCAAAACCACCGTTTCGGGGCTATCAATTAGAACAATGCGCCGAATTGCGAAGCGGAGGACGTTTTTTGTTGACATTCACCCAGGATGATGGTCATCGTTCGATGGTCATCGATCTTGTAAAAAAAACATATATCATGAATGAATTTATGGAGAAGGGAGATTGTAATCCCTCCTGGTCACCCGATGGTCGGTTTATCATTATGACGCGACGAAGTATTATGAGACCAATCTATCTGGCCAATTTTTTATCCCATCATGGATCAGTAAAAGAATCCCGATATCTTGTCGGTAAAGGACGCTGCCACAATGGTGCTGTGTCCAATAATTCCAAATATGTGGTTTATTCTTCTTCCGGGGATATTTACCTCTGGAAGGTCGATGCGCAGCCTGTAAAATATCGCCACGGTACCCGTCTGACATTTGATGCGGATCAGAATATCAACCCGTCGGTTTTCATTTTTTAAATAAATGTCTTCTCCTATCGGACATTCATTAGCCGGCTGTATCATTTCCCTATACAAGGAGAGTCTTCCCGGATCGCTGCAATTTCAGTCCAAGTCAATACTATTCTATCTTATAGTCGCCAATGCGCCCGATTTGGATTTTATTCCAGGCTTCTTAGCCGGAAAACCCAATCTGTATCATCACGGTTTAAGCCACAGTATCGGATTCGGCGTTGTGGTATCCATTGTGGCTACCTGGTTGATTACCAGAAACACACTGAAAAAACCCTTGCGTGAATTCACTTTTTTTTTCATCTGTTTTCTTTCACATCTTTTGTTAGATCTTTTTTCAATTGATGGACGACCGCCTTTAGGCATTCCGATTTTCTGGCCCTTCAGCAATATCTATTACATGATTCCGATACTTCCTCCGGTAAAACATTCACTCTTGGACCACGCCACAATAGGACAGTTTTTAACCGACCTGTTTTCTCTTCACAATCTCTATGTTGCCGGGCTGGAGATCCTTCTGAGCTTCCCTTTTTTATTGATTCTCATATGGCAAAAAAATAGAAAATCTCAGTCTTGATATCAGTAGGCTGTTAATATATTGTCAGAAGCCAGTCTGGAAAACCTGAGCGGTCGAACAATCGCAGTCTTATTTTAATCTGACTTACTTCATATTTCGGAAATTTCGGGCTGATAATATAAGGATCATGATTTTTGGGTCTCAATTTCAAGATTCCGGTTGGAAGATTAAGGACTTTGCAGTTAATTGTTTTCCATAGAGGATCGCTGGCGTTGAACTCAAATTCACGAAGAATATCACCTTTACCGTCGATCAATTGAATGCTATCCACATCGATTTCTTTAACCCTAAGATTGATTGGGTCAAATCTGAATATCTCCATTGTAACGGTTCTTGGCAATGAGATCGTATATTCCCTGAATTTGCCATCACCTTTAACTTCAAAAATTTTGGAATGTGGTTCGCTGAAGTTTGCAAAGTCAGCCGACTTCCAAAAAAATTGACCCGATGCCAAAAAATGTCTGGATGGTGAAAAATTAAAATAAAACAGGTACAAGACGCCCAGGACGATAAGCAAAACCGCAATATATACGAGAGTAGTTTTGATTAGAGAACTCCCTATCTTCTTTTTTCGAGTTTCACGCTTGTGGCGTTCCGATGAGGTCAACAGGTCGTTTTTGACAAAATGATTAAAGGCACGCTGAAATTGGTGGATTAACGTTGAGTATCGGTTCAATAGCTTTTCATAATCCCGAATAGTTTGCTTATCTCCTAATGAATTCTCATCTATCTCCAAGATGTATTTTGGGACCTCCTCCAGCTTTTTTGCATACCAGCTGATCCGTTGATTAAGCTCTTTGAACACTGCAAGGTTTTCAGTTAAATCCTCTTTTATTTTAATTTCATGGGCTGTGAAAAAGCAGTCAATAAGAGAAGTTAGCGAATCTTTCAGAAGTAGGTAAGAGTGTTTAAATTTCGAGTATCTTAACAGAATTGAAGCCGAATCAAAGGAATCCAAGGCTAACGCTATGGATTGCTTTGATTTTTCACGAATCGAAAGTATATGATTATTTGCGAAATCCATTTTAACACCTTTTTTCGCGATAGTTTTATCGGTATATTTCCATCTAAATTCGAGATGTTTGACAAAATCCAGCAGCCCACCGGAAAGTAGATACCCATGGGCTGTCCGTGGTCTTCAGCGTTTTTATTGATGAAAAGATATTCTATATTGGCGGAACCTTTTGCAAAATTCCCCCTTCGCCCAATTTCATCTTCAAACTCAAACTTTAATGCTTGAAATATCAGTCAATTATTCTCGGCAGGCGTGCTATGAAAGATCCGCGAGTGAGTAAAGATTTTGAGTATGTACCGTTTTGCATGGCATGTGTCTTGGCCTTGATATTGGCGATGGCATGTTTAAGCAAGAAAAACAATCATCCGGATGAATTTGTACATGTCAGAGCTGCCGCATATTATCATGATCACTGGATACCTCCAAAAGTTTGTGCGTCTGGCACGGAGCACACATATAGTTCGCATGGTATTTCGAGACTCAATACACATGAAATTTTTTATTTTTTTGCGGGCAAATTTTCAAGATTGTTATCCTTTGTGTCGATGGATGACGAATATCTTAAATGTCGACTGTTAAATGTTTTACTTTTTTTTGTGTTACTCCTGTTTTGTATCACAAATCTACACTATCGCATTCTGTTTTTGACGATTCTAGCCTCTCCACAGATATGGTATGTTTTCAGTTATTTTAATACTGATGCCTTTTCCATGTTTGTCTTATTGATGATATCGTATCAGTTGCTCTATAAAAATAGCATGTTGAATAATTTTTTAGAAGGGATCGGTACCCAAAGATCATTATTTTATGGTCTTATCCAAGGATCGCTGTTTTCGCTGCTGTTTTTTATCAAAAAGAACTTTTTTATTTTCATCATATTTTTGTTGCTATACTTTATGCTCAGTCTATTTAAGAAAGATTTCAGCAATCCAAAAATGGCTGTAAAACGTGCATTTCTGATAATGTTGATTGCCGCTTCAATCTTTGGCTTGAGATATTCACTCGATGTTTATATAAACGGTTTTAATAAATCAAATAAAATCTATGAATGCCAGGAAAGATTGGCCAGAAAAGATTTAAAACCAAGCACCAACCTTGAAAATAAATATTTCGGAGTGAAACTTAAAAACAGGGGAGTAACCATAAAGCAGATGTTCGGAAGATATGGATGGGGAGAGATATCATTTCAAAGCACTTTTGGAGTATATGGTTACATGTCTATATATCCTTCTAAATTATATATTCAAATTGTTAAAATGATTACCGCTCTTTTTAGCATTTATATCATGTACTTCTTTTTATTCAAAATGGGTTTAGAGGAAAATATTTTATTACTCATTGTGTTTGTTTGCAGCTTTGTGCTGGTTGGTTTGGCATTATGGCATTCATGGACGGTCGATTTGCAACGCCAGGGACGATATTTTTTGCCCATATTTGTAATGATCGGTTTTTTGCTGTTTCAAGCTGAACGGCATCTCAACCATAAAATAACGAATATTTTTATCATCGCCATGTTCCTCATGTCTTCATATTCTTTTGTCTTTATCGGTTTGTCTAGAATCCCAAAATAAGTTTTTTGACTCACAATGAACTTATCAACTGCAAGATCTTATAAGCGATTCGGATGGGCGCCTTCACCCGGTATAGGTAAAATTCAATGGGCCGATCCCGCTTTGTGGTGCGTGACAGTATTGGGTTGCCTGTCGGTGTGTTTTGCAATTTTGTTATATTGTCAAAATATATTCTTTCAAGATGAATGGGCTCTTTTTACAATTTTTGATAAATATGGAGCAAAGCCGAATTTTTGGAGACCTGCGAATGAACATCGGATTGTTCTGACAAGGTTGATTTATTTCGGCTTGATGAAAATGGGCCATCTTGATGTACGTTATGTAATGATAATATCCCAGTGTCTTCTTTGGGCAACGATGATTCCACTTTCTTCGGCCATAAACGTCTTCGGATGGAAAAGATGGGCTTTGTTTTTAATTATAGGCTTTATGTATGCTTCACCGGCACATGTTGAAAATCAGCTGTGGGGTTTCCAAATTCAATGGTATTTTGTGTTTTTCAGTGTTATGGTTTCAACTTATTTTTTAACCAGGCCATCATTTCGGCCATCCGACTTTATCATCGCGCATCTTGTTATGTTGCTGGCTTTCCTGGGGACATCAATATGGCCGGTGGTCATGTTGAATGCCGGAATTCTTATCGGAATCAGAATATTAAAAGATATTTCAAAAATAAAATGGCTTCTCTTATGGGCGGCAATTTTTGCGATTGAAATCGTTTTATATTTTTATGATTTAAACGCAGTCGGGAATCGTGGTTTTGCATTTAATTTAAAACGATTAGACTATACGATGGTTGCCTTGGGCAATTTAATAAGCCTTAGGTCGAATGTTTTTGAGCATCCAGGCAGAATCGCCTTGATTTTTGGATATCTTGGGGTGTCGTATGTCGCGGTCTTATTTTTCTTGAAAAAATATCATCGACAAGCGTTTGTCTGGGGATTGATACAGTTTGCCATTCTCGCAGCTATCGTTATTGCATTAGGCCGGGCACATCTGGGTGTCGTTCAAGCGTTAAGCAGTCGTTACGCTTTGATGACCATGCCTTTATGGATTGGCGTCGTATTATGTTCACAGGAATTTCGTCGTTTTGATGTTTTATTACTGATTTTTCTGACTATCAATTTGACCCTGAACAGTATTTATCGCTTTCCAGGATATGAAGGTGGTTTCAAAAGACGGGAGGCTGGTCGTTACTGCTATTACAGGGTTATGAAGAGTCCTTTTGACGAGATTGTGCAAAACATTTCCGACTTCAGAGCATGTCGAAAATTATATCCGAACGAGATGATACTTATTCGGAGGATGAAGATGCTGCAAAAACAGGGAAAATATTTTGAAGGGTGTGTGGAGCAGAACGGCCATACGCTGTGTTACTGATTATTATTTGAACGTTCTTTTATAAAAACCGCACCGGAATGCCCCGTGACATGTTAAAGCGAAGCAGAAATCCCACTTCAACGGGACTGCAGGGGAGCTTCATTTTTTATAAATGAAGAATTAAGAAGAAGATGAAAAAAGTGCTCATTACCGGCGGAGCGGGATTTGTCGGCGCAAATCTGGCTATTTATTTTAAGCGTGACAATCCTTCATGGGATATTACATCGCTGGACAATTTACATCGCCGCGGATCAGAACTGAATTTGACGCAACTTGCTAAAAGTGGAATAAAGTTTGTACACGGCGATATTCGAATTGTTGATGATTTAGAAAATGCTGGAGAATTTGACCTGTTTGTTGAATGCTCTGCTGAGCCATCCGTACTTGCTGGTTATGACGGTTCTCCGAGCTACCTGTACCAGAGTAATCTTGTCGGAACATTAAATTGTTTAGAAATGTGCCGGAAAAGACAGGCCGATATCATCTTCCTCTCTACCAGCAGAATTTATCCCATGCAGGTGATCGATGCGTTACAATTCATCGAGGAAAAAACAAGATTTAAACTTGCATCTGACCAAAAAATGCCAGGAGTTTCCGAATATGGCTTCAGTGAAAAACTTCCCTTGGCAGGCATACGTTCTCATTATGGAACAACCAAATTATGCTCGGAGCTGGTGATTCAAGAATATATGGCAGCATATGGAATCCAGGGGGTCATAAATCGGTGTGGAGTGATTACCGGTCCATGGCAAATGGGCAAAGTCGATCAGGGATTTGTTGTTTTATGGCTGGCAAGGCATATGTGGAACGGTAATCTGTCATACATCGGCTATGGCGGTAAAGGAAAACAAGTTCGGGATATTCTCCATATTGAAGATCTGTATAATCTTTTACGTATGCAGATTGACCAATTAGATGAGATAAGCGGTTCTGTCTATAACGTTGGCGGTGGCCCTGAACTGAGCATATCACTGTATGAACTCACTCAAATTTGTCGGGATCTCACAGGTCATAAAATCCCAATAGATTCGGTATTTGAAACTAGACAGGCTGATATTCCCTACTATATAAGTGATTGCCGCAAAATACGAAAGATAACCGGGTGGAAACCGCGCAAGGGGATAAAAGAAATAACACATCATATCCATACATGGCTTAAAAGAAACGAGGCTCTCCTGAAACTGATATTAAGTTAAACCGCTATAGCGCGCATCTTTCGTCGCTTGCTGCGGGGAGCTTTAAAAAATTGATGACGGGTAACGTTTATGAATGTAGCACTTATCACCGGCTCCGGAGGTTTGATCGGATCTGAGGCAGCTCATTTCTTTGCCAAAAAAGACTTTAAAATTATTGGCGTCGATAATGATATGCGGAAGTATTTTTTTGGTCGGGAAGCTTCAACAGCATGGAATGTTGCCATCTTAAAAGAAAGTATAGAAGAATATCAGCATTTAAATGAAGATATACGCGACGCAAAAGCGATGGAAACACTTTTTCGTAAATATAATTCGGATATTAGAATTATTATACATGCTGCCGCTCAACCCTCGCATGATTGGGCGGCACAGGAACCTTTTACCGATTTTTCCATAAATGCCAATGGAACACTCGTTCTTTTGGAAATGACCCGAAAATATTCTCCTGAAGCGGTTTTTATTTTTATTTCAACCAATAAAGTTTATGGAGATGCCCCCAATCATCTGCCGTTGGTTGAAAATAAAAAACGTTGGGAACTGAACAGCTCGCATCCCTATTTTGCGAATGGAATCGATGAGTCTATGGGTATTGATCAAAACACCCATAGCCTGTTTGGCGTTTCAAAGGCGGCTGCTGACATTTTAGTTCAGGAATACGGTCGATATTTTGGCATTAAAACTGCCTGTTTTCGAGGAGGCTGCCTAACCGGCCCGAATCACTCCGGCGCCAGGTTGCACGGCTTTTTGGCTTACCTGATCAAATGTTTAATTGCCGGTGAGCATTACAATGTGTTTGGCTATAAAGGCAAGCAGGTGAGGGATAATATCCACAGTTATGACTTCGTCAATATGTTGTGGCATTTCTATCAGAACCCGCGCCCCGGCGAAGTATACAACGCAGGAGGGAGCCGTTTTTCGAACTGCTCTATATTAGAAGCGATTTATGCATGTGAAAAAATCACCGGAAACAAGATGAACTGGTCGTATACGGAAACCAATCGTATTGGCGATCATATCTGGTGGATAAGCGATATTTCAAAATTCAGAAGTCACTATCCAGGTTGGAATTATAAGTACACCCTGGAAGATATCTTACATCAAACCGTTGATGGAATCATCGTAAGATTGTGAAACTATCAGTAATAATACCGGCGCATGATGAAGAAAACTGTATTGAATTAACAATCATGAAACTTCTTTTCGTTTTAAGGCAGATTGAATTTAATTTCGAAATTCTAGCGGTGAATGATAACAGCACGGATTCTACCGAGACCCTTTTACAGGAGCTGGTTTCATCATATTCTGAAATAAGATATATTAATAATCCTTATCCCGCAGGTTTTGGATATGCGGTACAATGTGGTCTTGAGAGCTTTACGGGGGACGCGGTTGCAATCGTAATGGCGGATGGGTCTGATTCACCAATCGATGTCATAAAATTTTTTCGAAAATTAGAGGAAGGATATGATTGCGTTTTTGGATCCAGATTTACGAAGGGTGGCAGGACGCGAGGTTATCCAAAACACAAACTGATCTTGAACCGGGTTATAAACTTGTTGATATGTATAATATTTGGAGTGAAATATAACGATACCACCAATGCTTTTAAAATGTATCGCCGCAGGACAATTGATGGGCTTCAACCTTTGCTCAGTCGACATTTCAATTTAACTGTTGAACTTCCGCTAAAAGCGATTATACGCGGTTATTCCTATGCTGTTTTACCCAATACGTGGGAAAACAGGCGTGGCGGAGATTCCAAGTTTAAAATAAAAGAAATGGGGAGTCGTTACTTATTCATAATATTATATTGCCTGATCGAAAAATGGCTCGCGTTAGGAGATTGTAAAAATGCAAATCTCTCCTAAATCAAAGAGAAACAAATTGATATATTGAACCAACCGGAAAATGATGCTCAACAAAAATATAATTAAAGAAAAAGACAATGTAAGAGTAGACTTTAAAAGCCGTATAATAGAACTCGAAGACACAATATTGAAAAAAGAACGACACATAAAAAATATCGAGTTTGAGTTGAATCTAATAAAAAAATCCAAAGTCTGGCGACTGTCGGAATTTTTCCGGAAACTTTTTTTTGTTAAATTTTTGGAAAAGTTTCCCGGGGTGCACAGAATTGTATTGTCTGTTTACAAAGACGGCTTCGTCAAAACTTTTGGCAAAGCGATATATCGAATATTAAAACATGACACCAAAAATTATAAAAAGTGGATAAAAAAAAATAGTTTAAATGATAAAAAAATTAAAGAAATAAAAAAAGATATTGATGGGTTTAAGTATAATCCCAAGTTCAGCATAATCATGCCGGTTTATAACGTAGATCAAACCTGGTTGACGAAAGCTGTCGATTCCGTATTTAACCAGCTTTATGAGAACTGGGAACTGTGTATAGCCGACGATGCATCAAGCAAAGAACATATAAAGAGCGTGTTGATAAAGTACGATAAAAAAGACAACAGAATAAAGATCAAATTTTTAAAAGAAAATCAGGGTATCCCCGGAGCGTCAAACGAAGCTTTATCTATGGCAACAGGTGAGTTTATCGGGTTATTAGACAACGATGATGAGCTCAGCGTCGATGCCCTGTATGAAAATGTAAAACTCTTAAACGCCGTCCCTGATGCTGACATGATTTACAGTGACGAAGACAAACTGGATATAAAAGGCAAAAGATCAGATCCGTTTTTTAAACCGGACTGGTCTCCGGACATGCTGTTTTCATGTATGTATACAGGTCATTTTGGTGTGTACCGAAAAAAAATAGTTGATGAAATCGGAGGGTTCAGGATCGGCTACGAAGGCAGCCAGGATTACGATCTTGCCTTAAGATTCTCCGAAAGAACAGACCGTATTTTTCATTTGCCCAAGATACTCTACCACTGGAGAAAGATACCCGGGTCGGCGGCTTTTGCAGACAACAGCAAAGATTATGCGTACGTTTCCGCAATAAAAGCTTTATCAGATGCCATGGAAAGGAGAGATATCCCGGCTAAAGTTTATCGTGGAGATTGGACAGGATCGTACAGGATAAAATATGAGATTGATAATTTTCCCAAAATAAGCATTTTGATCCCATTGAAAGGCCATGTTTCAATTCTTAAAAAATGCGTTGAAAGCATATTGTCTAAAGATCTCTATCCTGATTATGAAATATTGATAATCGATAATAACCGTTTAGAACGGGAAACCGTAGAATATCTGTCAAGCCTGTCCGGATATGGAAACGTGAGTATTTTAAATTACAATAGCCATTTTAATTTGTCTGAAATGAACAATTATGGGGCTCGGAAGTCGACCGGGGACATTTTGCTATTCTTCGACGATAAATGCGAGGTCAGAAGTAAAAAGAGCATCATGGTATTGGTAGAACATGTTCAGAGAAAAAATGTAGGTGCTGTAGGGGCAAAATTGGTCTTTAACAACAATACCATACAACATTGCGGTATAATATTGAAACTCGGGAGTGACGGAATCGCAGGTCACCATTCTTACAATTACCCTGACACGAATAAAGGTTACTTCGGCAAAAATAGCATCGTACACAATGTTAGCGCGGTGACAGGATCGGCAATGATGGTCAGAAAAGATGTTTTTAATAAAGTAAACGGTTTTGATGAAAAGATAGCCACAACATATAGCGACGTAGATTTTTGTTTAAAACTCCGGGAAGCAGGGTATCATATTGTCTATACGCCTTATGCAAAGTTTTATTTTAATGAATCAGTTGCGAAAAAGAATGTAAACGGTGTGGATAAAAAAATGATCTCAAAGAAAGAGATCGACTATTTCAAAATAAAATGGAAAAGTATTTTGGGCAAAGGAGATCCATATTATAATCCCAATTTATCTCTTGACGGCGAAGGCTTTTCCATCAGGTTATAGGCAGGTTATAGAATGTATGGAAATAATGATCATGTCTGTGCCGTGATCGTCACTTATTTTCCTGATCGCAAATTTGAACAAAGACTGGAAAAAATATCTCGGCAAGTAAAACATGTTCTTGTCATAGATAACGGCACAACCGGATCTGCATCACTTCACCTCGGTTTGTATGTTAAGGATTATCCGGACGTAAAACTGATTAAAAATTCGACGAACTTCGGTGTTGCTCAGGCATTGAATCAGGGCGTCAGAAAAGCTGCTGAACACGGTTATCAGTGGGTCGCCCTGTTCGACCAGGACAGCCTTCCCGGCCCCGATATGATTCGTAAAATGCTGAATCTCTGGGATCAATATCCTGAACCTGACAGGTTGATGATCGTCGGAAGCAACACAGTGTACCGCAATTGTTCTTCTATTAATGATGTGAGTAAAAATCAAAAACCGTGGGAAGAGGTTTCCCATGTTATCACTTCCGGAAGCCTTATCTGCATGAAAGCGTTTGACATGGCCGGTTATTTCAATAAAGATCTTTTTATTGATTATGTTGACATTGAATTTTGTTTGCGCCTGAGATCCAAAGGATACTCAACACTTCTGGCCAGGGACGCTGTTTTGCATCACAATATGGGTAATATCGAAGAACACAATATTTTCAAAAGAAGGGTTCATCCAACTCATCACAATCCCGTCAGACGATACTATCAATTCAGAAATTCTTTCCTTCTCAATAAACTTTATAAAAAGGAATTTCGATCCTGGCACAGAGTAAATTCAATTGTATTATTAAAGATTATCTGTCTCATCCTGCTTTTCGAAAAAAACCGGCCGGAAAAAATGTTTCAAATTGTAAAGGGCACGTTGCACGGGCTTTCGGGGCGGGCCGGAAAGAAGGGCGAGAAATCTTTTGCCTCAATTGATCGTAAACGAAAATGATTGATGGCAGCTGAGGGGTTAGAATGAAACTTTCTGTAGTGATACCATGTTACAATGAATCTGCGACAATAGAGTATATTATTGATAGGGTAAAAAATGCGCAAATTAATGAACTCGAAATAATCGTTGTCGATGACGGATCAACTGACGGAACAAGGGTGTTGCTGAAGAACAAGATTGAGCTTCAAGTTGACAAAGTTCTTTATCACGAAAAAAATATGGGTAAAGGAGCCGCCCTTCGGACAGGGTTCAGGGAGGCTACAGGAGATGTTGTCGTCGTACAGGATGCGGATTTGGAATATGACCCCCAAGAATTCCCGTTGTTAATGGGGCCAATCTTAGCTGGGGATGCGGATGTCGTTTACGGTTCACGCTTTGTGGGAAGCGGACCACATCGCGTTCTTTATTTCTGGCATATGGCAGGCAACCGGTTCCTGACTTTATTGTCCAATATATTCACGAATTTAAGCCTGACTGACATGGAAACCTGCTATAAAATGTTTCGAAAAGATGTTCTAAAGTCCATAAAGATCGAGGAGGACCGGTTCGGGTTCGAACCGGAGATAACCGCAAAGATTGCCCGTGGGGGTTATCGCATTTATGAGGTCGGCACTTCATATCATGGGCGGACCTATGAAGAGGGGAAGAAGATCGGCTGGAAAGACGGATTCAGAGCGATTTACGCTATATTGAAATATAATATCTGGCACCAATGAATGGTGCTGATAGTTTCATGATTGAACACATGTTTATCATGCCATGTGCCATAATGGGTATTGGTAACCTCCAACTCGTGTAAAATTCAACCACTGTATTAAAATATCGATTTTCTGCATTTGCAATTTATGGAAAAAACCCCTTCTCTTTCAAGTATCTTTGGTTTCACAAAATTTACTATTTTTCTTGGTTTCTTTATTGTGCTCTCATCTTCTTTTACCAGGCAAGTTATGAATTTTATCAAAGATTTTTTGGGAGAAAAAGGATTTTTGACTTTTGTCGGCTTTGTTCTTTTAGCTTGCGGGATATTATTTTTATTTTTTTTAGTTAAAGCTCAAACTAACTTGGCCCAAAGAGCAGTATTTATCATAATCGCCTCACTAGGCCTTTTTTTAACTTGGCAAATTGAACTTCCTGCAGAGAGAATCCACATTTTAGAATTTGCTGCTTTAGGCTGGTTGGCATCGAGAGATGCATTTAAAAACAAAAGAAAAATCGTCGCAGTTGGACACGTTATTATTTTTACTTTTTTTTTCGGTTTTCTTGATGAAGGTTTTCAAGCGATTTTACCTTACCGCTATTATGATCTCCGAGATATTGTATTTAATTATTTAGGCGCTTTATGGGGGTTAATGCTTTTTCTTCTAACCTAACCCAGACAAGCCGGTCGTAGTGCAACGAAGATCCCGTTTGTATGGGATTGAGGCGAAGTGGAAATCCCGATTTATCGGGAAAATGAATTGATGATTGTCGATTGCCTGTCTGCGTGTGACGGGCACTTGAAATGTAGCGAAACAATGCGCCTATCCCGCAAATGGTCACGGCGAGAGCAAAATCGACAACCATCAATTTCTGCTGAATCCTATATTCCGGAAAATTAAGGTGTTAAGTGCATTGAGAACGATTAAGATATTTTCAGTTTCCATTATAGTATTTTATATCTTTTTTTGCAGCTTTGTTCAGGCTCAATTTTTAAAAATTCATTTTATAGACGTGGGAGAAGGTGATTCTATTTTAATCGAAGCCCCTTCAGGCGAATGTGCTATTGTTGACTCAGGCAATCCCATTTCCGGTTATAAAGTAGCTACCTATCTTAAGAAAAACAAGGTTCACGCCTTGGAGCATCTTATCTTTACTCACCCTCATCTCGATCACGTAGGAGGGGCTTTCTTTATTCTTCAAATGATAGCGGTCCAGAATATATGCGACAATGGGGAAAATCTAAATTCACTAATAGAGTCGGGGAATATATACAGGTGGTATAATGAGCTGGTAAGAGAAAACAGAAAATATCGGGCATTGACGGCTGAAGATAAGCTGATAATGGGAGACGTGGTTTTAGATGTGCTTTGGCCACCTAAAGTTTCTACGTTTTCAGGTTTCAATGCCAATTCTTTGGTGTTGATGTTAAAATATAACAATTTTCGCTGTCTTTTGACGGGTGATTTAACTGCACTGTCAGAGAAACAGTTGCTCAGAAGGTGTCCGGATATAAAGGTAGATGTTTTAAAAGTTGGTCATCATGGAGCAGCTGATGCCACTAGTAGAAAATTCTTAAAGAAAATCTCACCAGAAATTTCTGTAATCAGTGTTAACAAAAATAATGTCTGGGGATACCCTTCAAAAGCGACGATTAATCGACTTAAAGCGTCAGGTTCTAAAATATATCGCACGGATAAAGAGGGAGATATTGTAATAACTGTAAGCAAACAGGGCGAAATTGCTGTAAATAAAAAATAACTTAGTTCGCTTTGCTCATCGCGCCATATAGGAGAACAATGGAACACGGGAATGATGACTTGGAATCGATAAACGTAACGTCGAAAACAGCGTGATTATGATATACAGGGCGCTGACCAAGAATGAAATCATGAGCCTGATTAACGCGGTGCGGTAGATGGCTATGTTTCACTCCACAGATCCGAAGGGTTCGGATCGGACATACTCGAGGCCATGTATCTCGGAAACCGGTTATCGTTACCCGATACTAAGGTTTGATAATAAAACTTTCACAAAGGAAATCTATTCATTTATTGAATCGATTCCAAACAGAAAATGCATGACAACCGGGTTGATTTAATCATTGTCAACTGGAACGGAAGGAAATTTCTTCCAAAGTGCTTGAAAGGGGTAACTCAACAGACATACCGTTGTTTTTCAACCACCCTTGTGGATAACGGTTCCACTGATGGATCCGTAAGTTTTGTTGCCAAGAACTATCCGGAAGTTAACATCATAAGACTTGAAAATAACTCGGGTTTTTGTTTTGCCAACAATATTGCGCTAAATGCTGTTAGAGCAAAGTACGTTGCACTGCTAAACAATGACGCTGTTCCGCACCCTTTATGGCTCCAGCACCTTGTGAAATCCATTGAATCTAAACCAGAGGCCGGAATGGTGGCCTCTAAGATGTTATATTACGATAATCCGAACATCATCGATCGGGCAGGAGACGGTTATACAAGAGCGGGAGCAGGTCTTTTAAGAGGAAGAGGTGAAAACAGAGAGAAGTTTAATAAGCAAGAGTGGGTTTTTGGAGCTTGTTCAGGGGCGGCACTATACAGAACAAAGATGCTAAAAGATATCGGTTTTTTCGATGAGAGATTCTTTTTACTATATGAAGATGTAGATTTGAGTTTCAGAGCCCAGATAAGGGGTTACAAGTGTATTTATGTTCCAGAGGCCGTTGTATATCATTTGACCAGCAAAACAATCGGGTACGATTCGTCACATTCTGTATATTACGGCCACAGGAATTTGGAATGGGTATACATTCAGAATATGCCTCTGTGCTTAATATGGAAAACTTTGGGCCATCACCTTCTCTATGATTTGGGCGCTTTTTTTTATTTTTTGGCAAGAGGCCGTAAAAAGGTTTTCATAAAAGCCAAATGGGATGCCATAAAAGGCTTAAAATCAGCATTGAGAAAACGGAAGCAGATTCAAAGCAACAAAAAAGTTCATGCGGATTACATCTGGAACCTCATGGATAAAGAGACGTATTATTCAAGATGGATCCGGCGGCTGAAATAACCCAAAGCCATCGCGACCGACTCCTGAAACCCGATGCTTGATACCTGCATTCCACCAATTGAGGTTTAAAATTGTTAGACATCATCATCGTTAATTACAACAGCACGGACTGCCTCCTTAACTGTCTGAAATCGTTATATGGCACATTGGCCGATCTGTCTGCAAATGTGTTTGTTCAGGACAATGGCTCTCGCGATGGGGTGGGCCGTATTAACAGGCAATTTCCCGAAGTCCATTTTTGCCAAAACAAAAGCAACATCGGGTTCGCCTCTGCGGTAAATAATGCATTGAAACAGTGTTCCGCCCCTTATGTGGTTTTGCTAAATCCCGATTCCCTTGTAAAGAAAGGATTTTTTATAAATATTCTTCAATACATGACAGATAACCCAAATGTCGGTATCATCGGTCCGAAGATTCTTGATGGCGATGGCAAAATTCAAGGCTCTGCAAGATCTTTCCCAACCCCGCTCACGGCATTTTTCGGAAGAAAATCGTTGATTACAAGACTATTTCCGAACAATCCGGTTACCACTTCGAATGTATTGACGACCCAAAGCGATGGGAAAACGCCTATGGAGGTGGATTGGGTTTCTGGGGCGTGTATGGTGATCAATAAAAAAGCTATCGATAAAGTGGGAGTTTTGGATGAGCGCTTTTTCATTTACTGGGAAGATGCTGATTGGTGTCGTAGAATGCGGGATGCGGGTTGGAAGGTTGTCTATTTTCCAAAATCATGTGTGATTCATCATGTTGGTGTCAGCAGCGATCAGTTTTTGATCAGGTCTTTATTTGAATTTCATAAAAGTGTTTATCTCCTATTTGAAAAGTACAGCAAACCCTCATCCTTGATGTTAACATTCCTGATCATCTCAGGTCTTTTTCTCAGGTTTTGTTTTGTTGTTGCTTCCAGTGGATTCACTCTATGGATAAAAAAATATCCGATCTTTCGAAAACCTGAAGCAAAACGAGTCCTGCGTCCCATAAAAAAACGAATAAAGATTCTGCGCATGATCGCCCGGCTGAATATCGGTGGACCGGCCATTCACGTTTTTCTGTTATCCAGGGGCCTGAATACAATCAAATTCGATTCCCGCCTGATCACTGGGATAATCTCACCACAAGAAGGAAATATGGGTTATCTTTTTGATTCAGTCGATATGGCCCCGATTGTTATCCCTGAACTGCAACGGGAGATCAGTGTTTGGATGGATTTAAAGACCATCGGTAAAATATTTCGTGCATTACTTCATGAAAAACCTGACATTGTCCATACGCATACGGCAAAAGCAGGAACGAGCGCTAGAATAGCGGCGCTAATGTATAATCTGACCAATAAAAAAAATGTAAGAGTCGTTCACACGTTCCATGGTCATATATTTGAAGGTTATTTCAGTAAAGGAATATCTTTATTCTTTATATGGATTGAACGTTTGCTTGCCACCGTAACCGATGTGGTCATTGTGATTAGTGAAACACAAAAAAACGATCTTGTTAAAAAATATCACATTGCACCTGCAGATAAAATTCGAACCATAGAACTCGGTTTTGATCTAAAGCCCTTTTTAACCTGTTCATCCCTGAAAGGCCGGTTCAAAACGGAACTTGGTGTTAAAAATGATACGGCTTTAATCGGCATTATTGGGCGGTTGGTCCCGATAAAACACCATATCATGTTTTTCAAAGCAGCAAAAGCTTACCTTCAAATGAATCCCGAAATCGATACCAAATTTGTCGTTGTGGGAGATGGAGAACTGAAAAAAGAACTGAGAAGTTACTGCCAGGCTCAAGGGCTCTCGGCACATGTGATATTTTGTGGGTGGTTAAAAAATATTTCATATGTATACGCCGATTTGAGTATCCTGGCGCTAACCTCTCTTAATGAAGGGACACCCGTCTCCATTATTGAAGCCATGGCAGCCTCGGTTCCGGTCATTGCGACAAATGTCGGTGGAGTGAGAGATCTTCTCGGAAAATCAGATCCATATCAAAACAAAAACGGATTTTCTATTTGTCAAAGGGGTATACTTTGTCAAAGAAATAATTCAAAAGGTTTTGCCGAAGGAATAAAGTTTATAACTGAAGTCCAAGATTCCAATACGATAAATCGGATAGCAAATGCACGATTATTCGCTAAAGAACGCTACTCGAAAAACAGATTGATTCAAGATGTTGAATATCTTTACGCGGAATTAATGGCGCATTAACCGTAATAGTGATGCCGGGAAGCATATTTTAAAAACCTCAAAATATTGTAAATGAGAATTCCCAAATTTATTGGTAATTTATTATCCGTCTATTCGGCTAATGCCATTAATGGCGTTTTGGGAATTATTTCTGTTCCCGTGATTGTCACCCTTCTGGGCAATAAACAATACGGTGTATTTTCGATATATTCCGTATTGGCATCTTATGTGGCATTAGTTGATTTCGGTGTAACAAAACATTTTATCGGTTTGATGGCATCGAACCGCGATAAAGAAAAACAATCGGCTTATCTGCAAAAGGCCTTTGGGTGGTATCTGGGGCTATCAGCAATTCTAATTAGTGCACTGCCGCTCCTCATATATATTGTAACCGAATATATCTTTCCTTTACCCGATTTGTTATTAACTTCACTTCGATGGATTGTCATATTTTCGGTAATAGAGTTTTTCCTCGCGATTCCCACCATGATAACCCAGGCATACACGTTGTCCAATGAATACTTTCGACAGCACGCTAGATTTATCGCAATATCAGGTATATATAGATATGGTTTGATGCTGCTTGCGGCCTGGCTATTTAAAAACCCGGTTGCCGTTGTTGCATTTTTAGTATTCAGACGGATATTTGACTTTACCGTAGCCCGCTTTATTTTACCAAAACCCCCTGCCAGCTCCTGGAAACCCAGGGTTAATTTTAGAGAGCTTAGAACCATCCTATCACATTCGTCCTTTATGTCGTTGTCACAGGTATTGCAAACAACGATAGTAGCCATCGGATCAGTTCTTATCAATCGTTCATTCGGTGTTGCCGTGCTCGGTAATTATCGTGCCGCCTTTGATCTGGGAAGTAAGGTTTGGTTCTTTTCAAATGGTATCGGCGTGTTGGTATTTCCCAGGTTTTCAAAGATTTTGTCAGACAATTCAGAGCGCCTGAACTTATTAAACAAGATGGTTAGGTGGCTTGAACAAAGCTGGATTATATATATGTTGTTTAGCCTTCTGGCAATTTTATTAGGACCCTTCATCTTAAATATGGTGAAACTAGGAGATGAACAGATCGTTCTCTTTTTTATGATTTTAATTGTCGGGATCTGCCTGAATGCCCATTCAAATGTTTCTTATGAGTTTCTTCTAGCAGATAGACGTTATAAAACGGTTGCGCTCCTGGTTTCATGTGCCCTCGTTTTAATGATTTTAAGCTTTAAGTTTCTATCGAGTATCGCAGGGCCTTATGCGATCGCATGGGCGTGGATTATTAGCCAGTCCCTGTATGCGCTCATTGCCGACGAAATCGCGGTCCACAACAACTTTCCTTCACCTGGTACAAACGTATTGGTCATCCTGATAAAATTTACTATTCTTTTCATGACACTTTTTTGTTTGTTTGCAGGTTTGAATTTTTATCCTATTAATATACATATCATAGCGCCGGTTGTATTCATTTCGGGATTATATGTTGTGTTACGAGACACAAAAGTACTCAAGCTGAGTTTAAAGTGAAAAGGAAATGATGACAGACAAAACAGGTTATTTCCTGTCTATTATCATCCCCACATATAATAGAAACCGTCTGATAGTTCATACCGTAGATAGTGCGCTCGAATTCTGCAAAATGTCTATGTGCAATACCGAAATCATTGTTGTGGATGATGGGTCAACCGATTCAACGATTGAAACATTGACCGATCGTTATCAGAATGAAATTGATAGCGCTATCGTTAAGATTATGCATAATAATAGAAATCTGGGAGTTACAAAAGCAAGAAATGAGGGTATTTCCTTAGCAACTGGAGATTGGTTGTTGTTTTTAGATTCTGATGATTTGCTCATACCCGATACTTCAAAACAACTGATTGACATATTAAGAAATTATTCCTCCTATGGAATGATTCTATTTAGGTGTGAGTGTCTGGAAACCGGTCAACTTATTGGCCCATCACAGGTTCTTCCTTACGAGTTAACACTCAGCGGTTTTTTAAATCGTGGAACACCCGGTGAATGTCTTCCGGTTTTGAAAACATCTTATTTTTCTAATTATTTATATTACCCAAACTTAAATGGTTGTGAAGGATACACATATGCATGCATGATTCGGGACTTGGGTTCGATAAGGATAGATCCGTTGATTGCAAGGAGATACAGGACAGGTAATAATGACAGGTTGTCCTCTTCGAAGGGCATAACAAGGAGGGCATGTCATTTAGCGACATTTAATCGGCTTCTAATGACCCAATTCTTTGAAAAGTTATTTATTTCAACTTTGTTGACAACGGTGCTTAAAATGATTTGCTATTGGTCAATTTGTCAAATTGGCAGGATAATAAAATCCCTTACAAACATAACACAAAGTGATGGAAAAGATATGGAAAAGGAATGTCATTAAGGGTTCTACATATCATTACGACACTTTCGACTGGCGGTGCTGAATCTATGCTATATAACCTTTTGACCCACTCACCGAACAAATCCATAATTGAAAATTATGTTATTTCCCTCTCAGGCCCAGGGCATTATGGCCCTCTTTTGGGTGAAATGGATGTACCTGTACGCTGCCTAAATTTGGATAAATTCCCGCCAAAACCAAGCGATTTGTTTAGAAACTTTGCCTTGATAAAAAAATGGAATCCACATGTCATACAGACCTGGCTTTACCATGCGGATTTGATTGGTTTGATAGTTGGCCGGTTAACCAGAGTACCCAAAATTTTGTGGAATATCCGCTGTTCAAATATGGACTTGAAACAGTATGCTCCTACGACACGGTGGATTTTTTCGTTGCTTTCCAAGCTCTCACATGTGCCTGATATTATCATTGTAAATTCAGAAGCTGGCAAGAGACATCATATTCAGGCAGGATACGCTCCTAAACGATGGGAAGTTCTGCCCAATGGCTTTGATACTAATTTATATAAGCCGGACAACAACGCTCGAAAAAAAATGAAACAGGCCCTGGGACTTGATAAAACATCACTTATAGTTGGGATGGTGGCTCGATATGATCCCATGAAAGATCACAAAACTTTTTTTAATACAGCAGGAAGGGTTAATGCCGTCTTGCCTAATACCCGTTTTGTTCTTATCGGCAAAGATATAGATGAAAATAATATTGACATCAAGGAGATGATAAAAAAAAACGGTCTTGAAGGCAAAGTATATTTACTCGGCAACAGGACTGACGTGCCGAGTATTTACCCGGCATTTGATATTTTTACGCTGACATCATTAGGGGAGGGATTCCCAAATGCTATTGGAGAGGCCATGGCGTGTGGTGTGCCCTGTATTACAACGGATGTGGGGGATGCAGCCTTTATTGTGGAAGATACCGGGATCGTTGTACCCTCTAGAAAGGCAGACGCGTTGTCACAAGCATGGGTTGATATGCTTTCCTTACCGTTGAAGCAAAGAATTGAACTCGGCAGGAGGGCTAGAAAACGGATCGTTGACAACTTTTCCATCTCTCGGATCGTGCAGCGATATCAAACCCTTCATCTGAAACTCTTAAACTGAATCGCCTCTTAAAATGTGCGGAATAGTAGGCTTTAAAAGCACCAACAATTATCAAAAAGAAAAAAAGAGTCTCCCCAAAGCTGCAGATTATTGAATCTACCCTAATTTAGTGGACACCTTGAAAAGCCCAATATATATGGGTAAAAGGAGGTGTTCCAATGTCAAAGAAAAAAAGAAAAAGTTACAGCCGAGAGTTCAAGATGGAGGCCGTGGGGATGATCACCAAAAAGGGATACAGCATTGCCGAAGCCTCTAGGAACCTCGGTATTGATTACAGTGTTCTGCGTCGATGGAGAACCCAGCTCGCAGATGATCCCAATAACGCTTTTCCCGGCAAGGGAAAGCTCAAAGCTCCTGATGAGGATCTCCACCGGCTCAAGCACAAGCTTGAACGCGTAACAGAAGAGAGCGACATATTAAAAAAAGCGCTGGCCTACTTTGCGGAGGATCAGAAATGAGTGTACCGCTTCTGGACCACCGTATTGTTGAATATATTGCTACAGTTTCAGAGAAACTTAAATACAAACAGGGAATCGGAAAAATATTACTTCAAAAACTGCTTTGGGCACTTCCGGTCCGGCAGATGTGGCAAAACCGATGGTGAGTCCCATAACGATGGCAGAATGAAAAAAAATGGAAACGAGATACGCGTTGAAAGTCAGACAACTCCTTGAGAAAGGCGTTGACATCCCGAACCCCCGCACGGTTGAAATTAGTGAGGATGTTAATCTTGACCGGATTTCAGGAGATAATGTGTCCATCTATTCAGGATGCAAAATCTATGGGAGTTCAACATTAATCTCTAAAGGTTCACAACTGGGATATGAGGGCCCTGTTACTGTTGATAACTGTCAAATCGGACCCCAGGTAGAATTAAAAGGGGGATTCTGCAAAGAATCGGTTTTTCTCAACAGGGCGTGTCTGGGATTTGGTTCCCACGTACGCACAGGGACCATACTCGAAGAGGAAGCACGTATTGCCCATGCGGTCGCATTGAAGCAAACTATCCTCTTTCCTTACGTAACTTTGGGGAGCCTCGTTAATTTTTGCGACTGTTTTATGTCTGGCGGCACCGGCCGAAAAAATCACAGCGAAGTAGGTAGTTCCTACATTCATTTTAACTACACCCCAAATCAAGACAAGGCGACGCCGTCCCTCATCGGCGATGTGCCGAGGGGGGTTATGTTAAATCAAAGACCTATATTTCTCGGAGGGCAGGGGGGGCTTGTCGGTCCATGCCGTTTTGAATTCGGCACAGTTACCGCTGCAGGATCCATATGTCGAAAAGATGAGTTAAAACCTGGCCGCTTGGTCATTGCCCAGCGCGGAAAAGAAGCAAGGGTTCGATTTGTACCGGGAAAATACTGGAACCTCAAAAGGACGGTGATAAACAACATCATCTATATTTCGAATCTGATGGCACTTATGAATTGGTACGTTAATGTCCGTTCACAATTTCTATCAGAGGAATTTTCGGAACCCTTGTATTATGGCTTGATCGAGAAGCTGGACATAGCCATAGATGAACGACTGAAACGATTTGGGTCCCTTTGTCTGAAAAATATGAACCAGAATTTGTCAACCAAATGGTCTGAGATAAAAGAACTTTTCAGCGATCTAAGATATTATGAAGGAAACAAAAAAAAAAAAGAAATCTGTCTGGAAAGCATCTCCCGTGGAATAAAAAGATCAGGTAAAAATTACCTGTTGGTGATCAAAAATCTTGAGCCCAGCGGAACAGAATCCGGTACCAAATGGCTTCAAGGTATTGTTGATCATCTCACATCCGAAATACTGACAATCATACCCTCATTTTCGCCTGGAAAAGACAGCGAGCAGGAATAATGAAAACCCTATTCGGTACAGACGGCGTGCGCGGCGTTGCAAATGAATATCCCATGACATCTGAAATGGTCGTCAAAATTGGGCGAGCAGTTGCGTATTTTTTTCAAAAAAAGAATACTCGCTCTAAAATTATCGTCGGTAAAGATACACGTATATCCGGTGATATGATCGAACAAGGGCTTGTTTCCGGAATATGCTCCATGGGGTCAGACGCATATCTATCCGGAATTCTACCCACACCCGGCATTGCTTTCTTGACAGCTTCAATGGGTGGGGATGCCGGCCTTGTCATATCTGCTTCCCATAATCCCTTTTATGACAACGGAATCAAAATATTTCAAAAGGATGGTTTCAAATTGTCCGATGAAACAGAGACGAAACTCGAACGGCTTTTACTGGATAAACACTTTCCCATACGGGGCCAAACCATCCAGTACACGGGAAGGGTAAAATATATAGAGGATGTTGAAAAACGATATGTCGATTTTTTGCTCCAAACCTTGCCAAACGATTTTTGTATCAAAGATATGAAAATAGTTATCGATTGTTCTAATGGCGCAACATACCGGGTTGCTCCTCAACTATTTAATCGTCTCGGTGCAGACGTTGAATCGCTTTTTGTTCAGCCGGATGGAAAGAACATTAATAACGGCTGCGGTTCTGAACATACACAGGTGTTGGCCAAAAAAGTGAGAGAAAAAAAGGCTGAAATCGGTCTTGCATTCGATGGGGATGGTGACCGGATGGTGGCTGTGGATGAGTTGGGGAATCTATTGACCGGTGATCAGATCCTGTCCATCTGTTCCAGGCTCATGAAACAAAAAGGCACCCTCAAAAACAACCGGGTTGTTACAACGGTAATGAGCAATATCGGCCTTAAAATTGTTTTAAACGATATGGGGGTAAAGCACATCACCACCCAAGTCGGCGATCGCTATGTTTTAGAAAAAATGATTTCCGATGGAGCCGTCCTGGGCGGTGAAGATTCCGGTCATATGCTATTTCTGGACCATCACACGACAGGGGATGGTATCTTGACGGCGTTGAAACTCATAGAAGCCATGAAAAAAGAATCCAGGCCGTTATCCGTGCTCAATAGAAAAATGAATCTATTCCCCCAATCACTTTTAAATGTCAGCGTCAAACGAAAACCCGATATTCAAAAAGTGCCGGAAATATCGGATACAATCAAATCGGTCGAAACAAGTTTAGGTAGAGAGGGGAGGGTGCTTGTCCGCTATTCAGGTACCCAGCCCCTCTGCAGAATTATGGTTGAAGGACCTACAATTGAAACGACCCGAAATTACTGTAAGATGATAGCAGACACGGTTCAACGTGAACTTGGAAAATAGAGACCAGAAAGTCAAAAGAGTAAACATTCGCCGACCCGGATTTATATTTTACTCCACTAGTCCCTGTTTCCAAAAATTCTCAACAACATCAGAAACAGATTGATAAAATCTAGATAAAGTGACAATGCGCCTAAAATAGCACCTTTCCGTACGACACCCGCGTCAAGACCTGCCGGTTGTGAAAGAGCCATGGTTTTCAGTTTTTGAGTGTCGTATGCGGTTAAGCCCACAAAAACAATTACACCGATATAGCTGATGATCATATGCATACCATAGCTCCCGATAAACATATTGACCACAGATGCAATAATAATCCCGATAAGTCCCATTGCCATGAAGCCGCCCAGGGATGTAAGGTCTCGCTTTGTGGTTATTCCGTATATGCTGCACGCGACAAACGTGGCGGCACATATAAAAAATGTTGATGTAATGGATGTTCTTGTATATATAAGAAAAATTGCTGATAAGGTTGCACCGTTTAAGGCGGCATATAGAACAAAAAGGGCGGTTGCGGTTGAGGCTTTTATTTTTTGAACCCGCGCACTGATGGTAAAAACCAAGGCAAGTTCACCGATAATCAGACCAAAAAAAACCATCTGATTGCCGAAGATCAATCGCATCATGGATTCGCTGTTTGCCACATAAAATGCCACAGAACCGGTGAGCGCCAGTCCGATTGCCATCCAGTTGTATACGCTTCGGACAAATTCATTGATTATCAACCGGGTTTGTGCTTTTCTAAGCGGTATAGTTTGCATCGTTTCCTCCTATTTGGGTTTCAAATTATCGCTCACAGATCCGACAGATCGTGCCGGCCAAATCTTCAAGGTTTAATATAATGCAATCGATCGTTTTTTCAAGAGAAAACAAAACAACCAACGGGATAGGGATGTGAAGCCTGAAGAAATCTATCAAAATCTAAAAGACCTCTCGGATCGGCTTGGTGTGACCGTATCTGATGGGAATTTTCGAAAAACCAGTATAAAGGTCAAGAGCGGGCACTGCGTTGTAAAGAGCAAGCAGTATTTCATTATGGATAAGCACAAGTCTCTGCACGATAAAATCGATATTTTGGTATCATTTCTGACCACGATGGACCATGAGGATCTTTATCTGCTCCCCACCATCCGTGAACTATTGAACCGGAGCAGCGAGCGCAATCACCGTCGCTTGTCGAAGCGTAGCGAAGATCCTGTCGTTCGGGGCTGCGGTGTTCTTCAATAAACATGTGAAGCAGGAAAAGGGCGGTTTGGGTCACGGCCGACCTACCCACCTATTGAAGTTTACATAATATACCTTATCAGACGTTATATGAATTTAAAATGACACTCGATCCCCATAACCCACGCCGTGTTTACGCAGTTTCCGAACTGACATCTAAAGTCAAAGGGTTACTTGAAGAAAAGTTTTCATTTATCTGGATTACCGGTGAAATATCCAATTTCAGAGTACCGGCTTCCGGCCACTATTATTTTTTATTAAAGGATGAAAAATCCAGGATAAATGCGCTGATGTTCCGACCACAAATTCAAAATTTGACTTTTGAGCCCGGAGACGGAATGCAAATCATCGGGTTGGGCCGGTTGAGTGTGTATTCGCCACAGGGCACATATCAGATCATTTTGGAATACATTGAGCCCAAGGGTGTGGGGGCGTTAAGGATTGCTTTTGAACAGCTCAAAAAACGCCTTTTTAAGGAAGGGTTGTTTGATGAACAATACAAAAAATCCCTGCCCTTTCTACCTAAAAAAATCAGTATTGTGACTTCACCCACCGGCGCGGTTGTGCATGATATCATCCATATCGTGGACCGACGATTTCCAAATGTGCATATTGAAATTGTCCCTGCAAAAGTACAGGGTGAGGGCGCTGAAGATGAAATCATATCCGGAATCAACCTGGTAAATACCCGGAATGATACGGATGTTGCAATAATTGCCAGGGGTGGCGGATCCTTGGAGGATTTAAATGCGTTTAATTCCGAAGCAGTTGCCCGGGCGATTTTTGCCTCGGAAATTCCCGTTATTTCAGCGGTCGGTCACGAGACCGATTTTACCATAGCGGATTTTGTTTCGGATTTACGGGCACCGACACCCTCTGCGGCCGCAGAACTGGTTGTTCCGTCCCGCGTAGAGCTCGTACGTCAAAACCTTGAACTTATTAAGGTCTTGATCAATACATTTACCCGATTTATCGATCACCTTCATACCTTGTTAAACGATTTTTCGAGCCGGTTGATAAATCCAAGAAAAAAAATAGAAGATTTGAAACTCAAACTCGATGATACCAACTCACGGTTTATTCGAATATTTTTTAATAATCTATCTCAAACCCGAGAACGCTTTACATGGCGGATTGATAAATTTAAAGCAAATGGCCCCTTACCACACATAAATAAATTCAAAGAATCAGTTGAAGTAATAAATTATAACTTATTTAAATCAATTCGATTATATATTATAAAAAAAATTACACTGTTGCGAGAGTTCACGATAAGCCTTGACGCGTTAAGCCCACTGAAAATCCTCGATCGGGGCTACAGCATCACCCGAACAATTCCGGAAAAAAAAATTATAAAAGATCCAAAAATATTAAAAATCGGTCAGTACCTTGAAATCATTGTTTCAAAAGGTCAATTCATAAGCAAAGTCGAAAGGAAGAACCAAAATGGCAAAACAGAATTTTGAAAATGCCATGCAGAAGCTTGAAGAAATCACCAAAGAACTGGAAGTAGGCGAACTTCCCCTTGAAAAGGCACTCCAGAGGTTTGAAGAAGGGGTTAAGCTTTCTAAATTTTGTTCCGAGAAGCTGGAGGAGACCGAAAAGAGAGTCACCATCTTACTTGAAGGTATGGACGGGGATATTCTTGAAAAGCCGTTTTTAACCGGAAATAATACCTGAGATATCAGGGTATTTTTTTAAATGGCGCCCTGACATCCATTGGCGGATAATCGATGTTTGACCTGGATTCATACCTCAATTCAAAACGCAGACGAGTCAATAAAGCGTTAAAAGAAATCCTTGAGTCGAAGATTTCAAATAAAGGCCGGCTGAAGAGCGCCATGGACTATTCCCTCATGGCCGGTGGAAAAAGAATAAGGCCGATTTTATGTGTGGCCGCAGCCGAATCTGTCGGTGGAAACACCGATGATGCATTGTACACTGCCTGTGCCATTGAAATGATTCACACCTACTCGCTCATTCACGATGATCTGCCGGCAATGGACAATGATAAATTAAGAAGAGGGAAGCCGACCTGTCACCTGGCGTTTGATGAGGCCACGGCGATGCTTGCCGGAGATGCCCTTTTGACACTAGCTTTTCAGCTCCTCTCAAGTATTGAGATAATAAATGAAAACCATGCCTCGAATTGTTTTGGCATTATTCAGGCGATCTCACAGGCAGCGGGATGTGAAGGAATGATTGAGGGGCAGATAAGGGACATCACCTTTGAACGAACCCCGATAACTTTGAGTCAACTTCAAGATATGCACTATTTAAAAACCGGTGCGCTTATTGTTGCATCGATTTATGCCGGTGTCGTGTTGGGGGGCGGTACCCAAAAGCAAATCGAACAACTTAAAATTTATGGCAAAAATATCGGCCTTGCTTTTCAGGTAACCGATGATCTCCTTAATGTTGAAGGTGATCCCGCGTTAATCGGAAAAGCCACCGGTACGGATGATCTCCTTCATAAGAACACTTACCCTTCCCTTATGGGAATCGATCAATCAAAGGTATTTGCAAAAAAACTCATAAAGAATGCATTGCAAGCCATTGACAATTTTGATAACAAATCTGATTCGCTCAGGGCTATTGCAAACTATATCATCAAAAGAAAAAAATAGTCGATTTGTTCTGGATGCCAAATTGTGAAATTAAACAGGAGCCGATATAAGTGTGGGATATATAGATAAAATCAATTCTACAAAAGATTTAAAAAAGCTTTCCAGGTCCCAACTTCCGGTCCTGGCAGCTGAAATACGAAAAAAAATTGTTGATGTGGTGTCCAAGAATGGAGGGCACCTGGCCTCCAGCCTGGGTACAGTTGAATTGGCGATTGCCATACATTATGTTTTCGATGCCCCGAATGATAAAATTATCTGGGATGTAGGCCATCAATCGTATGCCCATAAACTCCTCACCGGTCGCAGAGATCAATTTCATACCCTTCGGCAACACAGTGGGATCTCCGGTTTTACCCGGATGAGCGAAAGCCCTTTTGATGCGTTTTCAACCGGTCATAGCAGTACGTCGATTTCAGCAGGGTTGGGTATAGCCTCTGCCCGAGAATTGAAAAATGAAAACTATCGGGTTGTCGCAATCATCGGAGATGGATCCATGACGGCCGGCATTGCTTTTGAGGGTATGAATCAAGCCGGAGATATTCATAAAAATAAGAATCTTACGGTTATTTTAAATGACAACGACATGTCGATTTCGCGAAATGTGGGTGCCCTCTCCTCTTTTTTGAGCCGCACTTTTTCCAGAAAAAAACTCCAGGAGATGAAAAAAGAGTTCGGATATTTTCTCAAATCACTCCCAAAGATCGGTGATGATATCTATCAGTTTGCCAAACGTTCGGAAGAATCTTTAAAGACATTTATTACTCCCGGCATGTTGTTTGAAGCATTTAATTTTGAATATTTTGGACCGATCAACGGCCATAAACTGAACCATCTCATCAATATCTTAAACAACATAAAACATCTAAATGAACCCACCCTTCTTCATGTCACGACAAAGAAAGGGAAAGGGTATTTGCCTGCAGAAAAGAATCCTGTCTATTTTCACGGGGTTGGACGCTTTGCAGTCGAAACCGGCACTTGCGTTGGCCCAAAGAGCAGCGTTCCGACGTTTACTGAAGTTTTTGGCGACACCATGGTCAAACTGGCAAAAAGTAATGAAAAGCTCATTGCGGTTACCGCGGCGATGCCTGAAGGCACCGGACTTGTTAAGTTTGCTGAAATTTATCCGGATCGTTTTTTTGATGTTGGCATTGCTGAGCAGCACGGCGTTACCTTCGCAGCCGGGCTGGCCACTGAAGGGTTTCGACCGGTTGTGGCCATTTATTCTACCTTTCTACAGCGTGCTTACGATCAGCTGGTTCATGACATTTGTATCGAAGCACTCCCGGTGGTGTTTGCCATTGACAGAGGAGGGATCGTGGGAGAGGACGGCCCGACCCACCACGGATTATTCGATCTTTCATATCTGAGAAGTCTTCCAAACATGGTCGTCATGTCGCCTAAAGATGAAAACGAACTGTCCAGAATGCTCAAAACTTCCATTGAACATGACGGCCCCATTGCAATCCGTTACCCTAGAGGGACAGGAACAGGGGTTAGCATTGAAAGCAATGTCACACCTATCACTATCGGTGAGGCTGAGATATTGGAAAGAGGAGAGGATCTTCTCATCCTTGCAATCGGTCGAACGGTTTGTGACGCCCTTGAAGCCCATTCCGAACTGATGGCGCACGGTATCTCAGCAACTGTGGTAAACTGTCGATTTGTCAAACCGCTGGATGTGAATCTAATTAGCACGCTTGCCGGAAAGATACCTCGTATTATCACCATCGAAGAGAATGTCCGCCAAGGTGGATTTGGATCCGCTATTCTTGAATGCCTCAATGATGCAGGTTTAACATCCCATTGTCTCGAGCGGATAGGGGCTCCGGATAGATTTATCGAACACGGATCACAAAATTTTCTCAGATCCAAATACGGAATAGATCCAGCTGCCATAGTCAATGCAGGCAAGCACTTGATGGCGATCTGCGACAACAAATCAATCCCGCATCATGATCTTTTGACAAGCCTGGTTAGCGGACGAATGGAAAAAGGATAATATTCACACAAGGTTCTTACCCCTGATGTGGCTTTCCTCAAAAAAATCAGGTACGAAACTTTAGTAATTAATAATCATTATGCCGGTGACGAAAATCAGGCTCGACCAGATGATTGTGGAAAAAGGGCTCGCACAAAGCAGGCAGAGCGCCAAAACTTTGATTATGGCGGGAAATATTTTGGTCAATAACCAACCGTTGGATAAGCCCGGCACCCTTGTTTCAAGTGATAAAAACATACTCGTTAAAGGCGGAGAGAATCGGTACGTCAGCAGGGGTGGGTTAAAAATTGAAAGGGCTTTGAAAGCGTTTAAAATTGATGTTTCGGGTTTTGACTGTCTCGATGTGGGTGCATCCACCGGTGGCTTTACAGACTGCCTTTTACAACACGGCGCAGCCCGTATTTTTGCTGTAGATGTCGGATATGGTCAACTGGCATGGAAACTCAGGCAAGACCCCCGGGTTCACGTGATCGAACGGACGAATATTCGACATATGCCGATTGAAACCATTTCTCGGCCTGTGGACCTGATAACCATCGATGTTTCCTTTATTTCGCTTAAGATAGTGGTGCCGGAAGTTATACAATTTACAGGAGCCGATGGGGCTATTCTCGCTCTTATCAAACCCCAGTTTGAAGTGGGCAAGGGGAATGTTGGAAAAGGTGGGGTGGTCAAAAGTCCGGCTTTACACCGCAAAGTGATCGATGACTTGTCGACTTTTTTTACAAAAGAAGGTCTCGTATGTAAACCGATAATCCCTTCGGCCCTCCTGGGCCCCAAAGGGAACAAAGAGTTTTTTATATATTTAAGACGTTTCGAACTATAAACCCAAATAATTTTCCATCCGACTTGATTTTTTTAGTTTTTACAGATAGATAAAACTCTTTTTAAGTTCATTAAATTATTAAAAACCGGACAAGAGAGGAGCTTAGATACGCAACATGATTGCTCAATTGAGAAATGTCGTGCTAGTTGCCCATGGCGGGGCTGGGAAAACTTCACTGGCAGAAGCCGTACTGCTTCAAGCGGGTGTGATTAAGCGGCGAGGCCATGTCGAAGATGGCAATACAGTGATGGATTTTGAACCTGAAGAAATAAAACGACAATCAAGTATTAGTACCGGATTACATCAATATGTCTGGAATAAACATGTGTCAAACATCATAGATACCCCGGGAGACCAGAATTTCTTTGCGGACACAAAAAGCTGTATGCAGGGCGCAGACAGCGCGGTGGTGGTTCTAGATGTTGTCGACGGCGTAAAAGTTCAGACAGAACAGGCATGGAATTTTGCCGAAGACCTGAAGATGCCTTGCGTGATATTTATCAACAAGCTTGACAGAGAGCGGGCGGATTTTTTCCGTGCATTTAAAGATGCAAGCAAATGTTTTGAAACAAAGCCGATAGCTCTCCAACTTCCGATTGGATCCGAAGAGAGTTTTAAAGGCGTTGTCGATCTGATTGGGAACACCGCTTATATTTACAATGCTGAAGGCGAGAGGAAAGAAACTGATATTCCTGCTGATATGAAAGAATCGGTCGAAAAAGAAAGGGAAACCCTGGTCGAAAATATTGCTGAAACAGATGATGAACTCCTGGAACGATACCTCGAAGGGGAATCTATACCTGAAGAAGATATCCGTGCTGCCTTGAGAAAAGGCACCTTGTCACGGAGCTTCGTCCCTGTTTTATGCGGGTCTGCAATAAACAGTATCGGTGTTGATCTGTTGATGAATTTTATCAACGAAACGTTGCCCTCACCCATTGATCTCGGTCCATGGAAGGCGGTTGACCCTGACAGTGGCGAGGAAATTGAGCGTGCTGTAGATCCGGATGCTCCATTTTCAGCTCTTGTTTTCAAAACCGTGACAGATCCGTACTCGGGACGGCTTTCGATTTTCAAAATTGTGTCCGGGAACTTGGGGGGAGATGGAAACTTTTATAATGTCAACAAAGGATCCAAAGAACGATTTTCTCAACTCCTGATAGTTGTCGGAAAGGAGCAGAAAGTAACATCAGAAGCCGGCCCTGGTGCAATTGTTGCTGTGGCCAAGCTGAAAGATACGACAACCGGAGATACCCTCTGTTCTGAAGAGAGTAAAATCAAGTTCAATTACATCGAACCGCTCCCGCCTCTTATTTCATTTGCTATTCAACCCAAATCAACCGGTGATGAGGATAAGATTTTCGCATCGCTTTCAAAGATTTTGGAAGAGGATATCGCCTTGAAGCTTACAAGGAACGCGGAAACCAAAGAAATTCTTCTATCCGGAATGGGACAGGTCCACATCGCGGCCGCTGCTGAAAAGCTGAAAAGAAAATTCAATGTGGAAGTAAATTTGAATCAACCGAAAGTTCCTTATAAAGAGACCATCAAAAAGAAGGTCAGGGTCCAGGGGAAACACAAGAAACAGACCGGTGGCCACGGCCAGTATGGTGTTTGTTGGATCCAGTTGGAACCGCTCCCCAGAGGGAAAGGATTTGAGTTTGTCGATGCGATTGTGGGGGGGGCGATACCTAAAACATATATTCCGGCTGTTGAAAAGGGAATTATTGAAGCCAGCCAAAAAGGCATACTCGCCGGATTTCCCTGTATCGATTTCAGGGTCATCTTGGATGATGGTTCGTTTCATGCGGTTGATTCCTCAGAAATGGCATTTAAGATCGCAGGCTCTCTTGCCTATAGAAAAGCGGCTGAAGAGGCCCAGTCCGTCCTCTTGGAACCGATTATGGATGTTACGATCACCGCTCCTGATGAGTTCATGGGTGACATCATGGGCGATCTGAACAGCAGACGCGGAAGAGTTTTGGGAATGGATAGCAAAGACAAAAACCAGGTTATCAGAGCCAATGTCCCGATGGCTGAATTTCTCACCTATGCACCGGATCTCAATTCAATGACCGGTGGCCGAGGCATGTTCACCATGGAATTGTCACGTTACGATGAAGTGCCAGCACAGATCGCACAAAAAGTTATCGAAGAAATTAAGAAAGACAAAAATTGACCGGGCCTCCTGTCCAAGGACATAGAAACACGTTACCGGACCATAGGGCTTTGGACATCAACTCCTTGCGTTTATGCATTTCTTTCCTGATGCCCTCCCCTCCTCCCACAAAACTATCTCGCTGACAACCCTTTCCGATCGACTCTCTCCTATCAAACCTTCAAAATCTTCACCACTTATGACCCAAGTTTTCACCTGTTTTGCGGGCAAAGGTTTTTTGTATCTTCATTCAACGAATTAAAAGTACCGGTATGAACCGACTCGATTGACAGCCGGTAGGGAAATTCAAATTCTTAGACACAAAAGGTGAGATGAATCAAAATTCAGTTCATGTTTCCCTTTGCTTATATATCCAACCCACAAATAAGCATGGCACGCTCATCTAACATTTGTGACAAACCGCCGCGCTGGGAAGGAATAAAGCCAAAGGCTCTTTCCCACACTTCATCATCTTCCATACAGAAATAAATAAGGAGATCCGGAGCGATTTCTCTGATCCAGGAGACGATTTTGCAGTAAAGGTCGATACGCAATGTTTTAAAATATCGCATTTTTCCATCAAGTCCCGGAATGAACTCGCCATAGATAATCTTTGATTTTGGAAAGCGTTTCTGGATGATTGTTTTCAAAGATGGTATAAAACGGAATGTGCCTAGACTGATCCAGGCGATGTTGTCCGGAGATATACGGGAAAATAAAGCCTCGATCATCTGCCGGTAATCTGCTTCGCAGCCGTCATAGATGACAATGGGGTCAAAATGAAATGCAAGCGGATAACCCCATGATTCGCATTTTGCAGCCGCGTTGAGCCGGGCGAAAAGGGGTGCGGTTCGAAGCTCCTCATCTCGAATAATTTGATCGGTGTTCAGGCTCCAGGCAACGATGGTTTTGCGATTGTGTCGGAGCCGGCTCAATTTTTCAACAGCGGTTGTCTTGGTTTTTAGCTCTAAAACCGCATGGGATTGGGTAGAAAAACTTGTAACCAGAAAGCGGGAAAGGTCTGTCCAGTTCTCCCAGATTAGGCTGTCGGTAAATTCTCCGGTCCCTATTCGGGTCAATTTTTTTTCGGAAAAAAGTATCTGCAGTTCCTGTGACATATCCTGGTAATTGACGAAAAGCTGGAGAATGGGTGGATGAAAATATGTCTGCAAGATACAGTAGGAGCAATCCATCGTGCAAAAAGTGCCGATGTTCAGAATACGATACCCGCAACAGGTATAAAATCGAGTGCCAGGGCATTTCCGAATAAAAGTGCCCTTATTGAGGGTTAGAAAAAGGCTTTCCTTTCCAGCTTTTACAGGATCATCGGCCCGCAAGACCGATTCAAACACCTTTTGTACATCATCAACGATAACCACAGGCGCATCGATTCGGGATTGAATAGATCGAACATGGGTACTGTGTACCACTTGCTGATCAATATATAGCGTTGAAATCGACAAAGCTTTTAAAAGCGATTTGAAGAGCCCTGCAGTCCACCCGTGAGTGGACAGGGAATCTCTGAACTATCAAGTGGAAGCATCGATCATCTTCTGGATTGACTCAACAGTTTCAGGATTTGCCAGGGTCATCGTATCTCCCACATCCTGCTTATTGGAGATTGCCGCCAGCACCCGACGCATGATCTTCCCGGACCGTGTTTTCGGCATATCCGCAACGATCCATACTTTTCGTGGTTTTGCAATCGATCCAATTTCTGAAATGATAGTACTGCTGACCTTTGCCGCAATATCTTCGTCGGCCTCATGTCCTGGTTTTAACGAAATATATATCTCCGGGACCCGTCCTTTGATAGCGTCTGCTACCGGTACAACAGCCGATTCAGCTACTTCTGGAACCACCAGCGCAGCGGACTCCAGCTCTTTGGTTCCCAGCCGATGGCCTGATACATTGATGACATCGTCGATGCGGCCTAAAATACGATAGTATCTGTCGGCCGATTGGGTAGCTGCATCACCGGTCAAATATGGCCAATCCCGCCAATCTTTGCTTTTTGAATCTTTGCAGTACTTTTCATAATACTGCTTGACATAGCGATCCCGATCTCCCCATATGGTCTGGAAAGCGCCCGGCCAAGGATTCCTGATGCAGATATTTCCGGCTTTTCCGACGCCGGATTCGAGTTCATTCCCATCGTCATCATAGATGACCGGGTGAATCCCGGGCAAAGCCGGACCGGTACTTCCCGGTTTCATCGGATCAATTGCCGGAAGCGTGCTGCACAAAAACCCGCCGGTCTCTGTTTGCCACCACGTATCGACGATGATAGCCTCCCCTTTTCCGACAACTTTGTGATACCATTTCCACACTTCGGGTTCAATCGGCTCTCCAACCGTGGTCATATGTTTAAAATGATAGTGGTATTTGTTCGGTTCGTCGGGTCCGACTTTTCGTAAAGCCCGTATGGCCGTGGGGGCGGTATGAAAAATATTTACATCAAGATCCTGTGCGATCCGCCAGCATCGACCGGCATCCGGATAGGTGGGTATCCCTTCGTAAACCACAGTCGATGCCCCAAGCGATAGGGGGCCGTAAACAATGTATGAATGTCCCGTAATCCATCCGATGTCAGCCATACACCAGTATACATCCTCCCGATGAATGTCCTGAATATATTTTGAGGTACCGGTGACATACGCGAGATAACCGCCGATACTATGCTGGCATCCCTTCGGCTTCCCGGTCGTTCCACTGGTATACATAAGGAAAAGGGGGGCTTCGGCCGGCAATGATACGGGATCAATTCTTCTTCCATAAAAATCATTCAAAACGTCGTTGATAAAAAAATCACGACCATCTTGCATCAATGTTGGTGAAGATGTCTTTCCCGGATAACGTTGCCACACCAACACCTGATCGACTTTCTGGCCGTCTTTTTCAGCTAGGTCCGCAGCAATATCGGCTTTTTCTTTATGGTCAAGGAGCTTGCCCCCCCTGTAATAAGCGTCCATCGTTATGAGCACCTTTGATCCGGAGTCGACAATTCTATCCGCACATGCTTTGCCGCTAAATCCTCCAAACACTTCAGAATGAATGACGCCCAGTCTGGCGCAGGCAAGCATCGTTATGGGGAGCTCGGCCGTCATCGGTAAATGAAGCGTTACCCGATCCCCTGATTTTAAACCGGTAAATTCCTGAAGCAGTGCGGCCAATTCGTTGACCCTGACAAACAGCTCCTGATAGGTGATATGTTCGATTTTTTCATTCTCTGGCTCAGGAACAAAATGAATGGCGGTTTTGTTTTTGTTTTTTTCCAGATGCCGGTCAATGCAATTGTGGCTTGCATTGATCCTCCCCCCAACAAACCATTTCCAACAGGGCGCATCACTGGTATCCAAAATGGTATGCCAATATTGATCCCAGTCTAAAAGATCCGCATAATCTTTAAAACAGTTGGGGAAATTTTCTAGACTGAAACGATCATAGATCTTTTCGTCCGTCATATTCGCTTGGGAAATAAATTTTGCGGACGGATGATAATATCCTTCCTCCGGCCAGTGAACAGCAATTTGCGCTTCAGATGTTTCGACAACTTCTTTCTCAGACATAAATCAACCTCCTTTGAAATTTGCGATATTTATTTTTGAGGATCACATGTCAACCGTTTAAATATTGAAATTTTGAATGACTTTTTCGAGCGTGGCCCTGTGTCGCTTTAATCCCTCACTATCTTTAAAATGTAATTTTAAAGTAAAGGTGGGGTCCTCAAAATATTTTGAAGGGATTAGTTTTGTATTTTTTTCGAGCTTTAGGCTCTTGACAAATTTTTCAACCTTTTTTTTTCTTGCGACGACGGTCGGAAATCGTCGTCGCTCCAAATAAGAACGGATTCTTTGCGCCTGCTCCCTTTGATCAAGGTCCTCACTGTTTAAGATTTTTTCAATGTCGCCCTCTTCAAGCACTTTTAAAACGGAAATATCTTCACGTTCTGAAATTTCTTTAGCATGCATCACGATTTCTCTTTGTTTATTTAAGCTCAATTTAAGCCTGACAAACAGATTTGCAAATATGACCCCGATCTCTTTCATCAGGATGCCAAGCTCCAAAGCCATTGCAAAAGAAATGGCGTTTGATAATACACCACTTTGGATCGGCTCAGGTAAAAGGCAAATCTGTTTTATTTTTTTAGTGAAGGATGGACTGTTTGGCAGGCCAAAATGGGCTGCTTTTTTTGCCAAAATATGATCGGAATTATAGAATGTAGAGAGTAAGAGAACAACCCGTGACTGTTCGATCAGATTTAAGGTTCGCTGAAAAACATTTTCAGATATGGCCATGTTTGCAGTTTCAAGTAGAGGGGTCCGGGGGTCTACAATCCTGCCATCAAGGTGTGTCCAGCCGAGCGCGCCGCATGAGGCAATCCGGCGGAATCCGCTGATGATTGTAAACCCCTGATCTTTTCTGATCAAAATCGGAAAATTGATCAGACCGACCGCTTGAATCGAATCGATTAAATGGTCAATTTCCGAGTCGGTGGTAATGCGATAGGTTTCATCAGACGGATCGATGCGGTCGATCCGCACTCTCTTTTCTTCAAAACGCATGGCTTATCCCGGTAAGCTGAGTCAATGCTTCTAAATACTTTTTCCGCGTGTCCCGAATGACATCTCCAGGCAAAGAGGGGGCCGGCGGACTTTTATCCCACTTGATGGAGATCAGGTAATCCCTCACATACTGCTTGTCAAAGCTTTCCTGTGAAGTTCCGGATCTGTAAGATACCTTCGGCCAGAACCGGGACGAATCTGGGGTCAATATCTCATCGATAATAATCAATTCATTGTTAAGCAGGCCAAATTCGAACTTGGTGTCTGCAATGATGATTCCTTTTTCAGCCGCCAGTTCAGAACCTTTCTTATATATTGAGAGGCTCATCGCTCTGAGTTTTTCCGCCAACTCTTTACCGATCATCTTTGCAGAAGTCTCAAAATCGATGTTGATGTCATGTTCACCACCCTCTTCTTTTGTCGCGGGCGTGAAGATCGGTTCTGGAAGTTTATCCGATTCTCTGAGACCCGCCGGCAAGCGGATTCCACACACTTCACCGGATTCCTGGTAAGATTTCCATCCTGAACCGGATAGATATCCCCGAACCACACACTCGATCGGAATTGCATCTGCTTTTTTAACCCATATGCTCCTGCCATCAAGTATTTCCGCATAGGGAAAAAATAGTTTTGGATAGTCTTCCACATCGGCGGTAATCACATGATTGGGAATCAACGGTTTCATGACATCAAACCAAAAGAGGGACATCCGGGTTAAAATTTTCCCTTTGTCAGGTATGGGATCGGGCATGATAACATCAAATGCGGATATCCGATCGGTTGCCACCATTAAAAAAGAATCACCAAGGTCATACATATCCCTCACTTTTCCTGTCTTTGCTAGTTTAGCTTCCGGGAAATTGGTTTTATAGACTGCTTCCTTCATCTGTTTTGCTCCTTATCTGTTATACGGTTCACTTTTGTTAGATATTGATCCATATTGCCGGACACAGCATACACTTTTTTTCCGAAAAAGCCTCAAGAATCGGAAGACCCTGCGTTCATATTCTTATTATTCAATTCTTAAAGCAATTGTCAATCTTTAGCGAGCATATTAATTTGTTGACAATCCGTGTATTTTTATGGACAGGTTATTTTATTTTAAATTTCATTTCAAGGGAGGGAGATGATTATGGATAAAAAAGTAACTGTGATCGGGGCCGGCAATGTCGGAGCAACCACGGCACAGCGACTGGCTGAAAAAGAGCTCTGCGATGTGGTGCTAATTGACATTATTGAAGGTTTTTCCAAGGGAAAAGCCCTTGATCTGGCCGAAGCCGCACCTATTGAAAAACACGACGCACATCTCATTGGGGCAAACAAATATGAGGCATCAACCGGGTCGGATATCGTTATCATAACCGCAGGAATCACCAGGAAACCGGGTATGAGCCGTGATGAACTTATCAGTACAAATGCAAAAATTGTAAGAGATGTTACCCAACAGGTAACAGCGACATCGCCTGATTCAATTCTCATTGTTGTGAGCAACCCCCTCGATGTGATGTGTCACGTGGCATATCAAACCAGCGGGCTTCGCAAAACCCGGGTTATCGGTATGGCCGGCGTTCTGGATTCTGCAAGATTTAGGGCTTTTATCTCCATGGAACTCAATGTTTCTGTAGAAAACACCCATGCGTTTGTCCTCGGGGGACATGGCGATACGATGGTTCCGCTCCCCCGGTATTCCACGGTGGCCGGCATCCCGATTACGGAACTCCTCTCAAAGGAGCGGATCGATGCGCTCGTTGAAAGAACTGCAAATGGCGGAGCAGAGATTGTCGGCCTGCTGAAGACCCAAAGTGCATATTATGCTCCGGCGTCAGCTGCAGTGGAAATGGCGGAATCGATACTGAAAGACAAAAAGAAAATTCTTCCCTGTGCGGCTTATCTTGAAGGGGAATATGGAATAAACGGCCTTTTTATAGGCGTTCCGGTCAAGCTAGGTGCCAAAGGGGTTGAGGAGATTATTGAAATTAGTCTCAGAGACGAAGAGAAGGCAGCCCTTGATAAATCTGCCGATGCGGTAAGGGATTTGCTTAAAAAGTTAAAAAATTCGGTCTGACACGTTACGGTGTATCCAAAAAATCGGTTAAACAAGAAATCGCTTTTTTATTTCACCAGACCGGTCTTTACCGCCCGGGCCGCTTTTTTATTCATTCCGGGCAGCTTGGCCAGTTCCGATAGAGTTGCTTTTCGGATCTTCTGTATACTACCGTGGTGCTTCAAGAGAGTCTCTTTTCGTTTTTTGCCGATACCTTCAATTGAATCGAGGGCTGAACGCATCGATGTCCTACCCCTTTGTTTTCGGTGAAAGAATATGGCAAAACGGTGGGCCTCATTTCGAATCCTTTGCAGAAAAAGGAGAAGATCTCTCTCTTTTCGGAAATTGAGCGGATTGACTCGACCGGATTTATAAATTTTATCCTCGGTTTCCCCTTTTGATTCATTTTTTTTAGCGATGGCGATCACCTCAAAATCGTGTTTGAGGTTCAACTGTTTCAAAATCGCCTTCGCAATGTTGAGCTGTCCCTTACCCCCATCTATCAGTAAAAGATCCGGGGGTGGTAATGCGCCATCCTTTCTCCCATAACGCCTTCTCAGGACCTCAGCCATATATGCATAATCGTTTTGTTTGGGAACGGTTTTGATCTTATATTTGCGGTAGTCGGATTTTTTTGGTTTTCCCATCTCAAAAACGATCATACCGGCCACAGGAGAAGTACCGGAAATATTTGAGTTGTCAAAGCATTCAATTCGTTCCGGTGCTTTGTTCATCTTGAGTAGCTTCTGAAGCCTTCTAATCAAATCTGTTTCAGCATTTTTAGAAGCGATCAGGTTCTGCAATTCATTTTCAGCGTTCTGACCACCCATTTTCAGTAGTTGAGTTTTTCCTCCTCTTTTTGGAAAGATAATATGCACCTTTTTTCCTTTAATATTTCCAAGCCAATCTTCAAGCAATGGGGCGTCTTCAAGGTGGAGGGGAGTCAGTATCTCCTGCGGGATAAAATGAGCGTCACCATAGTACTGTTTGATGAATGCGCCGATTAACTCTTCTTCGTCGGAAAGGGTTTCTTTAAAGCTGAAATGCCGGTTACCCAGTAAAAAACCCCCTCGGACAAAAAGAAGCGTGATTAGCGATAGTTTATCATCTCTGGCCAGAGCCAGGATGTCTCGGTCCTTAAAATCGGTAGTCACTGAAACCTGTTTTTCAAGCGTCTTTTCCAGTGCATACATCTTGTCTCTGAGGGTTGCCGCGGTTTCATAATTCTGCTTTTTTGCAGCTAAAACCATCTCTTTTTTTATCTTTTGGATAAGAAAAGGCGTTCTTCCTTTTAAAAATAGTGTTACTTCTTTTACAACGTCAAGGTAGGTGGTTCTATCAACATCAAGGGAACAGGGTGCAAGACAGATTTCCATCTGAAAGTTCAGGCAGGGGCGTGATCGATTTCTAAACTTGTTTGCCTTACACGAGCGTAGTTTAAAGGTTTTATGAATTATCCTGAGGGTCTGTCTAACGGATTGAGCTGATGCAAAGGGTCCGAAATAAACGGCACCGTCGTTTCCTGTTTTTCGAACGATGGCGAGTGTGGGATATCGACTTTTGACATCCAGACGAAGAGAAGGATACCTTTTGTCATCCTTAAAATCGATGTTATATTTTGGTTTGTGCTGTTTGATGAGATTCGATTCAAGGATCAAAGCTTCCTGTTCGGTTCCGGTGATGATGGTTTCGAAAAAAGATAACTTCTTTACCAGCATCCGGCTTTTTATGTCCAGATTTTCAATGTTTGTAGAATAAGAAGCCAGGCGTTTTCTTAGATTTTGGGCCTTACCGACATAAATAAGTTGTCCTGCTTCATCCTTAAAAAGGTAGACACCAGGGTTAGAAGGTGCTTGAATTAATTTGGCACGAATCCTGTCGTTCATCAGCGAAACTCAAAGATCATCGATTTTTTGATTTCTGAAATCCGGTCTCTTAATTCAGCGGCCCTTTCAAATTCAAGCTTTTTCGCCGCCTCCCCCATTTCTTTTTCCAAAGTCATGAGGATATCATCCAGATTGTCTGTTGAAGCATACTCTGCAAGTGGTTCAGAAACACTGCCCGCCGTGACATAATCCGACTCATAGACTGATTCAAATATGGATGGTAAATTCTTTTTGATGCTTGTCGGTGTAATGTTATTTTTTTTGTTGTATATCGTCTGAATTTTTCTTCGCCTGTCCATTTCCGCCAGCGCCGTTTTCATCGATCGGGTGATATGATCACCATACATGATAACCTGGCCACCCACGTTTCTTGAAGCCCGTCCGCAGGTCTGAATAAGCGATCTCGTCGACCGTAAAAAGCCTTCCTTATCTGCATCGAGGATAGCAACCAATGAGACCTCCGGTATATCGAGGCCCTCACGAAGAAGATTGATACCAATGAGAACGTCAAACGTTCCCTTTCGCAGATCCCTTATGATATCCATCCGTTCCAACGTGCGAATGTCCGAGTGAAGATAACGAACCCTTATGCCTAACTCGGAATAGTAGTCGGTAAGGTCTTCGGCCATTCGCTTTGTCAACGTTGTCACGAGGACTCTTTCACCCCGCTCCATACGCCCTAGAATCTCTTCATAAAGGTTATCCACCTGATTCTCAGCGCTTCGCACATCGCATTTGGGATCGATTAATCCGGTCGGTCTCACGATCAGCTCAGCGAGGGCGCCCCGTCCTTTTTTTAATTCATATTCCGCGGGCGTTGCCGATACATATATTATCTGGGGAGTTTTTGATTCAAACTCTTCAAATTTAAGGGGCCGATTATCCAGGGCAGACGGCAACCTGAACCCGAATTCAACCAGTGTTTCCTTTCGGGACTTGTCCCCTTTATACATGGCATTGAGCTGGGGGATGGAAATATGGCTTTCGTCCACAAAGATCAGGTAATCGTCAGGAAAATAATCCAACAGGGTTGGCGGTGGTTCTCCGGGCGCCCTTCCGGTAAAATGCCGTGAGTAATTCTCAATCCCGGTGCAGTAGCCGAGTTCTTGCATCATTTCCAGATCAAAATTGGTCCGCTCTTCGATTCTTTGGGCCTCAATAAGCTTGCGTTCCTTTTGCAAGTAGTCGATTCGTTCCTTCAACTCTGTCTGTATCGAGGCGGTGGCACGTTGTAAGGTTCCCTTCTGGGTCACATAATGGCTGGCGGGGAAAATGGTGATCCTTTTCAATCGTCCGAGCGCCTTACCGGTCAACGGGTCGATTTCGGAAATCCCTTCGATTTCATCTCCAAAAAATTCGACACGAACAGCCTTGTCCTCTTCATAGGCGGGAAAAATTTCAATCCGATCCCCCCTTACCCTGAAAACCCCCCGGTGGAAATCGAAATCATTGCGCTCATAGTGCATGGCGACGAGGTCGGAAAGAACCTTCTCCCGTCCAAATTCAATGTCGTTTTCAATATCAATTCGCATGGAGTGATAATCCTCCGGTTCACCCAGGCCGAAGATACATGATACACTTGCCACAACAAGAACATCGCTGCGGGAAAGAACAGACCGTGTGGCAGAATGCCTCAGCTTATCGATCATTTCATTGATGTTTGAATCTTTCTGGATGTAAGTGTCACTGGAGGGAATATAGGCCTCGGGTTGGTAATAATCGTAATAGCTTACAAAGTATTCCACTGCATTTTCAGAAAACAGCGCTCTGAATTCGAAAAAAAGTTGTGCCGCAAGGGTCTTGTTGGGGGCAATAACGAGGGTGGGTTTTTGAACCGCGGCAACGACATGGGCCATCGTAAATGTTTTGCCCGATCCTGTGACCCCTAAAAGGACATGGTTCTTTTTATCGGACAAAATATTTTTACTCAGTGTCTCAATGGCACCTGGCTGATCACCTTGGGGTGAGAAATCTGAAATAAGCTTAAAGGAAGACATGATATATAGTATAATAACAAATAGAAATTAAGCAGAAAAGTATGAAATGAACCGTGGTAACAAAGAATGGTTCCGAACCGGTAGTTACCGACCGACTTTCCAGATGGTCCCCTCTGACCGGTCTTCAAGAATAATATTTCTCTTTCCAAGTTCCTTTCTAATTTGGTCTGCCTTTGCCCAATCTTTTGCTTTTCTAGCAGCCGTCCGTTCTTCAATCATTTTTTCGATTATCGCCTGATCGATTGAGTCCCGTTCAAGTCCTTTATACCGTTTATCTTCAAAATAGGTTCCGGGTGTTTCCACAAGAAACCCCATGATATTTCCCATTTTCAAAATGTCGATATACGCTGATTGAAGAGTTGTCCTTGTATCGGTCGAAAGCCGGTTTTTGCATTCATCCAGCAGCCGATTGAGCTTGTGCACCGCATTGAAAAGAACTCCAATCCCCCGGGCTGTATTGAAATCGTCATCCATAGATTTACAAAACCCCTCCCAGTACTCTCCCATTTTGAATCCGGAAGTCTCCGGGGAAAGGCCGGTTTTTTTCTGCGCTCTTTCAAGCAGTGCATAGATCCTATCAAGACCACTAGTAGCCTCTTCCATCGCTTTCTCGGTGAAATCGATAGGGCTTCGATAATGATTGGAAAGAAGAAAAAGGCGCACCGCTTCAGGATGGTAAGATTTGATGACTTCCTTAATCATTAGAAAATTTCCGAGCGATTTTGACATTTTCTCCTGATCGATATTCACAAAACCGTTGTGAATCCAATATTTTACAAACGGTTTATCAAATGCGGCTTCGGACTGTGCGATTTCATTTTCATGGTGTGGAAATATAAGATCCTTTCCCCCGCCGTGAATGTCTATACTTTCCCCGAGATATTTTGAACTCATCGCCGAACACTCGATATGCCACCCTGGTCTTCCCATGCCCCACGGGCTGCGCCAGGACGGCTCACCGGGCTTTGCCGATTTCCACAATACGAAGTCAAACGGGTTTCGTTTCCTCTTATCAATATCGACCCTGGCTCCGGCTTCCAGCTCTTCCAGATTCCGTCCGGAAAGTTTCCCATAGGTTTTAAACGAATCGACCGCAAAGAAAACATCGCCATCTATCTGATAACCAAAACCCTTTTGGATAAGCGTTCCAATAATTTTTTTGATCCGATCAATGTGTTCCGTGGCTTTTGGTTCAACGCTCGCCCTCTCCACATTCAGGGCGTCCATATCTTTGTAAAATTCATGAATGTATTTTTTAGCCAGTGCCCTAGAATCGATTCCCAGTTGATTGGCCCTATCGATAATTTTGTCGTCAATATCTGTAAAATTTCTGACATAGGTGACATCATAATCTTGGGATTTGAAATACCGTGAAATAACATCGAAGACGACCACTGATCTTGCATGGCCGATGTGACTGGAGTCATAAACCGTTGGACCACAAACATACATGTTTACCTTTCCCGGTTCTAAAGGTTCGAAACGTTCTTTTTTTCCCGATAGCGTATTGTATATGTGAATGGCCATGGTTCTTTTCCAAAAAAAAAATAACGCACCCAGTTAGATTGTCATACAGTATTCGGAGCCTTCGGTTTAGGTCTTGATAAGGGCCACGGCCATCGTGCCGATCCCCTCCCCTTTTCCAAACATTCCCAGACCTTCGGTGGTCGTGGCTTTGATATTAATACGCTTTGTATCAATTTCAACCGCGTGGGCAATATTTTTTTTCATCTCCTCCTTATATGGGGCGATCTTTGGCGCTTCTGCAAAGATGGTCGAATCTATGTTTTCTATAACAAAACCTTGTGATCTGATCATATTACAAACCCTGGCAAGCATTTTCAAACTGATCATATCTTTGTATTTTGAATCGGTATCCGGAAAATGCCGACCGATGTCGCCCATGCCGGCAGCGCCCAAAAGGGCATCACAAACCGCATGAACCAGGACATCGGCATCTGAATGTCCGAGCAAACCTCTTTCAAAAGGAATGGTTACGCCGCCTAAAACAAGTTTCCGCCCGTCAACCAGGCGGTGGACATCATACCCCATCCCAATGCGCATCGGTATCTCGCTTAACCCTTTTTCGTAATGCCAAAGTAAAACAAAAGCTTTTGTCTTGTGGCCCGTTGATTGTTATGATATATGTTGCAAACATTTTTTTTTATATCAAAACTAAACATCAAAAACAAGTCGGGTGGATGAAATGGCCGGGATCCATCATCATGCCGGTGTTATCGATGATAGAACTGGAGCAGCGGGATATATGAAATATATGGAAAGAAAGATCGGCTATCATTTTAAGTTCGATTTTGAAATCGGCTATCTAATAAAAAGTCCGTGCAAAAAGTGCAACCAAAGGGATCTCTTTCCAAAATGCGCCGAAGATTGTACCATGTTGGATCAAATACAAACTATTTTATCGGATGCAATATCGTTAACCCGGAACGCTTAATTCTCATTTTTTCCGGATCAATATGGCAAAATCTGACCCGAGTTTATTCGGTTCGTATTCAATTTCCCAGGCAAAAGACGATGAAATCGTATTCCATTTAAAGGGAAAACACTCTAGGCCCTTGCAGAAGCGATGAGCAAAGCCATAGCGATTATTTTCGATTTCTACCATGCCCTTGCGACGTGAAATTCTCGGGTGAATGGAATAAACCCGCCGTCTGCCTTTCGGTTCATTTCCATAGGGCGTCTCTCAACCCGGAGGTCCGTTCAATTTTTCTTGAAATGGTGTTTCTCAGGATTGCTTCGCTACCCCATATGAGGACATTTCTGCGGGCCCGGGTGATAGCGGTATACAAGAGCTCCCTTGTGAGGACAGGAAAATCCTGATCCGGCAACACCAGAACAACATCGTCAAATTCAGACCCCTGGCTTTTGTGAACCGTCATCGCATAGGCGGTTTCATTTGGCGGAAGCTGATAAAGCGGTAACCGTTTGGTTCCTGTTAACGTTCCAGGAAAAAACAGATTAAGCTCGTGGTCGTATGTGTCCTCAACCGGCATGATGACTCCCATGTCGCCATTGAAAAGATCGTGACTGTAGTCATTGCGGGTGATGAGAATCGGCTGACCCTTATAGTAGATATTATCTGCCCGGGTTTCCGCATTGACAAATCCTTCACGCTCAAGTATCTGCTCAATACTTTTGTTTATTACCTCAACACCCAGGGGTCCCCTTTTAACTGCACAAAGAATTTTGAATTCGTTATAATAATCAAGGGCCAATGATGGATCATCTGTTTGAAAAGGTTTGCCATAATGCTTAACAGCCACTTCCCCAAGCGCCCGGTGAAGATCTTTTGGGGAGCGAATCTTTTCCCATTTTATGGTGGGCCTATTCGCATTTTGCAACAGTTCAATCGCCCGATCCGCATCTCCTTTTTTCACCGCCCGGTTGAATCGCCCGATTCCGCTCCCTTTTGGAAAGCGAAAGCTCTGTTTTAATTCAACGATAACGTCCTGGATTTTATATTTCGGGATAGACCCGCAATTCGATATTTTAATTTTTTCACCGGTCAACTCCCTGATGACGCTGCAATGCTTTTCCGAAAACAGATGAATCTCATTTCGATTACAAATATCTCCCAGCACAGAACCGGCATCAACCGAGGCAAGCTGATCCTTGTCTCCGATAAGAATGATCCTCGCATCCATCGGTGTCGCTTCCACAAGCGTGGACATCAGGGCAAGATCGACCATGGAGGCTTCATCTATTACCACGATATCGGCCGGAAGCGGATTCTCCGAATTATAATGAAAATAAGGGGAATCCGGGATGCTTTTAAGCATCCGGTGCAGGGTAAAGGCTTCTTCAGGGATGGCGGACCTTATTTTTTCGTTGCACCGAAGGGTCTGTTTTGCAGTCCGCATCGTTTCTTTAAGCCTCGCCGCCGCCTTCCCGGTCGGTGCGGAAAGGAATATTCGCGGTCTTTTTCCTTCCGCCTGTTCCAAAAAGAGCGCCAGAACCTTGGCAACGGTGAAGGTCTTCCCTGTTCCGGGGCCCCCTGAAATAACGCAAAATTTTTTGAGCGCTGCCGTTACCGAAGCAACGGTTTGCCAGTTTGTGCCTTCCCCCACGTCCTTTGAAAAAAGTCTCCCAAGGCTTTCCTTTAAACCGATCCAATTTATCTCTGAGACATCTTCCTTGATTCGATTTTTTATTGAATCTGAAAGTTTTTTCTCATAAATCCAATACCGGTAAAGATAGAGTCTGTCTTCTTTATCCAGGATCAGGGGGCTATAATCTCCGGGTTTACCCACCACCGGGCTCTTCGTGAGCTTATCCCGCCAAATATCAAGGGGGGGTAGGATCATCTGTTCTCTTTTGCATGGGGACACCGGAAGCCTGTCTTCCATCACTGCGGCAAGGTCTAAACAGGTATCCCCATTTCCGGTTACCCTGCTGGCCAAGGCGGCGGCTAAAAAGATTTCAGGGTTTTCATTTCCCGAAAGCCGCTCGACCAACTTTGCAAAATGGATATCTATTTGAGAAAAAAAATTCTGTTCCGCCACCCTGTTGTCAGCCTCTTTTTTGACCGTGCAAAATCGACGGCTTCGTAAAAAGTCATTTGCGAACGCTTTTGAGCATTTTGGGATAGAGCGTTTTGATAAGGTGGTACGTTAAGAACTTCACGCTGTTTGAGGAAGTTACGACGAGTTCTTGAAATTTAGTATTATCTATCTAAACGCCCCAAAATG
>DCWS01000054.1:21309-22016 GCA_002328165.1 Desulfobacteraceae bacterium UBA2156 | reverse complement strand
GGCTCTCTCAAACTGGTCACAGCATGCTTTGAAATTATTTACCTTCACTTCAGACATTCTTTAATCTCCCTATCCTTTTGACAGCAAAGAAATCAATAGCGGCGGAATCCGGCGTTGTCAAGCCGCAGACGGCAACCTTTTGAAGGGAATTTCGCGAAATTTCGGCTGTTTTAGACACAAGCCTCCTGCATGCCTTCCGTAGATCGGCTTTTGCAGCAGGTTTTATACCGGGTATACAAAAATTTTTGTCGATGAGGGTATTAGAATCCTTCCCTGAACTTCTCCGCGGGGTATTTCTCAATATTCTTATCAATCTTCCTCTTCACAGCTATAGAGATATCAATCTCATTCCTGTTTGCAAAGGCGATGGCATAAATCATAATATCCGCCAATTCATCAGTGGCATCCTCTAACAGCTGGTCTTTCATCTCTTCTTGAGCTTCCTCAGTGGTCTTCCATTTGAACAAATCCATTAATTCTGAAGCTTCTACAGTCAATGCCATAGACAAGTTCTTCGGGCTGTGGAATTGAGCCCAATCTCTATCATCAACAAAATTATCCACTGCAGTTTTAAGGTCTTGAACCGTGGTCGTATCATCCATACTGTTCTCCAGTAATAGTGGTGCTCCTATTTAAAGGCTAAAAAACCCTCTCGCAGTAGAATGTATCCTGTTATCAAGAGCAAATCAACTAATCAAAATATTCCC
>DCWS01000054.1:646-20975 GCA_002328165.1 Desulfobacteraceae bacterium UBA2156 | reverse complement strand
CCCTCTAGGAACAAACCAGATGAGTTTCGTAAAAAGGTCGCTTTTTTGACTTTTTATGAGAGTGTTTTGTATTTGGTGTTTAGTGTTTTATTATGGCGCCCTCAAGCACCTCTTAATCGTAATCAAATAGGTTTAAGATTATGATTATAAAAAAAATACCCAATTACTTTAAAGGCAACTTAAATTGCCTTTTGTAAGAAAACAACTTTCGGAACAGAACACTGTTATACCCGCATATATTTCAAACAAAACACCAAATCCCGCGAGGCGGGAATGAATTCGACTTTTTACGAATTCATCATTATGTGAATACGGAAAAAATGGATTTTCTTATTCCAAGAACAACTTTTTCATTTTTTAAAATATCTTCCAGTTCACCTGGATCAAGATGAACTGCACCGCAATCTTCATTTACACATATATCAATCTTTATGTCTCCCTTGTCGACTTGAGCCAGGCTTCTGGTTCCGCATCGAAAACAATGGTATTTGTGCTCATCACGGTATTTTTCGTTGGATTCTTTTGACGCTGTTTCTCTTAACTTTTTGATCTGTTTTTGCTCCTGTTCTTTAAAATATGCTTCTTCAGACCCGGCCTTCGATTCAATTTTAACCGAAACTCGATCTTTGTACATAATATTTTCCTCCTTTTTGATTGGCAAATCAACCTTCCTGTAAAGGTAACCGCTCACCGCAGGGCTATGCAGTAAAATGGTTGACCCTTTTTTGCGGGTAGATTGCAATTTTATCATTGTGCGTGGAAATTATGCAAACCGCAACATATTAAAACCCATCGTTTGCGGTGACAATTGGGGCTCGGGTACCAATGGAGAGGCTATTTGCCAACCATTGCTTTTTACAAAATTTAGTCAACTTGAGAAAATTACGGATATTTTAGACAAAGATCCCCGTTGATCTCTCGACGGGTCTGATGCTAAAAGCAGGCTTCGGCTGGGCAGTCAGGATCGATCAGGTAGTCATCCACGGAGGATATGGGGTATGAACCCGAGATAAAGGGTGGGGCATTAGGCTTTGAGCGGAGTTTGCGCTTCACCTACTATATCCCAAGATGCTTCAAGATCTTTTTGACGATAGCTTCATCTTCAATGCAAAGAGATAAACAGCTGACAAGCTTTTGCTTATCCATCCCTTATTACTTTAAGTATTCGTTTGTGGACCTGTTCGAGTATTTAGTACATCCGGAAACCCTGCTCAAATATCTTCCACTACCATTTTGATCGCACCGCAGGGACATTCGGTCGCGCATAGCGCGCAACCCTTGCAGTAGTCGTACTTGAACGCGAAGCGCTTGCCTGGGCCCAGCTTGGTGATCGCATTGTCGGGGCACACGCCATAGCAATTATCGCATTCGAAGCAGTTGCCGCAAGACATGCAGCGGCGCGCCTCGTACAGCGCATTGTCTTGGTTGAGGTCGCCGACCACCTCGGCAAATCCTGACGAGCGCCGTACCACGTCAAGCATCGGGCGCAGCGTGCGCGGCGCATCCGAGTAGTACCAGGTGTTGAGCTTGCCGAAATCGACAATTTCGTGTTTTTCTGGCGACACGAATGCCCCGCCACACAAGTAGGCATCGATACTGCGCGCCGCTTTCTTGCCGTGACCGATCGAGGTGGTGACGGTACGCGCCGATGGCACCATATCACCGCCGGCAAAAATACCCTCAGCCCCGGTTTGCATGTCGAAACCGACCTCGACGATGCCGTTGTTGATTTTTAATCCGTCTATATTTTTGAGCGGCACGGTGTCGACATTTTGCCCCAGGGCCAGGACGATGACATCCGCTTCGACGGTTTCCAGCTGCCCGGTGGGTTGCGGCCAGCGGTCTTCGCCCGCGACCATGACTTCGAGCGTGACCGTGTTGCCCGAAACTTCTTTGATCGAGCGCAGGTTCTGCAGCTCGGCGCCTTCCTCGATCGCTTCATGCACCTCGAATACATGCGCTGGCATCTGCTCGCGCGATTCCAGCACGACCACGGTGGTCTGACGCGCGCCGAGGCGCAGCGCGCTGCGCGCGGCGTCCATCGCGGTGTTACCTCCGCCGTAAACCAACACCCGACCGCGTAGATTGGTCGGGTTCTCCAGTTCGGTATCGCGCAACACTTTGACTGCGTCGAGTATCGGGGTATCGCCCTTCAGGGGGATGTCGATGCGTTTGGGCTGCTGGGCGCCGGTACACAGAAACACGGCATCGAATTTCCCCTTTTTCCGGGCGGAAACAATGTCGTCGATACGCGTGTCGAGTTTGATTTCCACCCCCATTGCCTCGATGCGTTCGATTTCGGCGCGCAGTTTTTCGCGCGGCATGCGGTACCTGGGGATGCCGTAACGGACCATGCCGCCGGCCTTTGGCGACGCCTCAAAAATGGTCACGTTGTGACCGCAGCGACGCAGGTGATAAGCCGCTGAAAGCCCACCGGGACCGGCGCCGACAATCATCACGCGCTTACCCGTTGATTTGCCCGCCGCCATGGTCCAGCCATACTTCAGGGCCTGATCTCCCAGAAAGCGCTCCACCGAATTGATTCCCACAGCCTGGTCCAGTTGCAGGCGGTTACAGGCACTCTCGCAGGGGTGGTAGCAGACGCGCCCCATGGTCGCGGGCAGCGGGTTGTCGTCCATGATCTGGCGCCATGCGGTTTCGTAGTCGCCTTCCTCAGCGTAGCCGAGCCAGGCCTGGATATTTTCGCCCGCAGGGCAGGCATGGTTGCAGGGCGGCAAGCGGTCGAGGTAAACTGGGCGTTCGGTACGCCAGGTGCCGGTCTTGTTGAGCAGGCTACTGCCGACGTCGAGCGTGACCGCAAACGGTTTGGACTGTGCCACGACTTTGTTACTCATGCCTCCTCATCCTCCCGTGAGAGCAGGTCAAAACGCCTGATGTTGCGGTCGGCGATGGCCTGCAGTTGTTCGAGCTGATGGACATTGGCCGGTTTGAACACGTGCGCAAAGCGCCGCTGTAGCTTGAGATATTCGTCCACCGGCACTTTGCGACGAATCCTTGTCGCCCCGGTGAGCTCGCCCTCCTCCGCCTCGAACAGCGGATACAGGCCGCACTCGACCGCCAGGCGGGCAAGCTTGACGGTGTCACCCGGTTTCGAACCCCAGCCCAGCGGGCAAGGCACGAAAATCTCGACGTAACGCGCGCCGCGAAACTGCATCGCCTTGTCGACCTTGTGCTCCAAGTCGTGCAAATCGTACACCGAGGCGGTCGCGACGTAGGGAATATTGTGCGCCATCGCAATCAGCGGTACGCTCTTGCCGGTACTGAATGCATTGCCGGGTTCTTTTCCTACCGGCATAGTGGTGGCGGTACGCGCCGCCCCAGGAGTGGCGCTGGAACGTTGCACCCCGGTATTCATGTAAGCCTGGTTGTTGTAGCAGATGTAGAGCACATCGTCGTTGCGATCGAAGATTCCCGACAGGCAGCCAAAACCGATATCGGTGGTGCCGCCGTCCCCGCCCTGGGCGATCACACGCACCTCTTCACGACCCTTGACTTTCATCGCCGCAGCGATTCCCGAAGCCACTGCCGCGGCGTTGCCGAACAGCGAGTGGATCCACGGCATCGACCAGGCCGTCTCCGGATAGGGCGTGGTGAACACCTCGAGGCAGCCGGTAGCGTTGGCGGCGATGAGCTGGTTGTCTGTCGCGCGCATCGCCACGTCGATGGCGATCCGGGCACCTAATGCCTCGCCGCAACCCTGACAGGCGCGGTGCCCGGAGTCCAGCGAATTGGAGCGGTCCATGGTGCCCTGCACGCTGCGGTGTTCCTCGTCAAGCAGGCGGTTGCCGACGGTAAGCGTACCAGTCTGGTAAAACTTGATTTTTTGTTGGGTTTCGGGAACTTGTGCCATGACTCTCTCCTAAATCGTTTTCGCGGCGGCGACCACGCCGACGTCGTGAAGAATATTTTCCGCAATCGAACCCGAGCGGCGTTGCTGTTTTTCGCGCTCGAGTTCGCGCTCGACCATACCCTTGTCGATGTCGTGAAAATGGGGTTCTTCGAGTTGATCCTTGAGCCCCTTTTCGAACATGCGGCGCAGACCGGCGCGGGTGATGGGCCGGCCACCGAGACCGCCAATCACCGATTGCACCTTGATTGGGTAGTCTTTCAGCGCCATGCGTACATTAATCGACACGATGCCGCCCATGCCGACCGCAAGGCACTTTTCAAACACGATCACGCGCTTTGCGTCCTTGAGTGTTTTACACAACGCCGCGCTCGGGAAGGGGCGAAATGAACGGATCGTCAGCGCGCCGACCGAGTGGCCTTCGGCGCGCATGCCAGCAAGCACTTCTTTCATTGTGCCAATCACCGAGCCCATCGTGATCACCACGGTTTCGGAGCCTGCGCAGTCGAATTCCTTGATCAGGCCGCCGGAATCACGCCCGAAGATCGCCTCGAATTCGGCGGCTTGCTGCAGGATCAATTCGAGCGCATCGAGTTGTTTTTGGTGGCTCAAAAATCGCACCTCGGTAAAGGCTTCGGGGCCGACCATCGCCCCCATCGACAGCGGCGCCGCTGGGTCCAGCACTTGGCGCGGCTCGAACGGCGGCAGGAACTCGTCGACCTGCGATTGCTCGGGGATATCCACCTGCGAATAGGAATGGGTGAGGATAAAACCGTCCATGCATACCATCACCGGCAAGCTCAGTTCCTCGGCCAGCTTGAAAGCCTGGATGTGTACGTCTGCCGCCTGCTGATTACTCTCGACGAACAGTTGCAGCCAGCCGGCATCGCGCGCCGACATCGAGTCGCTCCAGTCGTTCCAGATGTTGATTGGTGCGCCGATGGCGCGATTGCCGACCGTCATCACGATAGGCAGGCCCATGCCGGAGGCGTTGTAGACCGCCTCCATCATGAACAGCATGCCCTGGCTGGAGGTGGCGGTATAGCTGCGCGCGCCCGCGGCCGCCGAACCGATGCAGGCCGAGAGCGCTCCAAACTCGGATTCGACCAGCAGGAACTCGCAGTTTTCGATTGCACCGGTCTTCACCATCGAGCCGAGGTCTTCGACGATATGCGTCTGCGGGGTAATCGGATAAGCGGAGATGACTTCCGGGCGACACAGGGCCACCACTTCAGCGACCGCATGTGAACCTTCGACTTGTTTTAACATTGTTTTCGCTCCTTAAGGATCAGGTGGTCGCAGCCGCTTCATGCGCGGCACGCGCCGCCTCGACGTTCATTTCGCCGACCTTGCCGGGAAACTTTTTCATGATCGCCACACAAACCGAGTCGATATGCACAGTATCGCTCATCGCGGTAAAGGCGCCCAGCAGCACAGTGTTCGGAGTCGGGCGCTTGAGATGTTTAAGCGCCAGCTCGGTTGCCGCTACGGTGGCCACATGGCCGGCCGGCAGTTTTCTAGTCGCTTCCTCGATACCGAGTTGCGCCAGCGTCCTGGTGGTGTTGATCAACACGTAACCGTCTTCGCGCAGGCCAGCAAATACGTCGATCGCGGTGAACAGCGTCGGATCCTGCACGATCAGCAGCGTCGGATCCAGAACCGGTTCGCGCAGCTCGATTTCCTGGTCGTCGATACGCACGTAGGCGACCACCGGCGCGCCCATGCGCTCCGAACCGAAGCTCGGCACCGCCTGGGAATATTTACCTTCTTCGAAAGCGGCGTGTGACAACATCTCGGCGGCAGAGACCACCCCCTGACCGCCGCGGCCGTGTATGCGTACTTGAAACATGTTGCAGTCCTCCGTTAATCAGACAAGCGTGGTGATATTCACTTTTCGTATACCGGGGCCACCAGCACCGGTATGCGGGAAATCTACGTAAGCCTTCACGCTGTCGAGCCGAGCAAGTGTGCGCCAATCGAAGTATCGGTATGCGTGCCCACGACAATGAGATCCCCTTCACGGCGTTTCATTGATAAGAACTCGCTTTTTGAGATCGGGCAGGTCGAAATTTTATCATTGTGTGTGGAAATCATGCAAACCGCAACATATTAAAACCCATCGTTTGCGGTGTCAATTGAAACTCAGATACCAACAGAGAGGCTATTTGTCAATCATTATTTCTTAATTTCTTACCAAATTTTTAGTCAACTTAAGAAAATTGCGGGCATTTTAAACAAAGATCCCCGTTGATCTTTACTGCTGCTACACCTTTTTCAATCGGGCCCGACACTACGGATCCGGTATATTTGCGCGGCGTTTTCCACCGCTACTTTGCGCGCCAGTGTCGCAGACAGCAGCGACAGAAAATGCCTGGTGGCTTTGAATTTCAAAGTGTTCCTCTTGGAAAACTCGACCCCCGGTCCGGTGCCTTGCAGGTGAGATGGCGCAAAAAACGAATCCGTGCCGATTACAAAACGATCCGGATGGCGCCTGAGAAGTGCGAGCTACCGCTGCTCCAGCCGGCCATACGCGAGCAACTTGTTGCTCATCGGCGCCCTGTCGCCGACAACCCGGAGGGTTAAGTACAGGTTGGGATGATCATCCATCAGATCGCCGATAGTAGCTGCTGTCATGGCACCGAGTGGATCCGAGCCACCGTGTGCCCAGACGATCCTGGCCTTGCCATTGTGTGCGAGTAACCGGCGCAACCGGCCAATTGTTGCCGGTAGTTCGGGAGGATTATGGCCTCCCGCGTAACGGGCCGGTGTCGGGGACTTTTCTGCCACGGCATCCATGTGCAGATCGATTGGCACGTCGAGCCTTGCCGCCACGTCAGCCAACAGCAACAGCAGCGGGTGTTTCGATCTGAGGACCGTTTTGGCGGGTGGTTCCTCCGACTAATATGACCACACATTTTAGGTATATGAGAGATTGGGGAGTTTATCCCAAGACTTCATCCTTGACAATACGATCTTCATCCGCTATGGGACTTACTGTTGCATCATTGCAATACAATATGCTGTTACTCATCTCCAGTGGCTACACAACTCTGTTTTCCCGTTGATCTGTTTTCAAAAAACGAATTCTTATCCTTTTAATCAGTGACACCTTTGTGCTCCTATTTTGTTCAGCAAATATTCAGTTACCAATCAGTAATATTGAATTAACAAACCGCCAACTCAAACCAGCGTTAATTATTCAGATCTCGAATCATCACAATCTAGGTAACATTACAGATAAAGGGCGATATTATGCTAAATATTCAAAAATTATTACTTCTGCTCACTGTCATTTTTTTCATTCAAGGCTGTAACAGTGAAGCTCAATCTAGCTTTGACGATAATGAACTCAAGGCGATTAGCCTCTTATCAAACATGTCACTCAAAGAAAAGATAGCCCAAAAAATGATTTTAGACTTTAGGTATTGGTGTGATGTCACTCAACCTAGCTGTACTGAAAATCTCACTGATATTAATAGCGATATAAAACGCATTATTCATGATCATCATATTGGCGGCGTTATTTTATTTTCAAACAACTTAACTGATACAGCTCAAACCACGCGTTTTATTCATGATCTACAAGCCTCTGTAAATAAAGATCAAAAATTAGGTTTATTTATTACCTTAGATCAAGAAGGCGGAAATGTGGTTCGCCTATCACGCCAAGACGCAACCAATATGCCGGGTAATATGGCACTCGGCGCTGCTTACCTGTCTCAACATAATAATAATCTAGCCTATGAAGTCGGCCAAGTGTTAGGCGAAGAGGTAAAAGCTGTAGGGGTAAACGTTAACTTTGCCCCTGCGGTCGATATACAAAGTAACCCATTAAATGCAGTTATCAACGTACGTGCATATGGTGAAAAACCAGAAACCATCAGCCTATTAGGCGGGCAAATGGCAAAAGGTATGAACGACAGCCAGGTCATTGCCACCTTTAAACACTTTCCAGGCCATGGCGATACCGATGTCGATTCTCATTTCGGCCTACCAATAGTCAACCGCACCAAACAAGAAGCTTATCAATATGATCTTGAGCCATATCGGCAAGCCATTATTCAAGGGTATGCGCCAGATATGATAATGACGGCTCATATTCAATATCCAAGCTTAGATGACAGCACCATTAACACCTCTAAAACCCAAGAAAGCATGATAATGCCAGCCACTTTATCACGTAAAATACAGCAAAACATTTTACGTGACGAAATGGGATACCAAGGCCTTACCGTCACTGATGCGCTAGATATGAAAGGCATTAGCGAGTTTTTCACAGAAACCGATGCTGTGATTAAAACCTTTCAAGCGGGCGTCGATATTGCCCTCATGCCCATCAATATCCGTACTGCGACCGGAGGTAGCCAACTGCAAACGCTCATCAATAACGTGGAATATGCCGTACTCAATGGCGATATTGATATTAATGACATCGATCAGTCTGTATTGCGTATTTTAAAAACAAAGTTAAAATATAATATTATTCATCAAGAAAAAGCACAAAGCATTGAAGATAAAATAATTATAGCAAAAGACATTATTGGTTCACCGCAACATAAAGCCATTGAACAAGAAGTCACTCAAAAGTCTATTACACTCATTAAAAATGATGCATTACTCCCCTTACGCTCAACTAATGAACTAGGACATATCCACATTTTGACTCCTTGGAATGAACAAGGTGTGTAGCGTTTCAAAGGAAAGTGGACAGATTTAGGGATGAAATAAGGGACGGTTTTAGGTTATAAACAAGATTGCGAAAGGAGGACCAGGTGGATTCTAAAACCAGTAAGAGCCCTGAATCTGTGGTTAGAGAGATCAAACGCAAAACTCGCCACAAATTCAATTCTGAGGAAAACCTGTTGATCCCACTTTCAAGGAATTCGATGGACTTTAGCTGAAATGGCCATCAAAATACAGGCGGCTCGTCTTTTAATCTATGATGCATTGATCAAATCGGAAAAACGTGGTCAAATAATTGCAAAAGAGGCCTCCATGGCAAAGAAATATACAAATGCAATCTATATGGGTGTGTGATCAGGCCATTCAATTGCACGGCGCCTATGGCTACACAACGGATTATGAGATCGAGCGTTATTATTGGGATGTCAGGGGCTGGTCCATGGGTGGGGGTACGACGCAGATATGCCTGAACCGGATTGCACACGAGATATTGAAGTAAGTCAATCATGCAAAAAAGCCTAACCAAAATAAAAGTTGAAAAAGCCGTGGGGACCGTTTTGGCCCACGATATCACACGCATCATACCGGGTGAATTCAAGGGAGTTGGATTTAGAAAAGGCTATGTCAGCAAACAGGAAGACATTTCCGAACTGCAGAAAATCGGTAAAGAACACATCTACGTGTTAAATCTCACAAAAGATCAACTTCATGAAGACGAGGCGGCCTTGCGTATCGCTCGTGCCATTTGTGGGGACAACCTGACCTGGACAAAACCTGCCGAAGGCAAAATAAAGGTCTTTTTTCAACCATTTTCCAACAATCATATGACATCCATTCATCATGTCTTAATCCCCATATGTCGTAATAATTATCAGATTGGTTCGCAGTTATCATGTCTCAATCGTCATATTCAAAATTTGAAAGTATTGATTTAACTTTAATTTTATGAGCGCAAATATCATCCATATCAATTACTAAAAGATATTGGTATTCGTCTGAATCAGATTCGACTAATACAATTGTTACCTTTGAAAATAACTTTGAAATTTGGTCTATATTTTCAAATATTTGGTCTATGTAAGGTTCGACATTTCTTTCCGCACCTGCAATAATTAAATTAAATCGTATCATTGCACTTGAAAATTCAAGTTAAATGGTTAATAGATAAGGCATTGTTTTTTTCAAAGCGGATAAATCGAAGATGGTGAATTGTGTATCGGCTTCAGCTGCAGCCCAACATGTTGAAGCACTCATTCGCACAAACAATAATAAACCGAATCAACTAGAGGGGTTTTGTTGTCAAGGTTAATTGTTTGTGCCAACAAATAGCTAATAACAAATTACAAATAACTCTCAATTGAGTTTTGATTCAGGAGGAGTGTTGTGAGATTACCAAAATTTGAATATGTGGAACCCAAAAGCATCGAAGAGGCTTGCTCCATTCTGTCGGATGAATCATCGGCCAAAATACTGGCAGGCGGGACCGACCTTTTGGCAAACATGAAGCATAGGGTTGAGGTGCCATCTGTCCTTGCAAATATCAAAAGGATTTCCGGATTGGACTTCATCCGGCAGGATAACGGTGCCATTAGGATTGGTGCCCTTACGCCCCTTAAGCGGCTGTACAAAACCACCCTTGTCACCGAAAAGGTCCCAGCCCTTTCCTCCGCTGCTGCTTCCGTGGGCTCATACCATCATCAAACCATGGGAACCCTGGGGGGGAACCTGTGCCAGCAAAACAGGTGCAAGTACTTTAATCAATCCCAATGGTGGCGGAGCGCCAGGGAACCCTGCTTTAAGGCGGGAGGGGGGATCTGTCACGTAGTGAATAAAAAGGAGATCTGTTATTCAAGCTACTGCGGGGATATGGCCCCTATCCTCCTGGTCATGAATGCAAAGGTTGTTTTGGCAAATAAGGGAGACTCGCGCGAAATCTCTTTACAGAGTCTCTTCTCCGGAGATGGAAAGACCCCACTCGATACGAAAAAAGGGGAGATCTTAACCGAAATCGTTATCCCCGAAGAGGCCCTAAATAGTTTTTCCACCTACTCGAAATTTGCAAATCGCGAAAGCATCGATTTCCCCATTGTGGGTGCGGCCATATGGTCATCCGTGCAAAGGAAGGAGCACAGGGTCTCTTTCACGGCCGTAGATCGAAAGCCGATAAGGGCTCGAAATATTGAAAGTGTTTTGAAGGGGAGGGACCTCAGCGAGGAGATAGTGGAAGAGGTGGCCGGTCTTGCCTCCAAAGAGGCCGCACTGGTCAAATCCTCCAATTACGCTCCCTCCTACAAGAGACGATTAATGGAAGGACTCCTTCGATCCACTCTGAAGGAAGCCATGAGGAGGTCATAAAAATGAAACAGGAGATAGCGCTGAATATCAACGGCGACACCTACGAATTGCTTGTTTCCCCCAACCAGACGCTGCTTGAGGTCTTGAGGGACAATTTGGGTTTAATGGGAACCAAGCGTGGATGCGATTTAGGTGCCTGCGGGGCCTGCACGGTGCTCTTAAAAGGGGAGGCCTATCTCTCTTGCCTGATGCTGGCGATGGATGCGGTTGACAAGGAGATTGTCACCATAGAGGGTTTGGGTGGAAGGGGTAATCTCGATCCTTTGCAGAGTGCCTTTGTGGAGCAAGGAGCTCTTCAGTGTGGATTTTGCACCCCCGGCATGATCTTAACCGCAAAGGCCATGTTGAGTGAAGAAGATCATCCGACAGAGGATATCATAAAAAAAAGGATGGCGGGCAACCTATGCCGCTGCACGGGGTATAAGAAAGTCATCGAGGCGCTGCAGAGCGTTAGCGAGCAGACTGCAGAGGAGGAATAGATGGAAAGAGAACTCACAGTGGTAGGCAACAGGATGCCCATGCTGGATGCAGCGGCCAAGGCAAAGGGTACGGCCCAGTTCATAGATGATCTTGTCCTTCCAGGAATGCTTCATGGAAAGATACTGAGGAGTCCCCTTCCCCATGCAAAGATTCTCCATATCGATACGTCAAAGGCAGAGAAACTCAGCGGTGTAAAGGGGGTTATGACGGGCACGGATATCCCAGATCGAAAATACGGCATCGTACCCAAGGCAAAGGATGAGTACGCCCTGGCCAAGACCAAGGTTCGTTATATAGGAGATGAGGTGGCCGCAGTCTGTGCCGTCGACCCTGAAATAGCGGAGGAGGCCTTGGAACTCATCAAGGTTGACTATGAAGAACTCCCCGCCGTATTCGATCCCATGGAGGCCATCAAGGAAGGAGCGCCCCTGGTGCATGCCGATGTACAAAAAAACATTTCCGCATCCATCAGAAAGGAATTCGGGGATGTGGAAAAGGCATTTGGAGAAAGCGATTTCATCTTTGAGGATACCTTCTATTCCCAGGCTGTCAATCATGCTCCTCTTGAGCCCCATGGTGCCCTTGCCCAGTATGACCCGAAGGGGGAACTTACCATATGGTCTTCAACCCAGATACCATTTTTCCTGCGAAGGAATCTGTCGACCACCCTTCTTGTCCCCGAGAGCAAGCTCCGGGTGATCAAACCAAAGGTGGGTGGAGGTTTTGGCCAGAAGGTCGATATGTTCGCAAAGGATTTCTGTGCATGCTGGTTTGCCATGAACATCGGAAGACCCGTAAAATTCATTTATGATCGGGAGGAGGTCTTTATTGGCACCAGACAAAGACACCCCGTGTATCTGAGCGTAAAGACCGGTTTGAATAAGGAGGGAAATATCCTTGCCCAACAATTTAAGGCCTATGCGGACGGCGGAGCATACAACAGCACCGCCCCTGTGATGATCACACTTATGGGATTTTTTCTCATGATACCCTATAAAGTGCCCAACCTGCTCCACGAGGGTTACCATGTATACACCAACAAACCGGTCGGTGGGGCTATGAGGGGACATGGCATCCCTCAAGCCCGATTTGCGGTGGAGCGTCAATTGGATATGATTGCAGAGCGTATGGATTTGGATCCGGGTGAGATAAGGATTCGGAACAGTATTCACGCCGGGGAACCGCATCCGGCCAAGTTTGTGATCAACACCTGCGGATTTGTGGATACCGTTAAGAAGGCGGCCGAGGGCATAGGGTGGGCCCAAAAGAGGGGTAAACTTCCATTCGGCAGGGGTGTGGGGATGGCAGGTGGGTCCTTTCCAAGCGGTGTCAGCAACATGAGCCACATAAGTTCAGGGGCTGTGGTTCAATTGGGACGGGAGGGGGCCGTAAATGTCCTGACAGGGGCCGCAGACATAGGCCAGGGGGCGGAAACGGTGATCGGCCAGATTGTTGCGGAAGAATTGGGCGTACTTCTCGAAGACGTCAGGGTGACCGCGGCTGACACGGGCATTACGCCTCTAGACCCCGGCACTTTCGGAAGCGGGGTTACGGTCAGGGCCGGTAATGCAGCCAGATTAGCCGCGATCTCCGTCAAAAATAAGCTTTTCGAAATCGTGTCTGAAAAACTGGAAGCCAGTGTGGATGATCTTGTGGCTGAAAAGAGAAAAATCTATGTGAAAGGCTCTCCCGATAAAGGAATGACCCTTTCTGATGCCCTCAAGGCCTATCAGTACGGGGACCATCCTATGCCCATCGTGGGCAGGGGGTCCTGGATGGCACCGACCACGGAACCCACAACTTTGCTCAAAGAGAATGGAAATTTTGCTCCTAACTATTCCTTTATGACTCAAGCGGCAGAGGTTGAAGTCGACCCTCAAACAGGCAGGGTAAAGCTCCTGAAGATGGCGGCGGCCCATGATTGCGGAAAAATGATCAATCCATTGCTCGTTGAGGGGCAGCTTGAAGGTTCCGTTGTGGGTGGAATGGGACAGGCCCTCTATGAAGACGTGATCGTCGAAAAGGGGCAGGTGATGAATCCCTCTTTTCTCGATTATGGCTTTCCCACCGCAATGGAGATGCCGGAAATCGAGGCCATTGAGGTGGAAACAATTGATCCCCTGGGACCATTCGGGGCCAAAGAGGCCGGGGAAGGCACACAAGTATCCCCCGCTCCCGCTATTGTCAATGCCATCTATGACGCCATAGGCATTGACTTCATGGAAATGCCGGTAACCCCTGAAAAGATCCTCAAGGCCCTGGAGGAGAAAAAGAAATAAGGATTGTAACCTCTGAACTAAAAAAAGGAGATAATCGATCAAGATGCTGGAAGGTTGCTGCCCATGGCCTTCGGAACTCGCTGAAACGTACACGGCCCGGAGCACATGGGAAAATCTCACTTTTGGCGATGTCCTGGATCGAAGCGCCCGGCACTTTTCCGAGCGAGAGGCCCTGGTGGGCGTCTCCCCCGTCATGGGAGAGGTGCGGGATACCTATCATGATCTGAAGATAAAGGCGGACCGTCTCAGCCTCCAATTCTTACGACTGGGATTAAGGCCCCTTGACCGGATCATCCTCCAGTTGCCCAATATCCCGGAGTTCGTCTACATCTACTTTGCCCTTTTAAGGATCGGCGCCATCCCGGTCATGTGTCTCCCGCCCCACCGCCTGAGCGAAATCGGATACATAGCCCGACACACCGGGGCCAAGGGCTATGTCATACCTTCGGAGTTTCATGGCTTCGACTATCTTGAACTGGCAAAGGATGTCCGGGAGACGGCCTTTCATCTGGAGCATGTGTTTGTGGCAGGTGGCGAGGCCCCTGAGGGCACAATCGCCCTGGTCGAACTTCTGGAACAACCCTTGGAAAAAGATTATCCTGAAGATCACCTGAAAGTCTATCGGCCCAACCCCAATGAAGTGGCTGTTTTTCAACTCTCGGGCGGCACCACGGGACGACAAAAGGTAATTCCACATACACATAATGACTATGTCTGCTGCTGCAAATTCAGCGCCCTTATGATCGGCTTTGCACCCTACAGTATCTTTCTCGCCAGTGCACCCATAGCCCACAATTTTTCACTCACTGCCCCGGGGCTCAACGGTGCGGTCTATTGCGGCGCCAAAACCGTCCTCGCTTTGAACCCGAACCCGGAGACCGTCCTCCCCTTGGTGGAAGCGGAAAAGGTCACCTACATGAACGGGGTCCCGACCATGATCATGAACTGGCTCAACCACCTCGAAAAGGGGCATTACGATGTCTCTTCCGTCAAGGTTATTGCCGGCGGCGGTTTCAGGGTTAGCCCCCATCTCGGACGCCGGGTGCAGCAAGAACTTGGGTGCCGGTTGCAGCAGAATTTCGGCATGGGCGAGGGCTTTCACACTTGCACGCGCCTGGATGACCCGGAGGAAGTGATTATCGAGACCCAGGGCCGATCTCTGACCCCGGAAGACCATATCAAGATTGTGGATGACGATGGGGTGGAAGTCCCTTTAGGAGAAATGGGGGAGCTGTGGGCCCGGGGTCCGACCGTCATCCGCGGATATTACCGGGCGGAAGAGCACAATCGAGACGCCTTTGATCCGGAAGGGTTCTACAAGACCGGAGACATAGTGTGGCAGGACAAGATGGGCAACCTGACGGTTGCAGGTCGTAATAAAGACATGATCAACCGGGGAGGCGAGAAGATCAGCGCCGAGGAAGTGGAAGGTCTAATCATCGGACATCCCAAGGTTCTCAATACGGCGGTTGTGGCCATGCCGGATCCGCTTTTGGGGGAAAAATCCTGTGCATACCTCATTCTGCATCCCGGGGAAACCATGGAGTTCGAGGAACTCAAGGTGTTCCTAATGGAAAAAAAGATTTCCAAATTCAAACTGCCGGAACGGCTCGAGGTGGTGGAAGAGTTTCCCCTGACCAACATGTCCAAGGTATCCAAAAAAGATCTGCGAAAGGACATCGCAGACAAGCTGGCCAATGAAAAAGGGAACCCGACCCTTCCCGGCTCTGTTTAATTTCCCAAAAGGAATCCTCTTCTATCCGTCATATCGTATTCAGGTCAAGATATCGTCTCTATTTCTCGATGAATTTAACTCTTTCCAACCCCGGCACGCGTTCATCCGTCCAGCGACGTACTTTGTATTCAAATCGCGGCAGCGTCCCATACGGCACTTCTTCCAGTTGCATCGTTACAAGCGTCAGTTCTTTAATTTTATAACCGAGCTTATTAATAATTGTCGCTTTGGTGGTGTCATCCAGAGCCGCATTTTTGAACTCAAAACTGACTTTGGCTACCTCCCGGCCGCTGTTATCAATGAAAACGTTGCCGTTATATTCCTCTATTTCATCAAATGAAAATACAGCCTCATCAACGGTTTGCGGCCACACGTTGGTTGCTTTGATTTTGATCATATCGTCGTATCTGGCAACCGTCCCCACTTCCCAAAGGGACCTGGACATGCGGCCGCAGTCACAGCATTCTGGCGGAAGCAATCTCACCCGGTCGTTTGATCGAAACCGAATAAGGGGCATAGCCTTTCGGGAGAAGGTTGTCACCACCGGTTCACCCCACTCGCCGAGCTCAACCGGTTTATCCGTTTCCTTATTCAGAACCTCCACCAGCGCCAGATAATCGGCCAGGTGATAGCATCCGAATTGCCCATCCGGGACAGCACCGTATTTGCAAGTAATCGCGTAGTTTAAATTTAATTGGGTAGAGCCGTAAATATCATGGATCACGGTGCCCCAGAGATCTTCCATCTTAAGCGCCCATGCAACCGGAAATGGCTCGGTCGAAAGTGTAATCCCCTTCAGGCGCGAAAAGGTTTCTTTTAGATGAATACCCTTTTCCATGCAAATCGATGTGATCCGGGACAAATACGCAGGGGTGGTTGATATATGATGCACATTGAAGCGCTTCATAATAGCAATTTTTTGATTGGTGTTGAACACAGCCAGCGGCATGGGTGTTGCTCCAAGCATTCGTAATCCTTCGTAGGAGAGCATGCCGCCGGTCATCGTTCCCAGCGGATAAAGAAGGGCCGACAAATCCCCTTTCTGCAATCCGATAGCTGCAAAATGGGAGGCCGTAGAGGCATTCGCCGCCACGATAGACGCTTCTTCATGGCAGTGCACCTCTTGCCCCATTCCGGAAGTTCCGCTGGTAATATTAATCCGGCAAATCTTATCAGGAGTAACACAAACCCTGCTTCCAAAGGGTGGATGGTTTTCCTGGTCTTTGATCAAATCAAGTTTATCAATGAAAGGAAAGCGGGCGATATCTTCAAGCTCTTTGAAATCTTCTGGTTTAACCTTTGCTTTATCAAAAATGTTCCGATAAAATTGGCTGTTGTGATATGCCCTTTCCAATGTTTCCCTTGTCTTTTCAAACTGGAGCGTCTTGAGATCCTCAATGGACATGGTCTCTTTTTCTTTTAAGAAATGATGGTTTTCTTTAGTAATCGTTTTTCTTTCCATCTTATATTCCTTAGATTTCTTCAAAATTTCGAAATCTCAAAAACCTAAATTTGTATTTAAAGACCACCTCTCAAGGAAATTAACTAATAAGCTACAAAACCGGGCAAAAATGTGGCAATCTGCGGGAAAAATAAAATTATAACCGTGACGATAATCAGAGCTGCAAGAAAAGGAAGAATTCCTCTAAAGATAACAAAAAGTGGAACGTCCGGGGCAATCCCCTTGATTACAAATACGTTTACTCCAACCGGTGGTGTGATAACCCCCATCTCGGCTACCAGCACAATGATGACACCAAACCAGATCGGATCAAAGCCAAGCTTCATGACAACCGGAAAGAAGATGGGGATAGTTACCACTATGAGGGCCATAGAATCCATAAAAAATCCTCCAATGAAATAAATGCAGATAAGGACCGCCATGACGGCCATCGGAGGTATCGAAAGCTGACCGATCCAGCCGGCCAGTATGAAAGGTATGGTGGATACGGCCATGAAATGACCAAAAATGACAGCGCCGGTAATGATAAACAGCACCATACAGCTTGTTCGCAAGGCTTCCTGGCCGGCCTCGAAAAAGGTCCGCCAGTTGAGCTGTCTTCGCGCCAGTCCAATAATCAACGCGCCACCGGCTCCGATGGCTCCGGCCTGGGTAGGGCTAAACCAACCGAGAAACAGGCCGCCAATGGCCAAAAGGAATAAAAGAACAGCTTCTATAATTCCGGTTGTTGCCCGTAGTTTCTCCCGCCAACTGGTCGGGACACCGGCTGGGCCGAGGTTGGGATTGCGGAAGCACAGCAACGCCACCACTGCCATAAATGAAAGGCTAAGGAGTATCCCCGGCAAAATTCCGGCAATAAAAAGTTTGCCGATGGATTCTTCGATCAATATCCCATAGACAATGAGGACGGTGCTGGGCGGGATAAGAATGCCGAGCGTTCCGGCAGCTGCAACAGTACCGGTCGCCAGGGTGTTATCATATTTGTATTTCTTCATCTCCGGCAGCGCTATTTTTCCCATCGTTGCTGCTGTTGCTGCTGTGGATCCGCATATGGCAGCAAAACCGGCACAGGCAAGCACCGTGGCGACGGTCAGTCCACCGCGCATCTGTCCTGTCCAACAATAGGCCGTATTGTAAAGCCTTTTGCTGATTCCGGAAGCAAAGGCAAACGTTCCCATAAGGATAAACATGGGTATAACACTCAAGGGGTAGGAAGAGAACTGCTCCCAAATATCCAGCGCCAGCAGACTCAAGGCCGGCCCAGGATCGGTCAAATAAGCAAACCCGAGAAGGCCAACAAAGACCATGGCAAACGCCACCGGCATTCCAAGGAGAAAAAGCAGAAGGAGGAGGCCGATACCAATCATGCCGACAGCAATCGCGCTCATCTTCTCACCACTTTAGCAAGCGCATTAAAAAATTTTACAACAAACACCAAACATACTGGAATGCAGGCAAGGGCAATGCCATAAGCGAAGGGATAAAGAGGGATGCGGGCAGTTGCGCTGCCCTCTCCTCCGGTTTGAAAGGAATAACCAAGTATACCCAAACGCCAAATAATGAGAACAAAGAGGGCCAATCCAAAAATGTGAACGATAATGTCAATTGCTGCCTGGACTCGCTTCGGCAGCATTGAGACGAAAAACTCGACTTGAACGTGTCTGCCGAGAATAAGGACAGAAGCGACAGCAAAGGAAATTGCCACTATTTGGGCAAGCATCACTATGTCAATGGCACCAAAGATTGGCCGCTGAAAAAGCTTGGCACCGACCACATCGCTGCAGGTGAGAAATGCCATCACAAGGAGTCCGGCAAGCCCTACGCATTCAAAAAAAGTACTTAATCGACGATTAAAATTTTCAAATTTTTCTAGAATCGACATAAGCTTCGCGCAGCAGTAGTATCCCACACCCCAATTGAGCGAAAAACGCTCAATTGGGGTACAAGCAAGAACTTGGGGTGCGTGCCTGTCAGTGGCCAACGTTTCGCATCTGAATCTTGCACGATTTGGAGGCGTCTATTTCAGGCAAGATTCAGGTAGCAGCATTTTTGACGATCCCGCAGGCTCAAACCCGTATTATATATAATTTATGGCCTCATCTCAGGAGGTCCGGTTACTGAAGGGATTTTGTATTGGATCTGCTTTGCCGTCCAATAGGCAATTCTTTCTTGCAGGAATTTGATCCAGCCCCTGACTTCGCTTTCGGAATATCCTTTTCCCGACATTCTTTTAACATAGTTGTCGATGACCGGTTCAACGGCTTTCTGCCACTTGCTCACCTCTGCTGATGATAACTCAAAGTATTGGACACCCTTCTTGGCGCCAAACGCCTTGCCTACCATGTCGATCTCATTCCACATCAATGCATATCTCTCTTGATACACGCCGCTGAGTTCATTGAAGATTTCTTTAATATCGGCAGGCAATTTCGACCAGCTATTTTTGTTCATCACCACATAAAAGGGGTACGTATTGCCCACTTGCCAGCTGATGGTCGTATAATCGACAACCTCAGCGAATCGGAATGTCTTGATGGTTTCGTAAGGGGTATAAACCCCGTCATTTACGCCTTTCGCGATCGCATCATAAACTTCCATCATGGGTGTTGGGGCGGGGGTACCGCCGAGGGCCTTAACAATGTCACCTGCGACTCCTGGTGCTCTGATGGTCAATCCTTTTAAATCTTCCAGCTTCCGCACCGGTTTCTTGCTGATGACGACGCTGGGTGCAGCGCCGTTAAACCAGAGCACCTTGACCTTGTCCCATTCCTTGGGTTTAAATTGATTGTAAAAGTCATTTACAACGTGGGTGGCTACCCAGGCGCTCGGGTAGCCTAAAGGTGTACCGGCAGCTTCAGTGACAGCCATACGGCCGGGCGTATAAAACACATGGGCATAGCCAATGTCGGCAATTCCAGTTTCGACGCCGTTGTAAATTGTTGGGGCTTTAAGCAATGAGCCGCCGGCAAAGTATTGAATCTTTACTCTGCCATTGGTGCGTTTTTCCACATCCGAAATGAATTCTTCACAGATTTTGGATTGACGGGCTGGGGGAGGGAAAAAATTGGCAAATTTTAGTTTTATTACGTCTGCGGAATGGGCTGGTGGGAGAATATTCGGCATCAGGAGTACTAGGCTCATTATCATTGTCAGGGACAAGAAAATCATAAAAAATTTCTTTTTCATTGGTCGGTTACCTCCTTTCAGAATTGAGTTATACAATCGACGACTCCGTTTTTCACATAAACTAAGTTTGATCACCTCCTCCGTCATAAAGGATTTTGAGTAAAATTACCGAAAATTGGGTACGTATGGAAGAAATATAATACCAATTGTTAGATGTTTTTTTTCACTTTGTCAAACACCGTTTAGAAAATGAATGACATTCTCGAGCGAAACGGCACGGTTCGAGTCACCATAGTACCAGATGTTAAGGCAGAGATGCTAATCGGGCTGACCGTTAAAAC
>DCWS01000054.1:0-497 GCA_002328165.1 Desulfobacteraceae bacterium UBA2156 | reverse complement strand
GATGCAAATGATCTATTGGGTGGTGAAATTGAGCTCGATGAATGTTATTTTGGTGGCAGACGCAAAGGCCAAAGAGGCTGCCGGTAAAGTCCCTGTATTCGGCATTCTCGAGCGAAACGGCACGGTTCGAGTCACCATAGTACCAGATGTTAAGGCAGAGACGCTAATCGGGCTGACCGTTAAAACCGTTCGCAGGGGCAGCATCATTTACACCGACAAATTTCGAAGCTATGATAGTTTGATGTTTTGTGGTTACCGGCATCTTAAGATCGATCACAATATGAGATTTGCAACCGGTAAAGTTTACATCAACGGCCTCGAAGGTTTCTGGAGTTGGGCCAAAGAACGTCTCATTGAACATCATGGTGTTTCAAAGGAAAACTTTCCTTTGTATCTCAAAGAGCTAGAATTTCGATATAATCATCGTCACACAGATATCTTCGATATTGTCTCCAATTATCTGTGTGATTTGGTGCCAAAACGTGACTAATTACCTA
>DCWS01000044.1 GCA_002328165.1 Desulfobacteraceae bacterium UBA2156 | reverse complement strand
ACTTTCCTTTGAAACGCTACACTCGGGAGGCAATTCAGGTGCTTCGTTTACCTTAGCCAGAAATCGGGGATCCATCTAGCCATGTGCTCATTTAAGAAATAACTATAAATGTCGCATAACTGGGAGGATCCACTTTTCAGAAACCCCTGCCGCATATGCAGGCAGGCATCCAGTTCCAAAGAAATGTGATCGTCAGGTATTTTACCTTTCCAGGGTGAGACCAACCCGACCGTCTGGTATAGGTGGCGTACCATAAGAGTCGTCTCACCCATGACGTGGGGTTCACTTTCTAGATAAACCGAGGCAAAAGGAGGTGCCAAAATAGCCTGGGGGCCCACAAACAGCTTGTTGAAAGCAAACTCCACATCTTGCCAATGGGTTGTGGCAACAGATACTGATGCTGTACATTCATGGGATAGAGCGATACAGGCCTTGGCAAATTCGGAAGGGTGGCGAGATAGAAAAAAATCCATCAGACAGATTAAGATCCGCCCTCTTTGGTCAAGAAATTCTATTTTTTCCGCCATGACCACCAAAAAAAACAAACCAGTTAAGTTATATGAAAAGAGCAAGTACGCTGAAAAATCAATTTGTAAACTTTTCCACTTTCTTCATTTTGGTAAACTCCACAAATAAAGTCGCCCAGTGCGAGTATAGGTTTTTGTTTACAATTAATATTTGAACAGCACATTGGTATTTGAAAAATATCTGAGGGGGTTAATCAATTTTGACCAAGATTTCTATATGAATCTTTTTCAAATAGGACGGCTGCTTACATACCACAATGTGGTATAATTACAATTATTTTATTGATCTAAAACACAAATTAATTTACGATATCAAGGTATAATTTCCCAAATCGAAAAAAATCGTTGACTTTTAGGTTTCATTTGAAAAATTGACTCTCAACAGGGCAATGTGGTATCTAAAAGCATGAAAACTATTATTATTCTAAATAATAATTCCCAGCACGCCAGGACTAAGTCCATTAGAAAGGAGCGCACTTGCCTGATAGAACCCCGATGTCCGACAAGTGGCGGATCTATAAAAGGAAATATCTGAACTCGAGGCCCAGCTTGACCAGAAACGCGTTGAGAATGTGATCAAAATGAAAAAGATTAACCCCGATGTCATCCGAGGATTCAACGGCAACACTTTTGCTTCCCATCGCCATTTCGACCGCCATCGGTTTGGGTGTCGATCCAAAACCGTTCATCATTGTGGTCTGCTTTGCAACACCGATCGGTTATCAAACCAATTTGTTGGTTTACGGACCCAGTGGGTATCGTTTTAGTGATTATATGATGCTCGGTATCCCTTTAAATTGTCTTATCTTGACAATCGGTTCATTATTCATTCCGAAGATCTAGTCATTTTAGGCCTGAGACTATAGGCTGTTATGCTAAGAGGATATTATTATGATTGCAGGATTTGACCACGCCGCTATTCCCATTCGGGCAGTTGACTCGATGCTAGAGTTCTACCGAAAGCTTGGATTTAAGATATCTGATAATTATGGACCTTTAGTTTATTCCGTTCATTTTAACGAAAATAAAATAAATTTTCATACACCTGAATTATGGCAATCAGAAAAATTCTCTTTGCGAGGCCCGACTGCACAACCAGGGTGTGGAGATTTTTGTTTTGTCTGGAACGACACCGAACAGGCGTTATCCGATATGTTAAAAAAAGCGGCTGCAGAAATTGTGGAAGGGCCTGTAGATCGAAAAGGTGGCCGGAATGGTGGGCGAGCTATCGGAACAAGTATTTATATTCGGGATCCAGATTCAAATTTGTTAGAGTTCATCATCTACTCGTGAATACATTACATAACCAATTGAAGAACCCTACAGCCCCGAATAGCGGGATCTTCGTTGCGCTTCGACAAGCTACGGGGAATGCAATCACTGTTTCTGTTCAACTCATTTAAGAGAGCATTTATGAAGTCTATCCACAAAATTTATTATAACGATTCTAAAAAAATGAAAGATGTACCTTCCGAAAGTATCGATTTGGTCGTAACCTCACCGCCCTATCCGATGATTGAAATGTGGGACGGCATTTTCTCCAAACAGAATGTAAAAATTGGAAGGGCGTTGGATAACAAAGACGGTTCATTGGCATTCGAACTGATGAATAGGGAACTTGATTTGGTATGGGCCGAAGTGTTCCGAGTGTTAAAAAGAGGCGGCATTGCTTGCATAAATATCGGTGATGCAACGCGGACGGTGAACGGATATTTCGCCTTATACACGAATCATTCCAGAATTCAAACATATTTGCAAAAGCTCGGATTTTCATCATTGCCTGCGATACTATGGCGGAAACAGACAAACGCACCCAACAAGTTTATGGGCTCGGGCATGATGCCACCCGGGGCTTACGTCACACTTGAGCACGAGTATATCCTGATATTACGCAAGGGAAACAAAAAAGAGTTCAGAAGCAAAGATGAGAAACAACAAAGACGTGAAAGTTCTTTTTTTTGGGAGGAAAGAAACGATTGGTTTTCAGATGTTTGGACCGATTTGAAGGGGACCTCACAAAATCTGTTCGATAATAAGGTCGGGGGGCGCAGTGCTGCCTATCCTTTTGAACTACCATACAGATTAATTACAATGTTTTCCGTAAAAGAGGATCGTATTTTAGACCCTTTTTTTGGAATCGGTACCACCATGTATGCGGCAATGGCTGCGGGCCGTAGCAGTATCGGGTATGAAATCGATCGTAATTTTCATGACGCCATTGTATCGCGGATCGCCGGGATCGTAAAATTTGGCAACAGACGTATCATTGAAAGGCTTAATAATCATTGTAATTTTATTGAAAAACAATTTGAAAAAAAAGGGGAATTTAAATATATCAATGAAAATTATCAATTCCCGGTTATAACGAATCAAGAAACTGCTTTGTTGATAAATGAGCTTCTATCGGTGAGACAAACTGGCACCATCAATTTCGAGGTGCGATATTCAGATGAGCCTCAAAAGGATTTCGTCTTGAATTGGAATCGCTTCGTGATGTCGGATTCAGAAAAAAGAAAATAGGAAAAATTGAAAAATAAAATCTTGACAAACCGGTTTAAATCATCCATATAAAAGCCAAAAAATTGCGCGGTACAGTTTGATGGTGCCCATCCGGGCTTAATAGGGAAACCGGTGTAAATTCGGTACGGACCCGCCGCTGTGACAGGAGACGAACCCCGGCTTATGTCACTTCTTCGTCAGCAAAACGGAGAGGGAAGGCCCGGGCAGTAGAACGATCCTAAAGTCAGAAGACCTGCCATCTAAGCTTTGGTTTGTGGAGACGGTAAATCCCCAGGCGTTAATCGCTAGGGGATTTTTTTTTAACAAACGAAAAGACAATTGAGAAGGAGGAATAACAAAATGACGAGTAGCAATATCGGATTGGAAGAGATCATCAATGGCATCCGACCCATAAAAAAAGAGTGGATCGAAACCGCCCGGAACCGGACAGCTCAGCTGGTAATGCCGCTGAGAGCGCTGGGGAAACTGCATGACATCGCCGAACAGTTGTGCGGAATCAAACAGACGCTCAACCCTTCGATATCGCGTAAGGTTGTCCTGATAATGGCCGGCGACCACGGCGTGGTCGCTGAAGGGGTGAGCCCTTATCCCCAGGAGATTACCGGAGAAATGGTCCGGACATTTCTTGCGGGCGGTGCGGGAATCAATATACTCGCCCGACATGTTGGGGCGGAAGTATGGGTAGTGGACATGGGGATCATCCCTGAACTCGATCCTGTTTCCATGGATGGAGGTGATCGGCTCCTTATTCGGAAAGTAGCACGGGGAACAGCGAATCTTGCAAAGGGACCTGCCATGTCCCGTCAGGATGCTGAGAAGGCGATTTTAACTGGATTTAACCTCGCTTCAGACCAGATTGATCAAGGAGCCGATATTGTGGGTACCGGGGATATGGGAATCGGCAACACAACCCCCTCCGCTGCCATCGGCACCGTGATTACAGGTAAAACCCCGATAGAGATGGTGGGTCGGGGAACCGGAGTGAATGATGAAGGACTTAAAAGAAAACAGGAGGCCGTCCGCCAGGGGATTCGGACAAACCAACCCGACCCCCGAGATGGCCTCGATGTTCTGGCGAAGGTCGGAGGATTTGAGATTGGCGGCATTGCAGGATCAATCCTGGCAAGCGCTTACCACCGGTACCCGGTTGTAATGGATGGTTTTATTTCCACTGCCGGTGCACTGATCGCACACACCCTCTGCCCGACGGTAAAAGACTATCTGTTTGCCGGACACTGTTCAGGAGAGCAGGGTCACCGGGCGATGCTGGGGTACCTGGGATGCGAGCCAATTTTAAACCTTGGCATGCGTCTTGGCGAAGGCAGCGGTGGCGCACTCGCCATCGGCATCATGGAAGCGGCTGTGCAAGCCTTTTCAGGTATAAGTACGTTTGAAGAAGCCGGTGTCACGGAACAGGAATCATCATAATCCATTCAGTTCCCAATTGCCAATCGGAAAAGATGATGCCACATATCCTTCTTTTAGGAACAGAGTTTAACTGGATGAAGAAACCATCTCATCCAAAACCCAAGCACCGTCCGATAACGCTATCTCTGACCTATCGCAAACCGTATGTGCCGAAGACAAAATCGATTTTACAAAAAATCAAAATAAAAAAAGTTATATCTGTTCCACCTAAGATAGAGATAAAACCGATCATCCCGCTTAAAACGGCTCAACCCCCTCTTGAACTCAACCAATTAGGCAGATTAAAAACCCCTCCATTACACAAGTCCATCTCTAAGACCCGAACCGATTGTCAAACCTAGAAAAATTGGAACGCTATCGACACTGCTGATTTTAAAAAGGCCTGAAATCCAGGATGCATTTACGCCACCCATCGCCGAACCGGTAAAAAAGGCCCTGCCGGAAACCCAACAAACTGCCGGGATGATTCTGCGCCAAGCCCGGCCGTTATTTCGGGACAATTCCCCCCCGAATACCCCAGAATTGTGAGAAAAAGGGGGTATCAAGGAATGGTAACACTTGACGTTAAAGTAACTCGAAACGGAAAGGTCGGTGATCTAAGGGTATACGAGAGCAGCGGGTATCCGTTTTTGGACCGATAGGCAACCGCATCCGTAAAGGACTGGCTATTTGAACCCGGCATTAAAGCCGGTAAACCGGTGGATATGTGGGTCAGGATTCCTGTGCGATTCAAATTGGAGTAGCCATACATTCAGTCATACGGCACTAAGGAAACAGGGGGCCTGTTTTTCACAATACAAGGACCTCAACCTTTCCCTCCAGGGCAATTTTGAAATCTTTTGCATCCTGGCCCCCGCCCACAATCGCCCCGTAATGCATCGGAATGGCGAGTTTGGGTCGAATGGCAAGGGCAGCCTCCATCGCATCAACGGCGGTCATCACATAAGTTCCGGATACCGGAAGAAGTGCAATATCTACCTCAAATTGATTCATCTCAGGGATAAAGTCGGTGTCCCCTGCATGGTAAATCCTGACACCCTCCATATCCACGATGAACCCCAGCCATCCGTTTTCTTTTGGATGAAATGTTTTATCTGTGTTATATGCTGGCACTGCCTCAATTTTAATTTCATCCACATCGATGGTTTGCCCGGGCCTGACAACCTTCACATTGCCTTCGAGTTTTTTAGCCGCGTCCTTCTCTGTAACAATGACCGTTTCGGGCTTTTGTATCTTGGCGATATCGCCCGGAGAACAGTGATCAAAATGTTCATGGGTAACAAGGATCAGATCCGCCTTGGTCCCGGGTGAAATTTGATAGGGATCAAAATAAACGATCTTGTCTCCATCGATTCTGAAACAGTCATGTCCAAGCCAAACGATTTTCTTTGCTGTTTCCTCTATATTCATCATATCCTCCTGTAATGATAATTATATTTTATCTTCGACGGCGCTGACTTTCGTTTTAATTCGACCTGAAAAATCTTTCCGGTAGTCCGCCTTGATGGTCATTAAAATCCTGCCGCAGTCCCTCTTTAACTCTTCAAAGCATCGTTGAATCAGAGACATGATCTCATCCATTTCACCTTCGATGCTTGTCCCCATCGGGCCAAGTTTATACGAAAGACCACTGGTTTTGATGATCGACACCACCCTTGCCACATAGGGACTCAGACTCTCTCCTTTGTCCAGGGGAGAGATTGTAAAATCGACAATCGTACTCATATTGCTTCACCTTCCCATAAAAACAGATTAAACGATAATACTTGGTTTTATTTACGAAAAAGCCATAGTACAACAGAGATGATGATACTGACCAAAACCATGGTCGTGATCGGGATAAATATTTTGGCAGTCGGCCGGCTGATGATGATATCCCCCGGTAATCGCCCCAGGGGTATTTTGATCAACAAAGGCCACAGTAAACCGACTACAACCAGCAAGATTCCAATAATGATAATTATTTTTTGCACTATACGGATATAAAATAGTTTTGTTGCCGGTTATCTGTTTTACCCATGTATAGAAAGATAAGACTCCGTATCAAGAAATTGGAAACTTGTTTGATTTACAGGGTGGATTTTTTTCGTAAAGGCTGTTTTTCTTCTCCTTTGTCAATGCCGTCTCGATGGCCCACTTCATCTCGCTGTATTGATCCTTTTTTTTTATCAAAAGCCAGTTCTTTTCACCCCGTCCCTTCATTTGGATGAGGGAAAAGCCTCCCCTTAAAATTTTACCCTGAAGTTCTATGGCGATCTTTCCGCTCTCGAGTCCGTTTGCCGGGTCATCTCCTTCGATAAGGCAATAACTCCCCTGATCCCACACAATCACTAAACCGGCACCGTATTCACCTTTGGGAATAATCCCTTCAAAGTGAAGGTATGCCAGGGGGTGATCATCCACCATGACCGCGAGCCTTTTGTCAGCGGGGTTTAAAGAAGGGCCTTTGGGAATACTCCATGATTTCAAAACACCCGAGATTTCCAGGCGAAAATCCCAATGGAGGTGTCGCGCATGATGTTCCTGAACAACGAAATGCATCATGGTATTGAAAGGTAACCCAGTGTTTTTTAATCCTTTTTTAGGTCACAATTTAAAGTTTTATTCCCTGCCGCCTCTACTTCTTTTTTCACCCTCTCAGAAGATAAGGGTTCACAGGTCTCGCTGCCGACATCACATCCCGAGCATCCGCAGTTCATCTCACTTCTCTTTTTAAATTTCTTATAAAACGTTTTGAAGATGTATGCAACAGCCAAACTGACGATCAGGGTAACCATCAAATTATCCATCGTTATTTCTCCTAATATCCCAGTGCCAGGCCAATTTGAAATATTAGTGCGGCCAATATCAATGCCAACAGTGTGTTCAATACCATTGAAAAAACACCCCATTTCCATGACCCCGCTTCGCGTGAGATACATACAACCGTGACAAAACATGGGGTATAAAAAACAATAAATATCATCAGACTCAGCGCCACCAACGGACGCCATTTCGGGGAGTTGGCGAGGGTTTGAGAAAGAGAACCGCTGTTTGCCGCGTCTGCTTCCACAAGGCTGTAAGCCGTTCCCAGCGTTGAGACAATGACCTCTTTGGCTGCAAACCCGCCGACCAGAGCAATATTGGTGCGCCAATCAAAACCGGCCCATCTTGTCAAGCTTTCCAGGGCGATTCCCATTCGACCGGCAATTGAATTCTTCAAATTCGCTTCTGCTTCCGCCCCGTCAATCGCTGCCAATTCGGAAAGTCCGGCCTCTTTACCTGGCAACTTGTCCGGTCGGGCAGTGGAAGGAGGGGGGGCAGCCATGATGGCTTCCCGCTGTTTTGCAAACTCGCTTCGTTTAGATTCGGGAAGACCCGGGTAGGTCATCATGGCCCATAAAATAATTGAAACACCCAGAATAACGGTTCCCGCTTTTTTGATATATTGCCAGGTTCTTTCCCAGGTGTGGATAAGCAGCCCTTTAAAGGTTGGAAAACGATAGGGTGGGAGTTCCATCACAAAAGGGGTCGGCTCGCCTTTGATGACGGTGAGACGGAGCAGTTTGGCAACTAGAAGCGCCCCCCCCCATGCAACGATGGTAATGAGGAGCATAAATATGGCTTCGTTTTCTGAAAAAAAGGCCGCTATCAGGAGCGCAAATACCGGTAGCTTTGCACCGCAATTCATAAATGGCACGGTGAGCAAAGTCGCCAGCCGTTCGCGGGGCGATCTCAGGGTCCGGGTTGCCATGACACCGGGAACAGCACATCCGCCGGCAATGCCCCCGGATACGATAAACGCCATGACCGAACTGCCGTGCAATCCAAACAGGCTGAACACCCGGTCTAGCATAAACGCCACCCGTGCCAAGTACCCGGAATCTTCCAAAATCGAAATGCCGAAAAACATGAACATGATCAACGGCACAAAGCCCAGGACACCACCGGCACCGTCAACCACACCTGCTACAACGAGAGACTTCAAATGTCCATCCGGAAGATAAAAAGAAGCCGTATCCCCGACCCACCCGAAAAAACGCGCGAACCAGCCGACCGGAATTTCACCATACGTAAACGTAAAATGATAGAGCCCCAACAGTACTGCAATCATAAGGATTGGGCCCAGAAACCGATGGGTTACGATTTTGTCAATTTTATCAGAGGTATAAAGCCTGTTCTGGTCATGCTGCCGGTGAACCATTCCCTGTTTGATGATGGAATTGATATAACCGTATCGATGGTCCGCAATCATGGCCTCCGGGTAAGAATTCACCGTGGCTTTCAGATGGGTCGATACTTTCTTGCCGATCGTTTCAAGCTTTTCACTAAAAGCAGAATTCTTTTGATGTCCCTTTGATAGAATCTGTTTATCATTTTCCAGATACTTTAAGGCAACCCAACGGGCGGGATAGGTTTCGGTCAGGAAATGATGGATTTCGATTTCCGGCGTCATCTTCGCAAGTGCTCGGTCCAGATCATCCCCATAAGAAATTTCAAAAAGTGACTGTTTTCTATCTTCTTCGGCCATTCGTCGGGCTGTAGCAATCAGGTCTTTCTTTCCCAGTCCGGTTCGAGCGACTGTTGGAATAACGGGAACCCCCAAAAAGGCGGAAAGTTTTTCCGCATCAATTTCAATACCCCGTTTTTGGGCAACATCCACCATGTTTAAGGCAATGCAAACCGGAAGACCCATCTCGAGAAACTGGATCGCCAGGTATAGGTTTCGCTCCAGGTTGGAGGCGTCAACAATATCGATAACGACTTCGGGTTTTTCATTAACAAGAAAATCCCTGGCCACCACCTCTTCCAAGGAATAGGCTGTCAGGGAATAGGTCCCTGGAAGGTCGACAACAGACATCCGGTATCCGTTGTTCACAAGGGTCCCTTCTTTTTTTTCAACCGTAACTCCCGGATAATTACCCACATGCTGGCGAGATCCGGTCAGTTCATTAAAAAGGGTCGTTTTACCGGAATTGGGATTTCCGGCAAGGGCGATTGTTGGTACCACTTCTATTCCGTCTCCACCTCAATATAATCTGCCTCATTGTTTCGCATGGTTAACGTAGATCCCATGATCCTTAACGCTACAGGGTCATATAAGGGTGCCCTGCCTTGAACCTTAATGGATCTACCCGGTATAAGACCCATGTCGCGGATACGCCGCCCAAGTTCACCACCGGCCTTTATGGCAGAAATGGTTCCCGTTTGATTGTCCTTCATTTTTCGCATCATTAATCGAGTCATTCGTATAAAACTCCCTGATATAATAAGAATTGAATATTAAGTGAATAGTTTAGTAACCCAAACTTTATAAGTTGTCAACTAAAATGTTTGGTATCCCAAACTTTATAAGTTGTCAACTAAAATGTTTGGTATCCATAAGTTTATTTGTGTTGACTTTAAATGTAAGCTTGGATATTTGATATATTGATAGAATTTAGGAGGAAATATGATTGAAAAAAATATAGGACTCTCAGAAAGTTTAGAAGACTATTTAGAAACAATTTTGGATCTGGAAAAGACCCATAAGGTTGCCCGTACAAGGGACATTGCTGAAAAAATGGGGGTGAAACGCGGCACGGTGACCGGCGCACTAAAAAGTCTGGGGGAAAAAGGCCTGATCAATTACGAACCATACAGTTTTGTCACTTTAACCCAAAAGGGTTCAACAATTGCCAAGGAGATTACCCGGCGGCACGATGTGTTAAAGGATTTCCTTTTCAGGGTATTACAGATCGACGCCGGGAAGGCGGAAGCCACCGCCTGTCGCATGGAACATGCCATGGATAAGGCATCGGTTGACACACTCATACGCTTCATCGAATTTATAGACAACTGTCCAAGAACCGGTGGCGATTGGGTGCAAGCCTTTTTGAATTACTGCTCAAATGCAAAACAAAACGGGAAAGACTGCAAAACCTGCTTGGACAAATGCAAACTGCAAGAAACCCTGACCCGGGCTTAATCCCTGAAAAAAACACTTTTTTTAACGAAACCTTCACTCTTCATTCCACCAGTAATCGTTTATCTCAACCGGATCATAATAGTTCAATCTGCCGCTGATAAAAATCTGCGGCGATAACTTCATTTCATCTCGCCCGCATCGCAACAAACGATCTGTCGTCATCATCCAGCCGATAATCATACCATGTTTTTGGATCGCTTGCTTGCTGTAGTTCGAACAGGACGGGTACATGGGGCAACCGCCGCGCCGGACAGCGGAGAGGTGATTTAATGGCCTCCGGTAAACCTGAATGGTCGCCGCCAGAGGGTTATCGTCGTTTCCGGGTGCCTCCCTTTCCGCTCCAAGGAAAACACAGGAAGATAAAATACCGACAAAAAAAGAGCTCAATATCAGTCTGCAGGTAATATCTTTCATTTTAACATTTATCATAACGTTTATCCGGTGAAATCAATCTGTTAATTACTCGTAGAGACCGAACTCATCGATGTACGTCGGGTAACCAAACGGTCTAAAAGTAGAGAAATAAAAAACCCCGCGGCCGCAACCATGATAATGGCTGCCCCGGAAGTTACATTTAGAAAATATGATAGCAAGAGACCTGAGGAAGCAAACAGACAGCTCAACAGCACAGAAAAAACCATCATCATGCGAAGGGATCTCGCATATTTTTCAGCAATATAGGGTGGAATGGTCAAGAGGGCAATAATCAGAATGAGACCCACCACGCGTATGATCACGACTACGGAAAGGGCAATCATACAAACAAGGAGAAAGTAGAGCGGTTTTACCGGAACGTTTCTCAATCGGGCAAACTCTTCATCATAGGACATAGCCAAAAGATCTTGGTAATAGTAACCCGTTATAAAAAGCACCATGGTACCTACTACCACCATCACCAAAAGGTCAAGTTGAGTCACCATCAGGATGCTGCCGAAAAGATAGCTCATCAAGTCCACATTATACCCGGGCGTCAAATCCAAAAAAATGACGCCCAACGCCATTCCCACCGCCCATAGAACCCCCACGATAGTATCAGATCGGTGTTTGGCTTTCAATGTAACCCCGGCCAATATCAGTGCGACCACAAAGGAAAAGCACAAGGTGACCGCCATGACGGGTAAACCCAAAAAAAAGGAAAGGCCGATTCCGCCAAAAGCAGCGTGTGCAATACCGCCGGAAAGAAGAACTAGACGGTTGACAACAACAAGTGTCCCGATAATGCCGCAGATCACACTAACTAAAAGCCCGGCAAGCAAGGCATTTCTCATGAATTCAAATTCGAGCACATCGATCATGTCCGTTTATCCTACAACTCATTTGAAGAACCCAGCAATCCCGAAAGACAGGATTTTCACTGCGTTTCGACAGGCTACGGGCAATGCCTTCGCTGTTTCGGTTCGAAATCAAAACCGATAATTTCGGGTTTTGATTTCGTTTCTAATGTTTTCGCAACACCCGATGGGGAAGCCCGTGTGCAATGAGATCAACGTTGCATTGACATATCTCCACCATTTCCTCTGTAATTTCGGCCTCAGGATGATAATGGATAAATTGATTCACACATGCAACCGATTTGATATAACTTGAAATCATCATCAGGTCATGGCTCACCAAAACGACCGTAACCTTTTTGTTGACCTGTTTTAAATGTTCGAAAATTTCTCCTTGACCCTTTGTGTCGACGCTGGCAGTCGGTTCGTCCAACATCAGCATTTCCGGGTCGATCACAAGCGCCCGGGCAATAAAAACCCGTTGCCGTTCCCCCCCCGAGAGATCTCCAATTTGACGATCGCGGTGTTCCCAAACACCCAATTCTTCCATCGCTTTCTCAGCAGATAATTTATCATCCTTTGAATGGCGGCGTCGAGACCTTGATGATATCAACCTCCCCATAAGCACGATATCCATCACCGATATGGGAAAATTCTGGTTAATGTGGATATCCTGTGGAACATAGCCAATCCGATGGACGACTTTTCGGGGAGATTGGCCGAAAACCCGTATGTGACCACGATCCGCTGTCAAAAGGCCGAGTAATAGCTTAAGCAACGTCGTCTTTCCCCCTCCATTTGGACCGATCAAAGCGAGAAACTCCCCTTCATTTACTTCAAATGTAACATCTTTGAGAACCGGTTGTCCGGCAAAAGAAAACCAAAGGTTCCGGACGTTAATTACAGGTGGACCCATGTATTACCTCAAAGCTGCCTTAAACTTTCCCGCCACCTTACGCAGATTGCCCAGCCAATCCTGTGCAAGGGGTCGACAAATCCAACTTGACCACCAATTGCATTTGCAATGATTTTAGCGCTTTTGGATGAAAATTGTGGCTGTACGAAAACAACTCGAATATTGTTCTTTTTAGTATACTCGATCAATTCTCTCAATCGAGTCGGTTTGGGCTCTTTTCCTTCGGCTTCGATGGGAAGTTGCATCAGTCCATAGCTTTTTACAAAATACCCCCACGCCGGATGAAAAACAAGGAACAAAAGACCTGTTTTCCCCTTAAAGATGGCTTTCAATTCTTCATCCAAATTGTCCAACCTCTCCATAAATTTTTTAAAATTAGCTTCATGCCCGGACCGATGGCCCGGATCTGCGAACAAAAGAGCGTTGAAAACATGACGTGCCTGAATTTTTACAAGTGGCGGAGAAAGCCAGATATGTGGATCTTTGATCCCGTGATCGCTCCTTTTGGCGTATTTATCTTCTGTTTTATTATATCCGACATGAGTGTCTCCGCGGCGGTAATGGCGCTCCATAGCAATTTTTTTCAGCCACACATTTTCAAAAGGAACACCAATGGCAAAATAAATTTCGGCTTTCAAAAGAGCGGTCATCTGTCACGGTTTGGGTTCATAAGTCGCCGGGCTGGCCCCGGGATAGACCATTACAGTGACATGAACTCGGTCTCCGCCGATCTGCTGAACAAAATATTTCTGCGGATTGATACTGACAATTACATGAATCTCATCTGATACCGCGGGAATGGCTGCCGATGCGAAAAGCAAGATGCCAAAACCCCGAACTATCTTGGTAATGAATCGTTTCATCGGCCCTTTACGCATGTACTATCTGTTCTTTTTCCACAGATTTTTAAAATTAAATGACCGTGTGCCCATCACCTGATCTATTCTCAAACACCATTTATTGTTCTGATATTTTTTGTTTTTGTCAATAAAAAACCAACCGGTCCAAAATGAAAGGACTTGTCTGAGAAAACGATCTGTTATACGCTCCAAAAGCGTCGGCCACTTTGTTTAAGGGCAGCGGTCCATACATCTTCCTTTGCTGGGTCATTGGTGTCTTTCCCATTGACACCCTGGATTCTTTTCCCATATAATTTGGAGGTTAGCCCATACTTTTCAATATCCTTGAGTCAAAAATGATTTTACTCTGATTTAATCCTAAATCTCTTCAGGAGGGGAGAGTCTGATGACAAATGCAACTGACCAATTGAAGGAAGCCTTTGAAGGAAATGACATCGAGATTCCTTTTTCTCAAAGAGCAGTACACATTGTCTCCAGGGATTCGTGATGGTGATACCTTGGAGGTTGCATTGCCCAAGATTGGAAAAAATAATGCGCTGACCGATGTGGCGGGGCTCATCGTTGGAAATTATACCGATATTAATGCGGTTTGCGGGGTAACCGTGGTCATCTGCCCAAAAGGGGCCGTTGGCGGTGTGGATGTGCGGGGGGCAGCCCCGGCAACCCGTGAAATCGAACTTTTAGAACCGCTTAATCTAGTGGAAAAAATTCATGCTGTTGTGCTGTCGGGTGGATCAGTTTACGGTCTGGCTGCATCGGACGGAGTGGTTCGCTGGCTTTCCGATCTGGGGTTTGGTTTTCCCCTGGGTCAAGACCATGTGGCGCCAATCGTACCGGCTGCCGCGCTTTATGATCTGGGTCGAAGCACCCAGGAATTTGTTCCGCCCATCAGCGCTGCCTGGGGAATTAGCGCGTGCGATGCCGCCAAAGAGGGACCGATAGAAATCGGGTGTGTGGGTGCTGGGACCGGCGCCCGGTCCGGCAGCATCAAGGGAGGTCTGGGCACCGCCAGCATTGTAATCGAGTCTAAAACCACTTTGGCCGCTCTGGTTGCTGTGAATTCTTTTGGCGAGGTTGTAAATCCGAAAACCGGGCGATTGTGGGAAACTGATAGCGAACTGGGGAAGGAGTTCGGCCATCAGGGAAAACGAGCAATTACATTGCCCCCATTTGAAGAGACCTCACCGGCAAAAAATACCACTATTGGCATCGTGGCCACGGATGCCATTTTAACAAAGCCCCAGGCCCAGAAAATAGCGCAAATGGCACACGATGGCCTGGCCCGGGCCGTGAGGCCTGCCCACACCATGTTCGACGGGGATACCATTTTCTGTCTTTCCACCGGTAAAAAAAAATTGCCTGAATCATCCGGATTTTTCTCGGTACCCGGGGCCCAGGCGATCAATGAACTGGGTCACGCCGCCGCCGACTGCATGTCTCGGGCCATCATCAGGGGCATTTTATCCGCCAGAACCCTCGCCGGAATTCAGGCATTCTGTGATCTGAAAAATCGTGAGCATCTGTAACCTTCTTGGGCTTTACCTAACTCTAACGCTTAAACCATAAGGAGATAACATGAAAAAACTATTGTTTATTCTCATCGCCTTAACCCTGTTTTTGCCTGTTCAGGCGATATCGGCCAGTAATCCGGTGAAAGGGGGAAACCTCGTTGTTGCCCAGCCTGCCGAACCGCCGGGACTGGATCCCACAGCCAATACAGCGGCGGCTATAGACCGGGTCGTCTGGGCGAATGTCTTCGAGACGCTGGTCAAGGTCGATGATCAAGGTCAAGTTTTACCGGGGCTGGCTAAAGAGTGGAACGTCTCCGCCGACGGAAAAATTTACACCTTCAGCCTGCGTGCAGGCGTCAAGTACCATAATGGTGAGCCTTTTAATGCCGAGGTGGCCAAATGGAACTTGGAACGCGCAATGGGTCCAAAAACAGTTAATCCCCATCCAGAGTATTTTAGGGTTATTGAAAACATCCAGACGCCTGCTGAAAACACGCTCAAGATTACATTGAAAGACGTGGATGCGCTTTTCCTCGTTCACATGGCCGAAGGCGACGCCTCGCTGTTGCCGATTACCGGTTATAAAGACGCAAAATCGCATCCCATTGGGACCGGCCCGTTCAAATTCGCCAAATGGGTCAGGGGCGATAGAGTAGAGTTGACCCGGTTCGACGGTTACTGGAACCCCGAATTACCGTATCTGGATAAAGTCACCTTCCGTTTCATCTCCGATGCTAGCGCCCAGACAGCCGCACTGATGGCCGGAGATATCGATGTTATCGGGTGGATCGGATCCCCTGAAAGCGCTTTGGAGCTTGCCAAGAACAAGCGATTTAAGGTCCTCGACGGGGCCAGCACCTCGGACATGATTCTATCGACCAACAACAAGGCCGAGCCCTTTAACAACCTCAAGGTTCGCCAAGCCATGGCCCACGCGATCGATCGACAGATGATCATCGATCTGGCGATGTCCGGCTTTGGCACACCCATCGGCAGTCACTGGTCACCAGCCGCACCCTACTACGTCGACATGGCTGGGACATACCCTTACGATCTCGAAAAAGCAAAACAATTGCTGGCTGAAGCCGGCTATCCCGGCGGGTTTGAGGCCGTATTGCAGGTGCCGCCGAAATACGCCTACACGGTCAGAGTCGGTGAGGTGCTCGTGGACCAGTTCTCAAAAATCGGTATCCGGCTCAAGATGGAAAACATCGAATGGGGCCAGTGGATCAAAAGGATATTTTTAAACAAGGAATATCAGCTCACCATTATCGGCCACGCTGAAGCCTGGGATATAGGCATCTATGCCAATCCAAAGTACTATTTCCAATATGACTCCCAGGAATTTCGGGATGCCTATGCCAAGGCGCTGAAAGCACCAAACGAGAAAGAAAAGGCCAAGTGGTTCGGCGAAACTCAGCGAATTATAGCCCGGGACGCTGTCAACGGGTTTTTGATCTCTTCGCCCAGTCTCCCGGTAATGAAAGCCGAGGTCATGGGATGGTGGAAAAACTATCCGACCATTGCACTTGACTGTACAAAAGTATGGTTAAAAAAATAGATCGAAAACCATGACGAGATACCTCGTCCGAAAGCTGATTACGCTGATCGTTCTTCTGTTTCTGGTCTCGATTACCGTTTTTTCGGTTCTTTTTGTCTTGCCCGGAGATCCGGCCGAGATTATCCTGGGAATGAACGCCACGCCTGAAACCCTGGCCAACCTGAGGGCTGAACTGGGCCTGGACCGGTCGTTCATCGTCCAGTATGCAAACTGGATCGGCAGTCTTCTTACCGGCCGAGGCAGCATGTCAATCAACTATGACGTACCGGTCTATGACCTGATTCTTTCACGGTTGGCCGTTACCGGCCCATTGGCAATTTTTGCAATCTGCTTTGCGGTTGTCATATCTTTACCACTGGGTATTTATGCTGCCCGTCACCAGAACCAACCCGGCGATGTGATCGTGATGTTTTTTACACAGCTCGGCCTGGCGACCCCCGAATTTTGGCTGGGTATTCTGCTGATCCTGCTGTTTGCGGTTAAATGGGGGCTGTTTTCAGCCGGCGGGTTTCCGGGTTGGTCTGTCAGTTTCTGGGGTTCGGCCAAAGCGTTGTTGCTACCCTCTTTTGCCCTTGGCGTTATTCGAGCATCGATTCTAACCCGTTTAACCCGTTCTTCCATGCTGGAAGTCCTTCGGGAGGACTACGTTAGGACCGCATGGGCCAAGGGCCTTCGGGAACGGACCGTTGTCTATGTCCATGCCCTGAAGAATGCCCTCATTCCGGTCGTGACGATCCTTGGTCTCCAGATGGGTCAACTGATGGCGGGTGCTATCATTATCGAAAATGTTTACTACCTACCCGGTCTGGGACGGCTGGTCTTCCAGGCCATCGGTCAGAGGGATCTACCGGTGGTGCGCGAAATTGTACTGTTCATGGCCGCCGCAGTTATTTTTGTCAACTTTATTGTCGATCTGACTTATGCTGTTCTCGATCCCAGAGTCAGGCTGACATAGCAAGCATTCGGAGTCAACAAGGTGAAAAGATTTTTCGGCAATCTCAACTTTGCGGTCGGTTTCAGTCTCTCATTCGTTGTTATTTTCATGGCCATTCTCAGTTTGGTCTGGACGCCCTATGAACCCAATTCCATGAGTGCTCGCCAACGGCTCCAAGCCCCGTCGATAACGCATCCACTCGGCACCGACCAATATGGCCGGGATATTCTCTCAAGGGTGATGGTGGGGGCGATCAATTCGATCGTTGTCGGCCTGGTCACGGTAGCCATCGGTTTGAGCCTCGGAATACTTCTGGGGCTCGGCGCCGCCTATTACGGCAAATGGGTGGATGAGTCGATCATGCGATTTTCAGACCTTTTGTTTGGCTTTCCGGCAGTGTTGACCGCCATTCTGATCACCTCGGTATTCGGCCCATCGATGGTAAATGCAATGTTGGCCATCGGTATCTTCTATATTCCTGTTTTTGCCCGGCTAACCAGGGCCGTGGCTTTGACCATATGGGAACGAGAGTTTATCGTGGCAGCCAGGGCCGGAGGTGTGAGCGAGTGGGCGATTACATTGCTACATGTATTGCCAAACATCCTCTCCCCTCTGCTGATCCAGATTACTGTCCAGTTCGCCGTGGCTATTATCGCAGAAGCAGGACTCAGCTATCTGGGTTTGGGAACCCAGCCGCCCCATGCATCCTGGGGTCGAATGCTCAACGAAGCGCAAACCTTCATGTCCCAGGCGCCGTGGATGGCAATTTTTCCGGGCATAGCCATTGCATGGGCTGTTTTGGGTTTCAATTTACTCGGTGATGGTTTGCGCGATACACTCGATCCAAAGATGGTGAGAGCAAGGTAAGCAAGAATAGAGCCCTAACCGAGTTAAATCTCGACTATAAGTTATGCGTTATATAATACCCCCATCGGATTTCCAGAATAGTTGTTATGATACCTCCTGAAATCATCTCCAGGGTTTTAAAATCAGTCGATTCCGACGAATTGATCGATTTGACACGTGAGTTGGTTAGAATCAATTCTGTGTGGGACCCTGTGGTCGGAACATGCGAACAGCCGGCGGCGGATCGTGTAACCAAGTGGGCGGAAAAACAGGGATTTGAGGTTCGGCAGGATGAAGTCGAGGTTGCAAGGCCGAACGTTTTGGTCACCTGGACAGCCGGTCTGGGAAAGCGGAAAATGATGTTTGAAGGCCATACAGATGTCGTTACCCCGGGCAAATTGGCGGATTGGCAATACAATCCCTTTGGTGCGGAAATTGTCGGCCGAAGGATGTATGGCCGTGGAAGCTGTGATACCAAAGGCAACCTTGCCGCCATGCTTATCGCCATGGCCGCCCTGAAACGATCCGGTGTAAAACTGGCCGGGTCAATAATCGGTGGAGTTCTTTGTGATGAGGAAGACCAGATGATCGGTATCCGCCACTTCATCCAACAGGGCCACGCTGATAAGGTCACCGCGGCAGTCATCTGCGAACCGGAGGATGGCATGGTCTGTACTTCCCAGAAAGGGGCTGTCCGGGCACGTTACACCCTAACCGGTCGGATGAGCCATGGGGCTATGCCGCTCAGCGGGCTGAATATTGCACCGGCTGTCGCTCGTTTAATCGACGGACTCCACGAACTGGAACTGGAAGCGTTCGTACAAAGTGGCAAAGATGATCTGCTTGGCTGGCCCAGCTTCACTGCCACGGTGATTCAAGCCCCGTCCGCCGGTCCTCCACAGCTTAACGTAATGCCCGGCGAAGCCCTTTTGCTCGTAGATGTGAGGACTATTCCGGGTCAGTCTCACCCCGATATCCGCAACCGCTTGATCGCACTTGGCGATCGGGTCCAACGCCAGGTAAAGGACGATTTTACAGCATTCGATCAGCGCATTGAATTAAAACGAAGCCATGATCTCAATATCGACGTTGAGTTTCTGGCCGACAGGCCCTGCACCCTGACCACGCAAGATGACCCGATCGTTCTGGCTGCTGATTGGGCAACCCAACAGGTTACCGGAAAAGAACCGGTCCATGGAGGCGTTCCCGGGGCCACGGATGGAACCTTTCTGTGGGCCCTGAAGCATATCCCCATCGTTACCATAGGAGCCGGCGACCGTCAGGTACCCCATCAAATAGACGAGTGGGTCGATTTGGATCAGCTGATTGAAACCGCCAAAATCTATACTTTAACCGCACTCCACTATCTTTATCCTGGTGAAACATCATGAGCGAAAAGCTTCTGGAAATAGACAATCTCTCGGTCTGCTTTCACCTGCCCGAGGGCGTAGCGCGGGCTGTGGACCGGCTCAGCCTTAATATCGCCAAAGGCGAAACACTCGGTCTGGTCGGCGAATCTGGGTGTGGAAAAAGTGTCACTTCAATGAGTATCATGGGTTTGATTGCTTCACCTCCCGGCCGCATCGAATCGGGTCGGATTCTGTTTCAAGGGAAAAATCTGCTTGAACTCAACCGCGAAAACCTTCGGCGAATAAGAGGGAAAGAAATCTCGATGATTTTTCAGGAACCGATGACTTCTCTCAACCCAGTGATCTCCATAGGCCGACAGGTTGCTGAACCGCTGATGATCCACAAGGGGTTATCAAAATCCGAAGCTTTTGATGAGGCAACAGGATGGTTGGAGCATGTCAAAATTCCGGCCGCCGGAAAACAGTTAAAGGATTATCCCTATCAACTGTCCGGCGGGATGCTACAACGGGTAATGATCGCCATGGCCATGGTCTGCCGTCCAAAGTTGCTGATTGCAGATGAACCAACCACCGCATTGGATGTCACTATCCAGGCACAAATTCTCGCGCTGATGTCTGGCCTCAAAGAAGAGTTGGGTATGTCGCTACTTCTGATTACCCATGATTTTGGGGTAATCGCTCAAATGGCCACCCAGGTATTGGTGATGTATGCCGGCCAGATTGTTGAAGAAGCAAGTGTCACCCGCATATTTGACCGTCCGTTTCACCCTTACACCCAAGGACTTCTCAAATCTATACCACAGGCAGGCGGCCGCGCAAAGGGTCGGGTCAAAAGACTTAGAGAAATAGCCGGAACCGTACCTGCCTTGACCGAGGTTATCGTCGGATGTAAATTCGCTGACCGCTGTCCATATACCTTTGATCTTTGCCGGCAGCAACAACCAACCCTTGACCGGATTCAAAATGGTCACAGGGCCCGGTGTTGGCTGCATGAACATCCCGAACGCGGGAGGGGTAATGTCTGAGCTTCCACTGTTGAACATTATCGATCTTGTTAAACACTTTCCCTTTGGCACCGGCATCATGGCCAAGCCCGAGGGATGGGCAAAGGCTGTCAACAGTGTCTCCTTTTCCGTTTCACGAGGTGAGAGCTTCGGTTTGGTGGGTGAATCGGGCTGCGGCAAAACAACCCTGGCTAGGTTGATCCTTCGTTTGATCGAACCGACCAGTGGTCGCATCGAATTTGAGGGGCAAAATATTTTTTCATTAAGCCCGGCTGACCTAATGCCGTTTCGCCGGCGAATGCAAATCATTTTCCAGGACCCCTATTCCAGTCTCGATCCACGGATGAAGGTCGATGCAATTGTCACCGAGCCGTTGCGGGCCATCCGGCGATTGACACGAAATCAACGGCGGGAAGCAGCGGCCGAGCTTTTGGAAAAAGTCGGGCTTCGGCGGAGTGATCTGGATAAATATCCCCATGAATTTTCCGGCGGCCAGCGACAACGGATCGGCATCGCGCGTTCGCTGTGTGTACGTCCGGACTTAATCGTTGCCGACGAACCGGTCAGTGCTCTGGATGTCTCTATTCAAGCCCAGGTTATCAATTTGATGGAAGACTTGAAAGAAGAGTTCAATCTTTCTTACGTTTTTATTTCCCACGACTTGAGCGTCGTTGAACATATCTGCGACCGGATTGCGGTGATGTATCTGGGAACCATCGTCGAACAGGCGCCGATTCAAGATTTCAGTCAGGCCCCGATCCATCCGTATGCCAAAGCCCTTTTTGAATCGATCCCGATACCGGACCCCCATGCCAGAAAGCAGTCGTCTTACATGGAGGGTGATGTGCCGAGCCCTATTGATCCTCCACACGGGTGCAGTTTCCATCCCAGATGCCGGCACACCCTCAACAGATGTCGAACCGATGCTCCTCCTCTGAGCGAGGTTCACCCAAACCATTATGTCGCCTGTTGGCTTACCCAGGGCCAGGGTCTTCACGGAGGAAATCAATGAAAATTGCTGTTGTCGGCGCAGGTGCCATGGGCAGCCTTTTCGGCGGCCTGCTCGCTGAATCCGGCGCCGAGGTCTGGCTCTTTGATATCTGGGCTGAACAGATCGCTGCCATAAACCAAAACGGATTAAACATCGAGAAAGATGGCCATTCCCGGCGCGTCCATATCAAAGCGACGACCGATCCTGATCACATCGAGAAGGCTGATTTGGTCATTGTGTTTGTTAAATCGCCACAGACACGGCCGGCTGCTGATATCGCCGGAAAACTGGTTGGATCTGAGGGCCTGGTTTTGACACTTCAAAACGGCATGGGTAATGCGGATATCATCGCTGAAACCGTTGCCGATGACCGTATTGTGGCCGGAACCACTTCCCACGGCGCCACTTTGCTGGCTCCTGGGCGTATTCGCCATGCCGGAACCGGTGCGACGATTATCGGTATGTGGGCCGGTAAAAACCTGGATCACGCCGATCGAATTGCCTGCGTAATGACTCAAGCCGGTATTGAAACAGAAGTAGTGCAAAACGTTCAAAGTGTTATCTGGAACAAACTTCTGATAAACGTTGGTATCAATGCCATCACAGCCCTGACCGGAATCAAAAATGGACAGATTCTTGATCTTGAGATCACGCGGAACCTCCTCCAAGCTGCGGTGGAGGAAGCGATGAGTGTTACCCGGGCGCAAGGGATCCAAGTCGATGAGGATACCGTAGAACACGTTTTCCAGGTCGCAAAGGCGACAGGTGCCAATCGATCCTCAATGGGCCAGGATGTGGATAACAAACGATTGACCGAAATTGATGCCATCAATGGAGCGGTGGTCCGGATAGCGGAAAAGCTGGGATTGAAAGTGCCGGTCAACCTGACCCTGACGGCGCTGGTGAAAACACTTCAACATCTTTTTTAAAAAACAAAAAAACGGGGGAATTTTAAGATGAGCGATAAAAAAGTGACCGTTCTCGATGTTCAGCAAGCGAAAAAGGAGGGACGTAAACTGGTCATGTGCACGGCCTACGACTACCCCTTTGGTCTCATGGCGGATGAGGCCGGCATGGATATCGTTCTAGTGGGCGATTCTCTTGGGATGGTCGTTTTAGGTTTGGAAGGTACAGTCGAAGTGACTATGGAACACATGATTCACCATATCAAGGCGGTGGTTCAGGGGTGTAAGGGACCGCTCGTCATCGGCGATCTGCCGTTTATGAGCTATAATATATCGATTCAAGAAGCGATCCGCAACGCCGGTCGATTGATGAAAGAGGGTGTCTGTGATGCTGTCAAACTGGAGGGAGGTGTCGATTTTGCACCAACGGTCGAAGCAATCGTCAAAGCCGGGATACCGGTTCAGGGCCACATCGGCTTAACCCCGCAAACGGCCGGCGCACTGGGCGGTTTTAAAACGCAGGGACGCGACGCAATGGCAGCCAAGCGAATCATCGACGATGCCAAAGCGCTCGAGCATGCCGGTGTTTTTTCCATCATTTTAGAGGCCGTGCCCGGCCTATTGGGAAAACTGGTGACAGAGGCTGCCAGCGTGCCGATTATCGGCATCGGCGCCGGTCCCCATGTCGACGGGCAGGTTTTGGTGACCCATGACCTGGTCGGTCTCTTTGATAAGTTTATCCCCAAATTCGTCAAGCAGTATACCCAAATCCGGCCCATAATCCTAGAGGCCTTGCAGCGTTATAAAACTGATGTTCAGGAAGTGACCTTTCCCGGACCGAAGCATTCATTCAATATGCCGAAAAAGGCTTTAACCCAGCTCAGAAAAATGGTCCACGATTCCTAACATATGAATATTACAATAAAACACCGAAAAATGGGATCACATTTGACGAGACAAGTACCGTTTTTTCTGACCCTCTTTTGTTGACCTTTCAGGACCCGCTTCATTCAGAAAATGAGGAGCGATTTATCATAATTGGAGTATCCCACAAAAATCGTATTTTAATTGTCGCGCATACGGAACGGGGTGATAATATCCGAATAATCAGCGCCAGAAGGGCGACCAAAAACGAAAGGTCATATTATGAAAGTAATGGCTAATAATCCCGATATGTTAGAAGAATATGATTTCAGCAAAAACGTAATAGGGAAATATGCGAAAAGATACGCAGAGGGAGCGAACGTCATTGTTATTGATTCTGATGTCGCTCAGTATTTCCCTGATCATGACTCCGTTAATGAGGCCTTGCGCTCTCTCCTTCCAATAGTAAAAAGGCATGCTAAGAAAATCGCCGATAGGGATAGGGACGATCGCCGCTGACAATGCTTCAACGGTTTCACCCTCGATAGTGATTACATCTCACAAATTGATGATTTCTTTGTGAAAAAAATTTGATCTACTCCTCAACGACCTTCGCTTTGAACCCAACCTTGTTTACCTTGTTGACAATATTTTTCTCGCTTTCCTTTTCGGAATGGAATAGGACCTCCCCTTTTTTTTCGAGAAACTAATGTCCGACTTCTCCACACCTTCAAGCCCTTTTGGGGCTCTTTTAATGATAAATGGTCAATCCGAAAATCTTGATAAATTTGCAAAATGTGACTTCAATTTCTAACAAGCCTTTCCCAACTATGTT
>DCWS01000011.1:35511-110436 GCA_002328165.1 Desulfobacteraceae bacterium UBA2156 | reverse complement strand
CAGTTGAGAATCAGGAATTAAAGGATATCGCTCATCAGGTCCAAGCCGAGCTAAAAAAGGTGTGGAGCGTCTATAACCTAATGTTTAGTGAAGTATTCTACGAAGATCAATTTTTATTTAGGCCCACAAGGCTCCTTGGCGATTGTAGAGTTTAAAAAAATTGATGGATTACCTGGACCGCCTATCAATATCCGACTCACGTCGGAGGAAGTTGAGAATATGGTCATACCCTACGGCTTTAGTAAAAAACTAACAGTTGATATCGGACCGTTCAATTATTTGGTTATATTTGCTCTACTCGGCGTGACATAACAGGTCGTCCACAACTGACGCTTGCCATGACCCCGGTTCAAGCGAGAGAGGATGTTATAGATGACCGATTGTTGGGGAACCGATGTTGCCGGTATATGTAGATTTGGATGATGTGCTGTCGGATACCACAAAATCATTTATCAAAATACTAGAATGCGAATTCGGTAAAAAAGTAAATTTTGAAGATATTTTTTCGTTCGATCTTAAAGTTTCTTTTAATCTCACCGAAATCGAATTTGAACATTTTTTTCAGATGGTACATCAACCTGATGTGATATTGGAATTTGCCCCCATGGAAAGGGCAATCGGCGTATTAGAAGAATGGACCGAGCTTGGCTATGAGGTTTCTATTGTGACCGGTCGACTCACCGCAGCATATGAGACATCAATAGCTTGGCTTGCTAAACACAATGTACCTTACCATTCTTTTGCAATGGTAGACAAATTTTCCCGAAAAAATATTGATAGGGATATTGCTATTTCATTGGAAGATTTTTCTGAATTGAAGTTCAGTCTTGCCATAGAGGACTCAGCAAAGATGGCACTGTATTCATCGCAAAAAATGTGCATACCGGTTGCGTTAATAAACCGACTCTGGAATCGAATGGCAAATTTGAACAACAAAATCAAACGATTCAGATCTTGGTATGATATTCTGAATGATTTTCCAACCCCATAGCACAATAGAGGATTTCCTTGTACCAATCAATCTGGTGAAGCTGAAAACCGTTGCGTTCTTTCCAGACAGCTGATCTCCAATGTGTTGCAGTACTGAACCCAAAAAAGAAGGCGCATATATAAAAACCGATATGAACCGATCGGGCGAGATGGTCCGAAGCAGTCAACCCTCAGCATCGATCTATCCCATCGATCAAAAGGTGCATATCACGGTCAACCTCGACCATGTGGTCGTTTTTTCTACGACGAGATAGAAGATGATTAGGGAGGAAAGGATGCCGATTTTTAGCTATCTGGCATACCCTGCCCAAGGTGTAAAGGATGAACTTCTCAAAGACCTTAACGCCCTTGACCATTGCGAGGCAATGGCTGTGAAAAACGAAGAGATCCTGATCCTTGTGACCGATACACCGAATGAGAAACGTGAAAACGTATTAAAAAAAAGCTTGAGGGATTAAAATCGTTGCAGTCTCTCAGCATGACGCTTGGCCATGACGATTAGCGATTAACTGGCAAATAATCCATTCAAATCGAATCCGCTCCTTTCGATCTGTCGACGATTGTAATATCTCTTTTGGGAAATGGTATTTTAACGCCCGCCAGATCAAATGCCTCCTTTACCTGGTCGGTGATATAAGAAATCGTGTCCATCCGTTTGCGCGCATCCTCGATCCATACCCTTAACTGCAGATCCACCGATGACTCTCCGAAATTGCGTACCACCACTTTGGGCGGTGGCTCTTTCGCTATCCACCCCGCATCTTTTGCAACCTGCAGGATGATGGTTTTGGCTTTATCAATCGGTGTATCATAGGCAACACCGATATTAATGCGAACTCTGATTTTAGAGGAAATGATGGTGTAATTGACGATATCCCGTTTCATGATTTCGTTGTTCGGGATGATTATCACCAGGTTGTCCGTGGTTTGGATCTTGGTGGCGCGCAGACCGATATCGATCACGTCTCCCCATGTTGAACTGCCTTTCGGCGCACTCCAAACCTCGATGCGGTCCCCGACCTCAAAAGGACGGTCGATAATGAGCAATACGCCTGCAATTAGGTTGGAAAGTGTATCCTTGGCGGCAAAACCGATTGCAATACCCGCAACCCCTGCCCCTGCTACAAACGGCATGACATTTACGCCGAGCATATCCAGGGCTAAAATGGCGGCAACGGAAAAGGTGATAACCCCTGCAAATTTGTTGAAAAGATCGAAAATAATATTGTCGATTTTTGTCTCAGTTTTTTTGGCAATATTCTTTTCCAAGTATACCAGGGTAATCATTAAAAATTCTTTAACCGGCGCCGCAAAAAAAATGATGAACGTTGCATAAAAGATGTTTTCAATCAGACGGGCATTAAAAATCCGAATGATGTAGGCACCGGTCGCCAGCATCAGAGCATACCGCACCATTTTTTGTGCAATAATGTAAATTTGAGGATGAATTTTAACAAATTCATATTTTTTTTCGCGCTTTTCAATAAATCTCAGAATACTTTTTAAAATGAACCACAATATAAATGCGCCTCCAACGACAATGAAAACCTTGTAAAACGCAAGAAGATACGCTTGCTCTCCTCCAAGAGGGGCAAGGACTTTATCAAAAAAACCATATATTTTGTCCATAAATCGCTCCGTTTGTGGCGTCCTGTTTTTTCCGGTTTGTTGACAACTTACTAAATTCATAGTATATATTCAACAATTAAACGTATATTTTACATGCATAGAAAGATTTATTCATGATCAGGAGATGTTCGAACAACGAATTTGATACGATTTATGAAATCATTAACGATGGGGCCAAGGCCTACAAGGGTGCAATCCCCGATGACCGGTGGCATGAGCCGTATATGTCCAGGGGTGAGCTACAGCAGCAGATCAAAGAAGGCGTTGATTTCTGGGGATTCGATGAGAATGGAACGCTTTGCGGGGTGATGGGCATCCAGGAGATGGGGGACGTGACGTTGATACGACACGCCTATGTTCGCTCAAGTGAACAAAGACGTGGGATTGGCGGGCAACTGCTTGAACTGCTTCGGGAACAAAGTGAAAAACCGTTTTTGATCGGAACGTGGATAGCGGCAACATGGGCGATCAAATTCTATGTAAAACATGGGTTTCAACAGATCCCAAAAGACCGGATCTCGGATTTGCTAGAAAAGTACTGGACAATTCCAAAGAGGCAGGTTGAAACTTCAACGGTTTTGGCAGATGATAAATGGTTTAAGACCGAAAAGAGACACAACAATCGACTTTAAGGACGATCGATGAACCGACTGCTTGTACTGACCGAAGATAATGATGACTACGGCAAATTACTCAAAGAGAGGAGACTCCCCGACATTGAAATCGTCACCACTTCTGATGAATGCCATGTCCGGGAATCGATCCGGTGTTCTAACATTATTCTGGGTGCACCCGATATGGTTGCAAAAATCCTGGATCAGGCGAAATATTTGCAATGGGTCCAGTCGACCTTTGCCGGTGTTGAAGTCCTTTGTGGAGAGAACCTTCGTCGAGACTATGTTCTGACAGGAGTCAAGGACATATTCGGCCCTCTGATGAGTCAGTATGTCTTTGGCTACATCCTTTCCCTCGAACGCCATCTGGTCGAAACCAGGCAAAATCAGAAAAACAGAGTATGGATCCATATTCCCTTTCGAAGTCTGGCGGGATTAACCCTCGGCATCTGTGGTTTGGGTTCAATAGGAAAACATGTGGCTCAAACAGCCTCACATTTCGGCATGCGGGTAGTTGCCTGCAAAAAGACCCCTGAAGAGTTCCCGTATATCGAGCGTGTTTACACCGGTTCATCGTTTGAGGAATTCCTCAGGATTTTAGATTACCTGGTTCTGGTGCTGCCCCATACGGTCGAAACAACCGGCCTGATCAATTCCGAAACTCTGAAGCAGATGAAGACTTCGGCGGTACTTATTAATATCGGTCGCGGTAACGTTATAGTGGAACCCGACCTTGTTCGTGCGCTCAAGGATCGCGCAATTCGCGCGGCCGTGCTTGATGTTTTCAGGGAGGAACCGCTTGATGCTGACAGCGCGCTTTGGGCGCTTCCAAACGCATTTATTACGCCCCACAACTCTGCGGTCAGTTTCCCACCGGATATTGTCCAAATTTTTTATGACAACTACCAGCGGTTTCTTGAGAAACGGACTTTGCAATATGTGATCGATTTTAAAAAAGGGTACTGAAACCGACGATTCAGACTATCTTCATAGACCGGATGAATCAAAGGAGCAATCATGCCATCGAACAAAATAAAGAAAAATATCAAGGCGATGGACCGGATCGTTGCCGGGGCTCGCCGGGATCGTGAACTGCGGGAACGGACCTATCGGGAGAGGGCCCTTAAATTATTTCCAGGGGTTTGTGCACGGTGTGGGCGTGAATTTGCCGGTAAAAAGCTTCGGGAGTTGACGGTCCATCACAGGGACCATAACCATGACAACAATCCGCCCGACGGCAGCAATTGGGAACTCCTCTGTATCTACTGCCACGACAATGAGCACTCCCGCAATATAGATGCCTCAGAATACAGTGAGATAACCCCTGGCGGCGAACAGGGATCAACCGCTACCTACAAGCCGTTTGCCGGTCTCGACGCCCTGCTGAAGAACAAAGAATAACCTGTCAAAACCTATCGCCTGCTATTCTGGAATTCCCGGGCAAAAATAAAAATAACTGCATTTTCGCATGGACACTTAACACGCTGCCAGATCTTGTAACGATAGAAGATATTACGGATAAAACCGACAACAATGCTGAAAATATCTAACCAAGTAACCGTTCCTCTCACAGATATAAAAATACTTCCGATCCGTGCGATGGGTCCGGGCGGACAAAACGTCAACAAGGTTTCTTCAGCGGTTCATTTGCGTTTCGATATCAAAGCAGCATCGTTGCCTGATTTTTATAAAGAAAAACTACTGAAGTTAAACGATCAACGCATTTCAAAAGACGGCGTGGTTGTCATGAAGGCACAAAAATATCGAAGCCGGGAGAAAAACATAGAAGAGGCACTCGCGCGGTTGCAAGCATTGATCAAGCGTGTATCGATTGCGCCTAAAATACGAAAAAGAACCCGGCCGACAAAAGGATCGAAGCAAAAACGATTGGACCATAAAAAAAAGCGGGGACAACTGAAAACATTAAGAGGAAAGGTTGATGATTAAAAACAACGAAAACGTTAAATATTTGGAGATTAAATATGGATGATCCGATCAGCACGGATCTATTCCGGACTGCTCACGAATCATACGGGCCATGGCAGACACATCTTCATCTCCAAACCCCCGGCCGATCAGTCCGTTTTCAATTTGATCGACCAGGGCTGCCAACGGTAGGACTACACCGAGCTCCCTTGCAGCCTCCAGGGCGATACGCAGGTCTTTGTGGTGCAGCTTTACCCGGAAGCCGAGAGGATAATCGTTAGCGATCATATTTCCAGCCCTGTTGGTTAAAACCCAGGAAGCAGCAGCGCCTCCGCCTATCGCCTGGACAACCTTTTCCATATCCAGGCCTGCCTTTAGACCCAGGGCGACCCCCTCCGCCACGCTCAAATAACCGCCTGCAATAATTGTTTGATTGATCGCCTTTGTGATCTGACCTGCCCCGATCGGTCCGACATGCGTAATTGTTTTTCCCATGGTTTCAAGGATTGGCCTTGCTTTTCCCACATCCTCCGGGTCACCCCCGATCATGATCGCCAGGGTTCCATTCTCGGCGCCTTCAGAGCCGCCGGAAACCGGCGCATCTATCATTTTTACGCCTCTGCTTTTCAGGCTTTCGGCCATTTTCCGTGTCGCTTTAGGGCTGATTGTTGACATATCAACCACAATCGAACCGGGTTGTGCGCCGTGAATCACCCCATTTTCTCCCAAAATGACCTCTTCAACATCAGGGGTATCACTGATGCAGACAATGATGACCTCGGCTTCTGCGGCCGCTTCTTTTGGTGAAGCCGCCCGTTTTGCCCCCGCCTTGACAACAACAGCTTCTTTTCCCTTGGTCCTGTTGTATACCGTTAGGTCATGGCTTTTTTGCAAAATATTTATGGCCATGGGGGCTCCCATCGTCCCCATTCCGATAAACGCAACTTTCATTTTTTTCTCCTTTTATGCTAAAGTTCAGATTTAAAGGTTTGGTTTTGACATGATTCCGGAATAGGAAAATATGACCTCAATTGAGGTATGAATCAAACAGACGCCACGAACACTTTTCAAGTGCAACTTATTTTCTTTAGAAAAAACACCTGCAAATGGCAAGAGTAAGTTGATAATTTTTTCGATTTTTTCATGCGCCCTAATGGCATTCAGCTATTTCTCCCGCCGTTAGCGTGAAGCGAATATCGATGGCAAAAGGCTTTTTCCCAGAATATTAAATCTATTTTCAATTTTTTAGCTGCGTTATTTTATTTTATGTATTATTTTACTAAAAAGGTCTTTATCAATAAAAATCAAAAACCTGTTTGCCACGAAGGCGGAGCTTTTTTTTGATTTAGTGCACTGAAGCAGAATAAAAACACGATTGGATTTATTTTTGGTGTCCCTATGCCTTGGATCAGAATGCCGGGAATAGAAGGGCTGCTTTACGAACCTCAAAAACAGCCCTCAATCGATCGCAAGCATAATTGCCAGGATTGTTACTTTTGTCAGAACTGCAGCGATGTCAGGTGCACGGTCTGCAGGGAATGCGGTAATCCCACCTCGACCTCCGAAGCCGGAGCAGAAAATCTGAAAAAAAGTCGGTGATAACCAGAAAATTCATCAAAATTGGCAGGAGAGTATGAAAAATTTAATTGATCTCAGTCATACCATCGAAGATGGGTTGGTCACGTACAAAGGTTTGCCTGCCCCGGCCATCTGTGATTATTTAAGCCGGGAGGCATCAAAAGCGCACTATGGGGAAGGGGTCTCTTTTCAAATCGGGAAAATTGAGATGGTAGCAAATACCGGTACATATATTGATTCACCATTTCATAGATATGCAGATGGCAACGATTTGTCCGAATTAAGCTTATCTTCCATGGCAGGTCTTGAAGGGATCATGTTTCGAATGGACTCAACACGCATCGGCCATGATATTTTTGGGGATAAAGACCTGCGGAAAAAAGCGGTATTGATTCATACCAACTGGTCTCGCCATTGGATTACCGAACAATACTACGAGAATCATCCATTTCTCACAAAAGATGCTGCCGTACATTTGAGGGAAGCCGGTGCATCATTGGCTGGAATAGATTCATACAATATCGATGACACGTCAGACGGCACGAGACCGGTACATTCTGTTCTGTTGGCAGCTGGCATCCCAATTGTGGAACATATGTGCAATCTGCACCTGGTGCCGGATGCAGATTTTAAATTCTATGCTGTTCCGGCAAAAGTTAAAGGTTTTGGCACATTTCCGGTAAGGGCTTTTGCGGAAATTGAAACAGAGCCGGCAAACCCGCCCAGTCCGTGAATTCGACCTGGCTCCATTTTCAACCGATGGTTTGCTTTTTAATGTTTAAAACGCGAGATTCGATATGACTTCCTGTAACCACTGCAAACTCATGCTGTTGCCTGAACAATCAGACAAGCTCCAATGCCGGTACTGCCATTTGACCATTAAGGCGGATGAACTTTCAGGTGATTACTGCCCGGAATGTTTTGAAATCCACGGTGAAAAACGAAATGACTTTGAAAAAATCGCAGCAAAAGAAATAGCAACAGCCAGGTACAGGTGTGAAAAATGCGGTATAATGATCAACAGTGAGTAACGGCCATTTGAAGAACTCCTTAACGCTGAATTTTTCCGTGAAAAAAATCAAAGAGTCCAGCTCGCCCCACGCTGAAGCCGACGTGCCAAATGGATTGGGGGTGTGAAATCTGAGAAAATAATTTGTGTGGACAATTTTTTGTCCATGCATACGTTATGGGTTTAGAAAAAGGGGGTTTACTTGGATGATCTTTGGACAAGCGCTACGGCATCCATTGCTTAGATCCAAACGTTTAGGTTTATAAACCGCTCGGTGTTGTTTGGCATATCATCGATAGGGCCAAAAAATAATGACAAAGAGAACAATTGAAAACCGGCTTAACTTCTTCCGAAAATCCTGTTCGCAACACCAGATCGATACTTTCCTGGTTCTTATCGAAGAAAACCGCCGCTACCTCAGCGGCTTTACCGGCGAGGACCCTCAATTTGATGAATCAGCAGGCGCACTGTTGATCACCGATACGCAGCTCCTGCTCGCAACAGACTCACGATTTGAAACCCAAGGCAGGATGGAAGCGCCTCTTTATGAAATTTATATCTATAAAGCCGGATTAATAAAATCACTTCCCTATTTGCTCAAAAGGTTTGAAACCAAAAAACTCGGGTTTGAAAGCCTGCGTGTTTCCCATAACAATTATACCAAAATCGCCGAACAGCTGACATCCGATCTCCCCGCGGTTGAACTGGCTCCAACGGAAAACATTATCGAGAATCAGCGGGTTTTGAAAGAGCCGGATGAAATCGAAATCATCAGAAAGGCACTTTTGATTGCAGAAAATATTTTTAAGGATTTTTCAAACACGTTGAAGCCCGGGATGACGGAAAAGGACGCGGCATGGGCGATAGAGAAAGGGATGCGGGAAGGTGGAGCGGATATGCTTTCGTTCCCGGTCATCGTCGCTGCAGGTGAAAACAGTGCCCTGCCCCACGCCATACCTTCAAATAGGCAGGTGCGAAGGGGAGAGCCGATTCTGTTTGACTGGGGAGCACGCTTTAACGGTTACTGCTCGGATATTTCGAGAATCCTATTTCTCGATACGATCGATAATAATTTCCAAAAGGTTTATCAGACTGTTTTTGATGCACAGCAAATGGCAATCGATGCAATCAAACCCGGTGTGAGTTCAAAAGCAATCGACGCGGTTGCACGCAACCACATTGATAAAATGGGGTTTAAAGATAAATTCGGCCATGCTTTGGGCCACGGTGTCGGGCTTTCAGTTCATGAAGCCCCAAGGCTCAGTCCGTTGAAGGATGAAACCCTTGAACCCGGAATGATCATAACCGTGGAGCCCGGGATTTATCTGCCCGGCAAGGGGGGTGTCAGGCTTGAAAATATGATACGGGTCAAAGAAGATGGTGCCGAAGTGCTCAACCGACTGGACATGCCTTACGTGATAAAATAAAACAATTTTCTCCCAGACAAGGACTGTTCTTCAATGGCGTTTAAGATGTCCAATATGACTTCTAAGTGGTTTCAGCGGACAGTTCCTCACCTGTGGCCAAGCAGACCAGATTGCTCAAATGGATCGGCCTGAGCCCTGCTTCGCGGGATACCCGGCGTAAACGAAAGGTGCACATCGGAATACGGCTAAGTTTTTATTTGACCATCGCGTTCACATTCGAGTAAGATAAAAGTTCTATATATAAGACAAAAAAGATCATTTAACCGATTTCAAGGTGTCAAGCCCTCAGTTTAGGCTCTTTTATCTGATAGTTGAAAGGCTTTTTAATAAAATGAATGCAGGAAAAAAGAAGGCCACATCGGCAAAAAGCATGGAAACCGCCCGGGAAGCCGGATATTTTGGAAAAAAGATGATGAAAAACGCCTATAAGGCTCGACAGGAGGGTCTGCCGGTGGCCTGGTCCATGGTCACCTGGTGGCAGGGCGAACTGATTGCCAAGGCAATGGGCATTGAACTGGTTTTCCCTGAAAACTATGCAGCATTCTGTGCCGCCCAGCGCCTCGCCGAGCCTTACCTGGAGCGCAGCGATAGCGAGGGTTTCCCCGCCACCCTTTGCGGGTACGCACGAAACTGCTTTGGCTATTCTAGCATGATGGCGGAAAACAATATGCAGCCGCCCGAAGGCGCCCCTGCAGGCGGAATGCCCAAACCGATGTTACTGATCGGCTCGGGTGCTGCATGTGATGGTCGTTTTAAGTGGTTCCAGGCCCTGAAGCGCTACCTGGAAATCCCTCAATGGACACTGGAACATCCCCAAACCGGTGTAAGAGAATATTTTTTACCCGGTCATAAAGAAGAAACAATTCGTTTCATAAAAAACCACCTCAAAGAATTCGTCTCTTTTTTGGAAAGGCTCCTGGGCCACAAGATGGATTGGGAAAAATTGGCGAAAATTGTTGATCAGGCGTTTAAAACCCTTACCCTAGCCCACGAAATCGATCGGCTTCGTAAGGCCGTACCTTCTCCGATGATAGCCCAGGATTTTTGGTCAATCATGATCCCACACCTGTTTATGCCACATGACCCGGAAGCCTATGAATTCAACAAAAAGGTGTATGCTGAAGTGAAATACAAGGTGGACAATAAAATCGGCGCAATTCCCAACGAGACATACCGGGTAATGTTTGCTGAAATTCCGCCATGGCACACATTGGGCTTCTTTGATAAATTAGCGGAAAACTACGGAATAGCGCTGGTATATGAGAGCAGCGGGTATCATGCACCCAGTCCGATTCCAGATGAAGAACTTGAAGGCGTGACAGATCCGTTAGAGTTGATTGCGCGATTAACGTATCAGAAATTCACCGATCAGCAAGAAACGGCCAGACAGTATGACCTCGATATACCCGGATATACCGTCGCATATCTGAGGGCTGCTTCGGAATATCTGGCGGATGGTGTGATTTGTCATCCCCTCAGATCATGCCGCGCGGCGACTTATGAGCTGCTTTCGATCAAAAATGTATTATCTGAATATCTCAAAATCCCAAGCGTTTCTATCGAGGGCGACCTTGTCGATTTACGCGTATTTAATGAAGAAGAGGCCCTTTACAAAATAGAGGCGTTTGTCGACACAATGGACCACAATCGAGGAGAAAGGAAAATCGCAGGAATATCCTGGTAATCGAGAACTCAGACAAGAAGATCCTCGTGCTGCAATGTTTCTGCAATGTCGTCTAAGCCGAGCTCTTCCAGTTTTGTTTTTGTCTGCAATCCGGTGGAAACATCCCAACCGCGAATCGCATAGTACTCATCTTTTATTTTTTCGAACTTCTGTCTGTCAAGAACCATTCCTTTCCTTGAAAAAACCTCTCCATTCCTACCGGGAACAATACAATCTGGATTACCGAATTCGGCCTTGAGGGGAATTGTAAAATTAAATTCTTCGATGGTGTCGGACGCTCTCCCAGTGCGGCCTTCCCTTGCAAGAACCGCCCTCTGGAGATTAAAAATGCGTTGCCCGAATTTATCCAAATCTGTCTTATCCATATCCATGCCTGTCACAGCAGAACAAACCTGGCTTTCCAGCGCCGGGTCGCCCACATGATCGTCGGTTATCGGACTATGGGTGATGGGCCAGGAGAAGTCACATAGGATCAAGGATTCCTTGGCATACTGGCGGTCTTGAATTTTGACGGCGGACAGGGCCTTGCCTTCGAATGTGGAAAAGTCAGCTGCAATCTCATCACCCCAAAATTTTTTGGATATGGCCCTTATAACCTCCGAAGTCATATAATTGTTCTTGAGGAGCGTGTCACTGTTTCCACCAATGCGAAGGGCCCACAGCAAAACCGGCAGACCGACCTCATGCAATTGCTGGATCGGCATTCTGGGTTCAGTGGCATATAGCAGCCCGGTTGTGATATGCATTCTGGACCCGTAAGGGGAATCTTCTCCGGTTTTAATCATATAATCGGTAATATATCGATCCGCATTTTTCCCCACTATGTTAGCAGCTTGTAGTGTACCTTCGGCCAAAATATCCCCGAATCCTTCCCTGAAGGCAATCGTGTGCAGCAATGTCTGGATGAATTCAAGACTTCCTAATTTGGAAAGCGGGAGGCCGGTCTCATCCTCACTAAGAATATGCGCTTTGTAGCAGCGGCTCAACCACATCATCAATGTCTCCACCGCGCGGGTATCAATGCCGTAATCATCACATAATTTAGTCGCCTGAAATGGAACGTCGGTAACCTTTCCATAGTACCGTTGTGCACGTACTTCGTAGTAACCGGCCGACTGGCAACAATATTTCCCTGATCGTCTGTTTTCCGGATGGTATTTCACGCGCATACATCCGTTGATACACCCGAAGCAGATGTCCTTTTCCATCCGTTCCTGTGGCAACGTTGTCGGCCAAATGAACGGCTCATACTTCAATTCCCTCACTTTTTGCCGCATCAGCTTTGCCGCTTTTTTGTCGGCAACCTCAACCTTTCCTTTGCCGCTGACAGTGATCGCCTTGAGATTTTTAGCGCCCATCAATGCGCCGAAGCCGCTTGACCCGCTGGAATCCGAATCCGCCAAAAGGGTGGCGTAATTAACCATGTTTTCACCGGCCGCACCTGTTGCAACGACGCAAAAAGAGTCACCGAGCTCATCTTTCAAAATTTCGCGTGTTTCAATAGCGCCCTTGCCTTTTAAATGCGAAGCGTCCTTCAGCTCTACTGTTTCATTATTGATCGATAGATATACCAATGAATCCGCTTTCCCATTGAGAACAAGGCCGTCATATCCTGCAGATTTCAGTCGTGCGCCCCATGCTCCCCCTAGGTTGGCGTATGAGAACTGATTGAGAATAGGAGACTTCCCGCAGACTTGCCATCGAGACCCGGCAAACCCCGGGACACCGCAAAGAGGGCCTGTCATGAAAATCAAACAATTTTCAGGATCAAAGGCATCGATTTGCGGTATGACTTCATCCCAATATATTTTAAGTGCTATCCCCCGCCCGCCAAGAAAGCGATCGAAATAGTTTCCGGTCGACACCGTGCCGACATCACCTGTAGAAAGATTGACCCGTAGAATTTTTCCGGCATATCCATGTTGCTTATCCATATTGACTGGGGCCCCTTATCTAAATATAAATAATCACTCGATCTTTTGCCTCTTTAGCTCTTCCAGTGCTGCGTGGGCTGCTGCCAGACGGGCGATCGGGACACGATAGGGAGAACAACTTACGTAATTGAGGCCAATTTTGTGGCAGAAAAATATCGATTTTGGATCACCACCATGTTCACCGCAAATACCAACCTCCATCCCGGGCCGGGTTTGTCTACCCAGCTTGACACCCATTTCCATAAGCTTACCCACGCCCTCCTCATCTATATTGGCAAATGGGTTTTCGGGCAAAATTTTGTCCTCCATATATTCAATAAGGAAACCCCTCTCAGCATCGTCACGTGAGATACCGAAGGTGGTCTGGGTCAGGTCGTTAGTGCCGTAGGAGAAAAACTGGGCATACTCAGCCATTTGGTCAGCAGTGAGCGCAGCACGGGGAATCTCGATCATCGTCCCAAATTTATAGTTAACGATCACTCCCCGATCTTCCATGACCTTCCTGGCTTCTTCTTCCAGAGCCGTTTGCTGGACTTTCAACTCATTGACATGGCTGGTCAGCGGGATCATGACCTCGGGATGAACATCCACGCCCTCTTTGGCCACCTGACAGGCAGCCTCGAAAATTGCACGTACCTGCATCCGGGTCAGAGCGGCCAGGTGAATACCCAAACGTACGCCACGCAGACCCAGCATTGGATTGCTTTCATGCATTTTTTCGACGGCATCGAGTTGTGCTTTTTTTTCAGCCAAGCCACGGGAATTTTTATCTGTCTGCTCCAGCTTATCAACTTCCCGTGTTAGATCGAGCTGTGCCGGCAGAAATTCGTGCAGCGGTGGGTCGATCAGGCGAATGATGACCGGTAATCCATCCATCACCCGGAACAAACCGGCGAAATCCTCACGCTGGTAGGGTAAAAGCGTATCTAACGACTCCTTAACGACATCAGGATCACCCTGGTGCATAATCAGTCTTTGGACATGGGGCAAGCGCTCGGGTTCAAAGAACATATGCTCCGTGCGACAAAGGCCGATGCCCTGGGCACCGAATTTACGCGCCTGCTCAGCGTCCGACGGATAATCGGCATTGGCCCAAACTTCCAAACGGCGGGCTTCATCGGCCCAATCGAGGAGTCTGATCAGAAATGGATCATCGATATCCGGAACCAACGTTTCCAGTTGACCAACAAATACCTCCCCAGTGGTCCCATCGATGGACACCCAATCACCCTCTTTGATAATCAGACCGGCAGCATTCATCTGACGTTTGTCAAGGTCAATCTCTATCGCAGCAACACCGACCACAGCGGGTTTACCAAACTGGCGAGCAACCAGAGCAGCGTGGCTGGTACGCCCCCCCCGGCTTGTCAAAATGCCCCTGGCCGCCAGCATACCGTGAACGTCGTCTGGTTTGGTTTCAGGTCGAACCATAATGACATCTTTGCTTTTTTTCGTGGCCCATTCATTAGCCAAATCAGCATCAAAAACAACTTGGCCCACTGCCGCTCCGGGAGAAACATTTAGGCCAGTGGCAAATCTGTCACCGGAATTATTAGCAGCGTTTTTGGCTTCGACCTTAAATTGGGGATGAAGAAAGAAATCAACTTGCTCGGGCGCGACCCGCAGGACCGCCTGCTCCTTGGTGATAAGTCCTTCTTCAACCATCTTCACAGCGATACGGACCGCAGCCTGGGCGGTCCGCTTCCCGTCCCGGGTCTGGAGCATCCATAACTTACTTTTCTCAATGGTAAACTCAACATCCTGCATATCACAATAGTGTTGTTCCAACCTGTGGCAGATCTCTTCAAACTCGGCGTAGGCGTTCGGCATCTCTTTTTTAAGTTTGTCAATCGGTTTGGTGAGCCGGATGCCGGCCACAACGTCCTCTCCTTGGGCGTTGGTAAGGTAGTCACCTTCGATATTCTCTTCACCCGTGGTAGCATTGCGGGTCATTACCACACCGGTGGCCGAGGTGTCGCCCATATTGCCAAAAACCATCGTCATGATGTTTACACCGGTACCCAAGTCATGGGGAATTTTAGACGCATTGCGGTAATCGATGGCCCGTTTACCGTTCCAGCTCTTGAAGACAGCTTCTGTGGCCAACTTAATTTGCCCAATCGGATCCTGAGGAAAATCAAAACCGGTTTCACCCAAAAAGATTTTTTTAAATTCCTCGTTAACCGCTTTCCAGTCTTCAAAAGTCAGGTCCGAGTCACTTTCGACAGCAGCTTTCAGACGGGCTTTGGTGATGACCTCCTCAAAAAGCTCATCCTCTATTCCCATGACCACACTCCCAAACATCTGCACTAGACGGCGGTAGGAGTCATAAGCGAAACGCCCGTCACCGGTCAGATCTGCCATCCCCTTGACGACTTCATCATTCATACCGATGTTGAGAACAGTGTCCATCATACCGGGCATCGAAAATTTAGCACCGGACCGACAGGAGACCAACAAGGGGTTTGACGGGTCGCCGAGCTTTTTGCCGATTTTATTTTCTACAGCTTTGACCGCTTCCAATTCCTGCTCCCACATCCCTTTGGGGAACTGCTCGCCCGCAGCCAGGTAAGCGTTACACGCCTCCGTGGTCACTGTAAATCCAGGGGGGACAGGTATGCCGATTCGAGCCATTTCAGCCAGGTTGGCCCCTTTACCACCCAACAAGCTTCTTACGTTTTCCCAATCATAACCGACATATTTTTCGGCCTCTTCAATTTCTTCAAATAAATACACATACTTATTAGTCATAATTGTCCTCCTAAAAAAAGGCCAATCAGGGATTTTGAAATGGTTATCCCGGTATCGGCTTACCCTACTGTTGATCAACAAATTGGATTGCTGTTTAATTCTATAAAGTTGGATTCCCATACAACCTTTAATCCATTGTATCAAGTCTTTTATGTCGATAACTGGCTTTTATTAATGTGGTTTCGATTGTCATATGATCAACTGTCACCAAACCATTGCTTGAAATTTTTATCTATTTTCTATAAGTATTCATAACATGGAAGGCAAAAAAAAATTAAAAACCACTGCGCCGGGCAACAGAGAATCTTCCATCCACATTCCGGTTGATCAGTATTTAAATTATATCCTGATCGAAAAAGGCCTTTCAGACAAAACCGTTGAATCGTACAGTATTGATCTTACCAGATTCCTTGAATTTCTTGAAAAAAACAGTGTTTATAACCTTTCAGAAACCGATACCCCTATCATTTTGAGATATTTGATTGCGCTTCGGAATGCCGGACTTTCAGCAAGATCAAGGGCGAGACATCTCGTTACGTTGAGAGGATTTTACCGTTTTTTGGCCCATAAAGGGATGATTAAACACGATCCGGTGAGAATCATCGACCTTCCAAAAGCAGGACTCAAGCTGCCAGACGTTCTCTCCATTCAGGAGATTCAGGATCTTCTATCTCTCGCAGATGGCAGTAAACCGCAAGGAGCTCGGGATGCGGCGATGATCGAGCTTCTTTACGCCGCAGGGCTCAGGGTCTCTGAATTGATCAGCATAAAGCTCCAGGACATCAACCTGGAAGCTGGTTTCGTCAGGGTATTTGGAAAGGGTTCAAAGGAAAGAGTTGTTCCTATCGGTCTTTATGCCAAAGAGCGTATCGATCATTACATTGTAAATGCCCGACCACGGCTTTTAAAAAATAAAATGAACCACTTCCTGTTTGTCACACGGCTGGGCAAGCCGATGACACGGCAGGGCTTTTGGAAGCTTTTAAAACGCTATGTTTTAAAGGCCGGTATAAATAAAAATATTACACCTCACACACTGAGGCACTCTTTTGCAAGCCATCTCCTGGAAGGAGGGGCTGATTTGAGATCTGTTCAATTGATGTTAGGGCATATCGATATTTCCACCACCCAGATCTATACCCATGTTGCCCGCGAACATTTAAAGAAAATGCATGAAAAATTTCACCCACGGGGTTAAAAAATTCACGAAACTCCCTGCAGTCAATTCGAGAGATATGCTTATCGTTCTTGACACATCACCTCATTTTGTTTAAATATTAAAATTTCAACACAATTTTCAATCTCAACAAAAATGCTTCAAAAAACCGTTTCAAACAAAAAAACGTCGGGATGGTGGAAAAATGGCGGCATGCAGCCTGAGAAAGGGATTGTTGCGGTAAAGCGTTTGATCCGCGATCTGATGCGTCCTGTCTTTTTGATCGATTTTAGTGGCCAACTGGCAGTTGCCCAGGGAGGCAGCATTACCATCGGTGACACCCCCTCTGTCGGACCAGCCGGGTGTCCGCTCCATGCGTACACCCCACCGCTTCACCCAAAAGATCTGGGCGATCCCGTCTTTAAAAAAGCACATAACCTTCGCTATGCATATATTATCGGTGCGATGGCCAATGGTATCACATCAACCCAAATGGTTGAGGAGGCGGGGCGTGCCGGCATGTTGGGTTTTTTTGGCGCCGCCGGTCTCTGTTTAAATGAAATTGAAACCGCCATTTGTACATTGCATCAACGGATGGGCTCCATCCCTTTTGGCTTTAACCTGATCCACAATCTAAATGAACCCGAACTCGAAGCTCAAACAGTTCAACTCTACCTGAGACATAAAATACGGCTGATCAGTGCTTCCGCTTTCATGGATCTTACCCTGCCCCTTGTTTATTTTCGTGTAAAGGGAATCCATCGAGATCCTAAGGGCAATATTATCTGTCCGAATAAAATCATCGCAAAGGTCTCAAGGGTTGAGGTTGCTAAAAAATTCCTTTCCCCTCCCCCTGAAAAGCTGCTGGACCAGCTGGTTGAAAAAAAAATGATCACCCAGGAAGAAACCAATCTGGCAAGATACCTGCCGATGGCCGAAGATCTGACGGCAGAAGCCGATTCCGGCGGCCATACCGACAATCGGCCCGCCTTATCGCTACTACCGACCATGCTCGCACTGCGCGACAAACTGAATGAGAAATACGGATATCAACGGTCGATCTGCATCGGTCTTGGCGGTGGCATCGCCACACCCGAATCCACGGCAGCCGCATTTTCGATGGGTGCAGCCTATGTTCTGTCAGGATCGATCAACCAGGCCTGTTTGGAAGCAGGCACTTCAGATGCTGTCCGCCAGATGCTTGCTGAGACCCGACAGGCCGATGTCACCATGGCACCGGCCGCAGACATGTTTGAAATGGGTTCCAAGGTTCAAGTGTTAAAACGCGGCACCTTGTTTCCGTTTCGTGCAGCGAAATTATATGACCTCTATTTAAGATACAACAGTTATGAGGATATCCCCCAAAAGGAAAAAACCGTCCTTGAGCGGGACATTTTCAATTTCAGTTTTTTGGATGAGTGGAAACAGACCAAACAGTTTTTTATGTCCAAAGATCCAAAGCAGATTACCCGTGCTGAAAAAGATACCCATCATAAGATGGCCCTCGTTTTCAAATCTTATCTCGGACGCTCATCAGAATGGGCGAATTCAGGTAATCCGGAAAGAAAATTTGACTATCAAATTTGGTGTGGCCCGTCCATGGGTGCCTTTAATGCGTGGGTGAATGGATCTTTTCTCGAAAAACCGGAAAACCGAAAGGTGGTTACCCTCGCAATGAACCTTCTTTTTGGCGCTGCAGTTTTAACCCGTGTTAACTGGCTTCGAAACCAAAATGTTGAATTACCCAATAGCGTTGGGCATGTCGCTCCAACGCCGCTCTCGGAAATATATACACTGCTGAATGAAAAAGAATAAAAATAAATTGAACATTGCTGTCATTGGAATGGGTTGTCTTTTCCCAAAAGGACCGGGGTTAAAGGAATACTGGCGTTTACTTTTTCAAGGAGAAGACGGTATTGGCGATGTTCCCGAAACACACTGGCTGATAGACGATTATTTTGACGAAGATCAAAAAAAGCCGGACCATGTCTATTGCAAACGGGGTGGCTTTCTATCGCCAGTATCGTTTGACCCGGCTGAATTCGGAATCCCCCCCTCTTCACTCGAAGCGACAGATACATCTCAACTTCTCGGGTTGGTCGTCGCCAAGATGGCCATGGAAGACGCAGGGTATGGAAACCATCGTGATTTTAACCACAGCAGAACAAGCGTCATCCTCGGTGTCACTGGCACCCAGGAGCTTGTCATCCCGCTGGGCAGCCGACTTGGGCATCCGATTTGGCGCAGGGCGCTCCAAGAAGAATCGATCGCTCCTCAACAGATCGATAAGGTGATAAAAAAGATATCCGAATCCTATACTCCCTGGCAGGAAAATTCATTTCCGGGACTCTTGGGCAATGTCGTTTCCGGGAGAATATCCAACCGTCTCGACCTGGGCGGAACCAATTGTACGGTTGATGCCGCCTGTGCCAGTTCGATGAGCGCCATCCATCTTGCGACCATGGAACTGTCGTCCGGCCGAAGCGATATGGTCATTACCGGCGGTGTTGACACCTTGAACGACATCTTCATGCACATGTGTTTTTCTAAAACACATATTCTTTCTCCCACCGGAGATGTCAGGCCATTTTCAAAGGATGCGGACGGCACCTTGCTCGGCGAAGGCATCGGTATGCTGATTCTAAAACGGCTTGAAGACGCGGAGAAAGAAGGAGACCGCATCTATGCGGTGATCAAATCAATCGGTACTTCCAGCGATGGAAAATCCCAGAGTATTTATGCCCCCAATCCCGAAGGCCAGGAAAAAGCTATCCGCAATGCGTACCAAATGGCAGCGGTCGATCCATCGACCGTCGACCTCTTCGAAGCCCACGGCACAGGCACACGGGTGGGAGATTTTGTTGAATTTCAAGCGTTAAACAATGTGTTCAGCCAATCTTCCGCAAAAAAAAATACCCGCGCCTTGGGTTCCGTGAAATCGATGATCGGGCATACCAAGGCGGCCGCCGGCGCCGCTGGAATGATTAAAACCATTCTCTCCCTATACAACAAGGTGCTGTTGCCCACGCTGAAGGCGGATAATCCCGATCCCAACCTAAAAATTGATGCATCACCATTTTATCTCAACACCGAGACGCGGCCGTGGTTTTCGAAAAACAAGCACCCCCGCCGGTCCGGGGTCAGTGCATTCGGATTCGGGGGAAGCAATTTCCATGTGCTTCTTGAAGAATATCAGAAAAAGAAAGAAATCACTTCCTGGGACTGTTCAGTTGACATTGTCGCGCTATCAGCCCCAACCCCCCACGATCTCGCAAAAAGTATCAACAACTTTAAAAGGGACGTGGAAAAAGAGTCTTCAAATGAACAATTTTCCATCAGTGCAGCTATAAGCAGACATAATTTCTCAATAAAAGATCAATATCGTCTCCTGCTGACCATCGATCGGGAAACAAAAAAATCAACACTTTTTTCTGACGCGCTGAAGATCGTTGAATCCGGACAAACCAAAGACAAATCCAAAAACCCAAATATATGCTACTCAGACAATCAATTTCCGGGCAAAATTGGGTTTTTGTTTCCTGGCCAAGGTTCTCAATATATCGGAATGGGCCGTGATCTGGTCTGCACCTTTGCAGATGCTTTCGCAGTTCTGGAGGACGTAAATAAAAGGTTTCATCAATCATCTCTTTTGAGCGATCTGATCTACCCGCGTCCTGCCCGCACAAAAGACCAACTGAAAGATCAGGAACTCGAACTCCAGAGAACCGATATTGCCCAGCCCGCTATCGGCGCCATAAGTCTCTCCATGTTAAAAATACTTCAAGGATTTGGCGTCAAGCCAGAGGCCACCGGCGGGCATAGTTATGGTGAACTGACGGCGCTTCATGCGGCCGAATGGATCGACTATGACACCTTTTTTCACCTCTCGATTTTAAGGGGTCAACATATGGCCCATGCATGCGAAAAGAATGGTCATAGTGCCGGTGGCATGTTGGCGCTGTTTGCGCCACTTGATCGACTCACCCAGCTGGTCCTGGATGTGCCCAATCTCATCCTGTCAAACCATAACAGCCCCGACCAGGGGGTTTTATCCGGCTTAATAATCGCAATTAAGCAGGCTGAGGCTTGGTGCAAAAAAAGAGGTCTTCAGGCTTTCCGACTCCCGGTTTCCGGAGCATTTCACAGCAAATGGATGAAGAGCGCTGGGGCCTCTTTTCAAAAGACATTAAAAAAGATCAACATTTTCCCGTCCAATATTCCGGTCTTTTCCAACACGACAGGGAAGCCCTATCCCCATGACATGGACAGCGTAAAGGATCTGCTTTCGAGTCACCTGTCATGCCCGGTTGATTTTGTCAGTGAAATTGAAAATCTTTTCGATATGGGAATCCGTACATTTGTCGAGGTCGGGCCCCGTTCGGTTTTGACCAAACTTGTCAAATCGATATTAAACGCCCACACTGTCGAGGCCTTCTCCATCGATCATTCTGAAGGGACACAATCCGGTACGGCTGATTTGGCCCGAACCCTTTGTCGTCTCGCATCACTCGGTCATTTCGTCGACTTGAAAAAATGGGAGGACCCGGTCAAGAGAACAGAAACACCTCTTATGTCGATCCCCATTTCAGGGGTAAACTACAAAGAGGACAAAAGAGATGTCAACGCTTATCAGCCTGACGAACCAAAAGAAGAAACCCTAGGGTTTGTCCCAAAAAAGAAAAATCGATCCGCAGTGGCCGAACAGAAACCACTATACTTAATGCAAAATATGACACCCATGGAAGAAAAAGAGCCAAAAAAACCATCAGATGTGATCACAGACAGCTTAAGGGTCGTTCAAGAAGGTCTGAAATCGATGCAAGCACTTCATCAACAGACCGCCGAAGCTCACAAAAAATTTCTTGAAACCCAAATCGAGACGAGCCGAACTTTACAGACCATGATGGAACAAACCCAACGATTCGCCGAAGCTACCCCCGGGTATAAAATTGTAACCGATCCCGTTGATTCAAGCTTTGCAAATAAATTGGAGCAGGAAACCAAGCCTTCGGAGCACCCCTTCCATAATCGGTCTGTTCCCTTTAACGAACTCGATGATGGACACCCCTTGGAATTCAAACCTGCCATCCAAAATCAAATAGATATGAATATTGATGGAAATGAACTGGAAGCGATTCTGTTGGGGCTAGTCAGCGAAAAGACCGGGTATCCGGTTGAGATGATCGGTCTTGAAATGGACCTTGAGGCAGACCTGGGTATCGATTCCATCAAACGGGTGGAGATTCTTTCAGCCCTCGAGGAAAAAATCCCGGAGCTCCATGTTGTATCGCCTGAAATCATCGGCAGCCTCAAAACCCTCAAACAGATTGTTAGCCACCTTTCAGACAATGATAAAACAGAGACAAGCTGTCAGCAATTTAATTCATATTGTAATGATTTATCTGATAGTTATAATAATAAACATAATACATTGGTTGAATACTTGTCCGACGATGGGCCAGTGCCGAGAAAAGTCATTTCGATCATTGAAACTCAATCTGATTCGAAAAGACGTCTACCGATCCCAAACGGCAAAACAGTTTTTATCACAGATGACGGAACCGGGCTTTCAAAAGCTATCGAATCTGAGTTGGCATCTTTTGATATCGAGGTTTGCCACGCTTCAATTGACAGGTTAAAACGTAAAAAGGATATGCCGAAGGCTTTCGGCCTTATTATCCTCCCGGACAAGGATTTAATCGAAAGAACCAGATGGAATCGAAATGATGAAACTCAATTAAAAAATGCCTTTCTCATTACCAAGCGATTGGCACCGGATCTTATTGAATCCGCCAAAACGAATGCCGGTTTTTTTGCCACCGTCACCCGCCTGGACGGGGCATTTGGTTTTCATGGAAAAGGGGTGACCAATCCCTTGCAGGGTGGACTGGCCGGTCTTGTGAAAACCGTCCGCATTGAGTGGGAGAATGTTTTTTGCCGTGCCTTTGACGTCTCACCCATGTGGAAAAATCCCCGGAAGATTTCAAAGGCGATCGTTTCGGAAATCTTAAACGCAGATCGGTTGGGTCCGGTTGAAATCGGTCTTGACCCCCGTTTATCGTCCACCACGAGGTATGCGCTAACACTTAATCCGTCCCCCCTTCCGCCTAACAAAGTGATCAATACCGATTTGGATGACCACGATGTGTTGATAGTCACCGGAGGCGCCCGGGGAATCACAGCATCGGCGCTTCTTTCCCTCACATCGTATGTAAAACCGACCCTCATTCTTCTCGGCCGCTCACCTGCTCCGACCCCTGAACCCCATTGGCTGACACATCTTAGAAATGAGTCAGAAATGAAAACCGCCATTTTTGAAAAAGAATTTAACGGTCATATAGTCTCGCCCAGAAAGTTAGAAGAAAGATTGATACGGTTTATGGCCAATCGTGAAATTTCTAATACGCTGAACCAGTTGGAGAAAAAAAACATCACCGTCCGATATTATTCTGTTGATATTCGCAACATCTCAGCGATTCGTTCCGTTTTAGATGAAGTGCGATCTGTTGATGGGCCAATCAGAGGCATCATTCACGGCGCAGGAGTAGTGGAAGACCGTTTGATAATCGATAAAACCGCGAAACAGTTTGAAAACGTATTTGACACCAAGGTTAAAGGCATCAGGGGACTTTTAAAGGCTGCCGAACAGGACCATCTGAAGTATCTTATCTTTTTTTCATCGATCGTTGCACGAATGGGAAACAAAGGACAGGCGGATTATGCCATGGCAAATGAAGTGTTGAATAAAGTCGCCTGGCAGGAGTCTTTACTGCGCCCGAAATGCAGCGTTATCTCATTTAACTGGGGTCCATGGGATGGGGGGATGGTGACACCGGGTTTAAAACGCGAGTTTGCTCGAAAAAAAATAGAGGTGATTCCGGTTGAAACCGGAGTCGAATGTATGCTCCATGAGATGAGCAAAAATAAAAAGGGTCCCGTAGAGGTCGTCGTGGGATCTTCGATTTCTTCCGGAAAAAGAGACCATAAAAATAAAAAGGAAACCTTTTCCCTTTCCTTCAAACATGAAATCGATGTTGACCGTTATCCGATTTTATCATCCCACATTCTGGATGGTAAACCGGTAGTCCCCTTTGCCCTGATGACCGAATGGATCGGTCATGGTGCACTTCATGACAATCCCGGTCTTTTCCTTTTCGGGATTGATAACATGCGGGTTTTCAACGGGATTCGACTTGAACATAAAAAAATGATGGTTCGCCTGCTCTCTGGAAAGGCTCGAAAAAAGGGCTCGGCCTACGAGGTCGATGTCGAATTGATGGATGGCCTAAAAGATAAGATAGAAGTGATTCATACAAGTGCAAAAGCCATTTTGGTAGAGGCCTTTCCGAAGCCGCCATTGTTCAATAATTCATTAAAGCGACATACAAAATCATACCCTAAAAACATCGATGAGGTTTACGAAACCATCCTTTTTCACGGTGATGAACTCCGGGGCATCAAAAAAATCATCAGTTGCACTCCCCAGGGGATGGTGGCCGATCTCTCTTCAGCGCCCTCACCCAAGAAATGGATTTTAGATCCGATGAGAAGCAAATGGATTGGTGATCCGCTGGTGCTTGATTCCGCTTTTCAAATGGCAACCATTTGGTGCTTTGAGGAGGCCGGGCTGGTATCGCTTCCAACCTATAGTGCCTCCTATCGCCAGTATCGGAACGACTTCCCAGAGACAGGAGTTACCGCAATATTCGAAATCAACCAGACCACCGATCACAAAATAGTTGGAGATTTTACCTTTCTGGATTCAGAGAATGTGATTGTTGCCTGTCTCCTTGGATATGAAGCGGTGATGTACCCCTCTTTATCCAAAGCATTTCAGGCGAAAAGCACCGGCTCCTCTTCGCGCTGATCCGGCTTTCATCAGGAATTTGAGAAGAATATTCTTATCTTTTCAACCACATAAGCCAGTTGATTTTCTGTAAGTTCCGGGTAGATCGGAAGGGCCAAAGAATGGGATGCGGCATGTTCCGCAACCGGGAACGCGCCGTTTGGGTAGTTCAAGTATGAAAAGCATTCCTGCAGATGGAGGGGCAGAGGGTAGTAAACCTCGCTCCCAATTTCTTTAGAGAGGAGAAACTGGCGAAGGAGGTCTCTTTTTTCCTTTACCCGTATCACAAACTGATTGTAGATGTGGCGGTCTTCCTTCTCAACCGGTAGTTGTATGTGTCGTTCCAGCCCCGCTTTCTTAAAAAGCTGCTTATATATTTTAGCGTTTTTCTGCCGCGTTTTTATCCAGCCGTCAAGGTATTTTAGCTTGACCGACACAATAACCGCCTGAAGCGCATCCAACCTAAAATTCCCCCCTATAACACGATGATAATACTTCGGATTAGCCCCGTGAACCCGGAGAATGCGAAGCTTTTTATCAATCGCCTTTGAATTCGTGGTCACCGCCCCGCCATCCCCAAATGCGCCCAGGTTTTTCGAAGGAAAAAAAGAAAAACACCCATAATTACCCATTGAACCTGCACGTCTTCCCCTGTACTCAGCACCTATTGCCTGTGCGGCGTCCTCAATCACCACAAGATTGTAATCCTCAGCCACCTTGAGGATTGGATCCATATCGGCACATTGGCCATAGAGGTGAACAGGGATTATCGCTCTGAGTCTCTCACGTTCCGCCTGACCCATTGTCGTTAAAACCCGAACCAGACCTTCGGGCGACAGATTGAACGTATCTGGATCAATGTCTACAAAAATCGGTCTGGCACCGAGACGCGTGATGGCGCCTGCTGTCGAAAAAAATGTATATGGCGTCGTGATGACGCCGTCTTTAGGGCCGATTCCAGCCGCCATCAATGAAATCAGGAGTGCGTCGGTTCCGGAAGAAACGCCAACCGCATATTTTGAAGCACAATAGCGACTGATCTCTTTTTCTAAAGTTTCAACCGATGGCCCCAAAATAAAATATTGCTTTTCAAAGAACTCCTCGGCAACTCTCAGAACCTCTTTTTTGATGCTCTGATACTGCTGTTTTAATTCGAGCAAAGGTACTTTCATCTTTTACAATCCTATTGGCTAAGACCGTTTCTCTCTGACATCGACTTCCACTTGAATCATGCAAAGAGGTTCATCCCCGACAGTCCCTATATGATGCGATGAAGATCCGGAGATCGCTATTGAGTCTCCTTTTTTAAAAACTCGGGTTTGGGCCCCGTCTTTTATTTTTATTCTACCGCTGAGTACAAAAAAATGTTTTATTATCCCCGGATCGACCTCAATCTGACGAACCGGCCCCGGATTGATGATTATTCGTGATATTTTAAAATCTTCGTTTTGTTCCAACGTGGTTTGATGACCCCAACACCGGAAGGTTGTTTGGTGTTTTCGATATTCCTTTCTGCCAGTTTTTTTCAGCTTCTCGACGATTGATTTGACATCCCGACTGTTATCGAGGTCGGAGACGAATACGGAATTCGGAGTTTCGACGACAACCGTGTTCTTCATTTGGTGGGTTACGACCAATCGGTCATGACTGAGGATAAAACTATTCTCCGTATCATTTGCAATTACGTCGCCCACAATCACATTCTTGTTTTTATCCTTTGGCAAAAAATCATAAAGGGATTTCCAGGACCCTATATCACTCCACTGAAAATCCGAGGGAAGCACCACCCCTTTTTTTGTTTTTTCCATGATGGCATAATCGATGGAAATATTCGGCAACCGCTCATATGCATTTTTGTCCAAAATATCTTTTGAGCCAACCAGTCTCTCCATTGTCATTAGAAGCTGCGCCTGATGGTGTTTAAACTCTTCGGCAATAACAGATGCTCTGAAAGCAAATATACCAGAATTCCAAAAAAAATTTCCGGATTCAATATATTTTTTGGCGGTTTCTCTATCCGGTTTTTCTGTAAATTTTTTGATCGACAGTGCACCACCAGAAATTTCTTTATCCCCCTCAATGTAACCATATCCGGTTTCAGGATAATCCGGTTGTATGCCAAAGCTTACAATATATCCCCTTGCGGCCAGTTCGATGGCGGATTCAATGCGGCGGTGAAAGGCATTGATATTTTCGATAACGTGGTCTGCAGGAAAAATACACAATATGGCTTCCGTTTCTTCCTGCTGTATCTTCAGTGCTGCGAGAAGGACAGCGGGTGCCGTATTTCGGCCGCAGGGCTCACAAATTATTTGCCCTTCCGGCTCAATTCCTAACTCTTTGATCTGCTTTGCAATTTCATGGAAATGCGCTTCCTGGCAGACGATTCGAACCTTTTCTGTATCGATTACCGGCTCCAACCTTTTTATGGTATCTTGAATCAATGTATTTTTTCCCATAAAACGGACGAGTTGTTTGGGGTGGAGATCGCTTGATACCGGCCACAGCCGTGTTCCAGTACCACCGGCTAGTAAAACGGGATAAACTTTTTTCTTCTGCCCGGAAAATGTCATTCTCCCCATTTGGATCTCCCCTTTGGGATCTGGTTGTTCCGATACGAAACCGAGGAGGCCGTTGAGACGGTTCTAACCGCATTATAACCGAGAAATTTATTTACTTCTTGAACCAATGCGGATGTCGGTTTTAATTTCATCGAGTCCGGAAGAGCGATGACTGTTTCTGATTGTTTGGGTATTCGCAAATGGAGATGTCCTTTACACTCCCCTAAATGTTCTTTGAGAATCGCATGCAAGCCGACCAAGGTCTCCTTCTCCACGCCGGTTAAATCCAAATGGAAATGGATACTCACCGTTAATATTTCTTCGGCTTTTTCCAGGGGAATCACATCATCTGCCAGTATTTTTATCGTGTTTTCATCCTTTTGGAGGTGTCCGGGTATGAGGATGAGGTTACCGACTTCTAGAAGAGAATCGACAACGGCATAAACAGAAGAAAAGGTGATAATTTCAACAACTCCGTACATATCTTCGATAGTCACAAAGGCCATCGGTTCCCCTTTTTTGGTGGTAATGGTCTTGACACTTGAAACGGCTCCCCCCACGACGACAGATTCGCCATCTTTCTTTTCTCTTAATGTGTTAGTGTTGGCATTGGCAAATTTTTCAAATATATCTTCATACCGCTTTAAAGGATGGCCGGTCATATAAAACCCAAGCGATTCTTTTTCAAAAGACAAAAGCTGTTTTTCATCCCACTCGCTAATATTGGGCATGGTAGGAAAGTATGTTATCCCTGGGTCGGCTTCTAAAGTAAAGAGGCCCATCTGTGGATCTGACTTTTCCTTTTGAACTCTCTGACCATATTCTATTGCATCTTCCAGCGATGCCACCATTTGTGAACGAAATGTATTGGTTTGGTCAAAGGCACCACACTTGATTAAACTTTCAATGACCCGTCGGTTAACCTTCTTGAGATCAACACGTTCACAAAAATCAAATATGGACGTAAACTTCTCTTCCTTTCTGGCCTCTATGATATTTTCAATTGCACCTTCCCCTACGTTCTTTACAGCACCGAGACCAAATTTGATCTCGGAGCCGGTAACGGTAAATTCTTTGTCACTTTCGTCGATATCCGGCGGGCGAACAGGTATTTTTTGATTCCGGCATTCAAAAATATATTTTTCAATGTTGTCTGTGGAATTCATCTCACTTGACAGAAGTGATGCCATCAGTTCCAAGGGATAATGGGCCTTGAGGTAGGCTGTCTGATATGCGATCAGTGCATATGCGGTACTGTGGGATTTATTAAATCCATATCCGCCGAATTTTTCCATCAAACCAAATATTTTTTCGGCTTTTAGAGATGGTATCCCTTTTTTCACAGCGCCCTCCATAAAGCGCTTGCGGTGTTTTGCCATAATCTTGGGGATTTTTTTCCCCATTGCCTTTCGAAGGTCATCCGCCTCTGCCATTGAATAGTTGGCTAAACTTCCGGCAATCTTCATCACCTGTTCCTGGTAGACAATGACCCCGTAAGTTTCCTTCAAAATCGACTCCAATTCCGGAACCAGGTATTCGACCTTCTTTCGGCCATGTTTTCTTTCGACAAAATCAACTACCATCCTGCTTTCGAGGGGCCCCGGTCGGTATAAGGCGACCAGAGCAATGATATCATCAAAGCTCTCCGGATGTAATTGAACAAGTAAATCCTTCATTCCGGCGCTTTCAAGTTGAAAGACACCGATCGTGTCGCCGGATGAAAGAAGGCGATAAGTATCGGGGTCATTCAAATCGGGGTTTGAAAGATCCACCGGTGTATTTCCCAACCCAGAGATAAGTGAAAGTGTGTCGGCGATAACGGTCAAGTTGCGCAGCCCTAGGAAATCGAACTTTACCAATCCGATCTTTTCGACGCATTTCATGTCAAACTGGGTGACTACCTCTCCCTTCTTCCCCTTATAGAGAGGCAGATATTCGATTAAAGGCTTATCAGCAATGACAACACCCGCGGCATGTGTGGACGCATGTCTGGGAAGTCCTTCGAGAATGCGGCAGATATTTAGCAAATCTGAAATTTCAGGTTTTTGTTCTGCCAGCGCGACCAACCGGGGTTCCATGTGCAGTGCATTTTCGAGACTGATGTTCAAAACATCCGGGACCATCTTCGCAATCTCATCTACTTCTCGCAATGGAATATCCAATGCCCGTCCCACATCACGAATAACAGCCCGGGTCCTTAATTTTCCGAAGGTAATGATCTGTGCAACGTAATCCCCTCCACCGTATCTGTCTGCCACATATTTAAAGACTTTTTCCCTTCCGTTGATACAGAAATCAACATCAATGTCCGGCATGCTTTTACGGTCTGGATTGAGGAATCGCTCAAAAATAAGGCCATACTTTATCGGATCTACGTCTGTAATCCCAAGGGAGTAAGCCACCAGACTCCCGGTGACAGATCCCCTTCCGGGGCCGACCGGAATATTATTCTCTTTGGCATAACGTATAAAATCGGCCACAATTAAAAAATATCCGGAAAAGTCCATGCTGGTGATGACCGAAATCTCATTTTTAATGCGGGCTGTATAGAGTTCTTCATCGATATTCGAATCCGTCTCCTTTAGCCGTTTCAGCACCTGATCGAATCCTTCTTGCACACTCCGAACGAATGTATCTTCTTCAGTCCCTCCTTGTACGCCTTCATATTTCGGGAAATGATAGCTGTTAAAATCAAATTCCACATTGCACCGCTTTGCGATATCGACAGACTGGTCAAGGGCATCCAGCTGGTTTCCGAATGAAGCATACATCTCTTTTTTTGATTTAAAATAGAGCTGATCGGTTCTGAACTTCAACCGTCCTGCCTCATTGACAGTCTTCCCAGTCTGGATACACAGAAGCACATCGTGGGCATGAACATCATCTTTGTCGAGGTAATGGCAGTCATTGGTCGCAACAAGGGGGAATGAGAGTCGTTGACTCATATCCAAAAGCGCTCGGTTGACCTCTTCCTGTTCTGGAATTCCATTATTTTGGATTTCAAGGAAAAATTGTCCCTCACCCAAAATCGACCGATATATCTCTGCTGCTTCATCCGCTTTTTCCACCATCCCCTTTCGAAACCATTTAGGAATCTCGCCCTGAAGACACGATGAAAGGCCGATCAGCCCTCTGCCGTGTGCTTTCAAGATCTCTTTATCGATACGGGGCTTGTAATAAAATCCTTGAAGATGGGCAACCGAACATAATTTGCACAGGTTTCGGTACCCCTCCTCATTTTCCGCAAGAAGGATCAGATGGGATAGGCCTTTGTGATCTAGAGAGGTTCGATCATTGAGCGTTCGAGGCGCCACATAACACTCACAACCGATGACCGGTTTTATTCCGCTGTCTACCGCCTTTTCATAAAATTCAAGGGTCCCGAACATCGTTCCATGGTCGGTGATGGCAACCGAATCCATCCCCAAATCAAGGCATCGTTTCATCAGGGCATCGATCCGAATCGCACCATCTAAGAGACTGTACTGGGTATGCACATGAAGATGAGCAAAAGGAGATGTCTTATTCATTGCAGCTCAATCATCCCTACATTTACTCGAACCGATAATTCGGGGCTTCTTTTGTGATGATCACATCGTGGACATGGCTCTCACGTAGTCCGGCCGGGCTAATTTTCACGAAACGAGCCTTTCCCCTCAGATCTTCCAGGGTTCGGCACCCCACATACCCCATACCGGCTTTGAGGCCGCCCAAAAGCTGAAAAATGTTTGCTGAAAGAAAGCCTCTATAGGGAACACGTCCAACGATCCCTTCAGGAACCAGTTTGTCTCCTTCTCCGGTTTCATCTTGATAGTACCGATCCTTACTCCCCTTTTTCATTGCTTCGATCGATCCCATCCCTCGATAAACTTTATAGCTACGGCCCTGATAAAGGATCAGTTCGCCTGGGCTTTCTTCTGTCCCGGCAAAGAGTGAGCCGATCATCACACAGTGTGCCCCTGCTGCAATCGCTTTTGTAACGTCTCCGGAATATTTGATTCCGCCGTCAGCGATGAGCGGCACCCCTGTTTTGCTCGATCCAGACCGGCAATTCATTATCGCAGTGATTTGGGGTATCCCTGCGCCTGCGACCATTCGTGTTGTACAGATCGATCCCGGGCCAATCCCGATTTTTACACCGTCCACGCCGGCATTCATCAGATCTTCAGCCCCTTTTGACGTCCCGACATTGCCTGCGATAAGGTCAATCTCCTTGAATGTCCCTTTTAACACTTTTACCGCATCGATCACGTTTTTGGAATGGCCATGGGATGTATCGATTAAAATTACATCTACACCTGCTTTTAAAAGAGCCTCCGTGCGCTCTTCCATATCCAAACCGACTCCAGTTGCAGCCCCCACCCTGAGCCTTCCCTTCACATCTTTACAAGCATTTGGATATTTTTTTATTTTTTCAATATCCTTTTTTGTTATCATACCGACCAACTTCCCTTTTTTGTCGACAACCGGGAGTTTTTCAATTCTGTGTTTGTGCAACAGCTTTTGCGATTCTTGCAGGGTAATCCCTTCTGAAACAGTGATTAAGTTTTCCTTGGTCATTACCTCTGAAACCCTCTTTGCAAGATCGGTTTCAAATCTAAGATCCCGGTTTGTAACAATACCGATTAGCTTTTCGCCCTTTATCACCGGAACCCCTGAGATACGGCGTTGCTCCATCAACTCTAGAACTTCATGTGCCCGTTGATCCGGATGAATTGTAACCGGATCGATGATCATACCACTTTCAGACTTCTTTACTTTGTTTACTTCCTTGACCTGGCTTTTAACGCTCATGTTGCGGTGGATAAAACCAATTCCACCTTCACGTGCCATGCTGATGGAAACACGTGCTTCGGTCACGGTATCCATTGCCGCGCTCACAATTGGGATGTTGAGTGTCAGGTTGCGTGTCAATCGTGTACTGATATTCACATCATTTGGTAAAACATCCGAGTAGTTCGGTATCAACAGAACATCATCAAAAGAATAGCCTTCTTCCGGTGGTATCTTCATTATAAATTTCCTCCAAAAACGGTTAGATCAAATCTGTTTCATAAGGTTTAATCTGGCTGCAGGTTCGCAAAAACGGTGCCGAAAACCGAATAACAAATGGGTCTGTCTTTAGCAATATTTTATTTGTTAACTTGACAACGGTCCGATATCCATAATAAAAAATGGGAGTTTAATCACTTCATCTTTTTTAGATCGATAAAATCTATACGGACCGACCATGCTTATTGAAATAAACCCTAAAAATCCCCAGGGACGACAAATCAGAAGATCGGTCGAAATTCTTCGAAGCGGGGGAGCCATCGCCTATCCGACGGATACGTATTATGGTATCGGATGCGACATTCTGAATAAAAAAGCAATCCAGAAAATCTACCAATTAAAACGGCGAAACAAGAGCAAGCCCTTTAGCTTCATCTGTTCAGGCCTCAAGAATATCAGCCATTATGCCAATGTTTCAAATTATGCTTACAAGACCATGAAACGGCTCTTGCCCGGCCCCTATACCTTTATTCTGGAGGGGTCAAGGCTAGTCCCGAAAATCATGCTGACAAAGCGTAAAACAGCTGGCATCCGTGTACCCAATCATATGATTTGTCTTGCCCTGGTGAAAGAGTTGGGGAATCCGATCATTACCACCAGCGCAACAAAGCCGGACGGCACCATTATCAACGAGCCGTCCTTCATACATGATTTTTTTCGCTCCCGCATCGACGTCGTCATCGACGGCGGACCGGTCCCTGGAAAACCGTCGAGCGTAATCTCATTCATTGATGATATGCCGGAAGTAATCCGCAGGGGCATAGGAGATGTGAGTATTTTCGAGTAAACCCTAACCAATAACTTGAGCGGGCGTTTTTAGAAGTGAGAAAATAGCGCTATTCCTGAAATTGTCAATTATCAATACTAAATTAGATTCCCCGATAAATCGGGATTTTCACTTCGCTACAACCGGCTTGTTCGGACTAGGGCCTAAAGAGATACCCGCCATAAAAATCGCGATGGATGGTGCGATTAAGGAGAGTGTTGAGGGATAAATCTATGATGTACCTTAGAACTGAATACTTTTTTTCGGGCGCATAAACAGAAGCAATTTTCCCCTTTATACCACCAAGGCGCCCCGCCCATTCGATTGCATCGTCAAGGTTTCCAAGCCGATCCACCAATCCGAGATCTTTTGCCTCTTCTCCAGAAAATATCCGACCATCTGCAATCGATTTTACCTTTCCTACGTCCATTTTTCGCCCCTCTGCTATGGCCTTGACAAACTGCATGTGGATCCTTTGCACAAAATTTTGAAGAATTTTCTCTTCATCTTCTGTCATCTGCCGAACCGGTGATCCCGTATCCTTGTATTTCCCGCTTTTGACAACAATTGGAACCAGTCCGATTTTTTTGATCAATTCCTCCAAATTGGTAAATCCCATAATCACACCGATACTTCCGGTAATCGTACCCGGGTTGGCAACAATTCCGTCTGTCCCAGCGGCAACATAGTATCCGCCGGATGCGGCTATCGTACCCATTGAGGTGATGACTTTTTTTTGGTCGATGGTTTTTCTAACTTCCCGGAAAATCTCTTGTGAGGGTCCGACACTTCCACCCGGACTATCGATCCGCAGAACAATCGACTTGATGGAGCCATCCTCCCGAAATTGTTTTAAATGTTCAATAATGTCTTTGGAATCGGAAATCACACCCTTTATCTCGATGATGCCGACTTTTTCTCCAAAATCAAAATTGGTATTCCGGGAACCAAGGATAAAAAGGAGGGGTGTTCCAATGATGACAATTGCAAGGATGGATGAAAAGATCAGGACGAAGAAAAGAAATGGGTGTCTTCGGGAAAACATGACATCGATTTACACCTACTCACCATTTAATTTTTCTTGAAGATCATTTCGCAAAATTTCTCCAAAAGTTGAGGTGGTTGGGTCAGTTTTGTTGACATATTCACTGAGAAGGTTTTGTTCGTTATCCATTTCAAGTCGTTTAATTGAAAGACCGATCCGTCTTTCCTCGCTATTGATATGCATCACTTTGGCGGTAATGACATCTCCAACGTTAAATAATCCAACCGGTGTCTTTATCTTCTCTTTGCTGATTTCTGATACATGGACAAGCCCCTCTATCCCTTCTTCAAGCTCAATAAAAACTCCAAAATCGGTTGCGTTGGTCACCGTACCGGTGATCTCCTTCCCGACTTCGTATCGTTCCCCTATGCTTTTCCAAGGATCTTCCTGTAATTGTTTAATCCCAAGCGAAAACCGTTCATTTCCTGCTTCGATATCTATAACAATCGCTTGAATCATATCCCCTTTTTTAAAAAGTTCTGAAGGGTGTTTAATTCTTTTGGTCCATGAAATGTCTGAAATGTGAACCAGGCCATCGATTCCCTCGTCGATGCCGATAAACAGACCAAAATCGGTAATGTTTTTAATTTTACCTTCGATTGTAGTATCAACCGGATATTTTTCACTGATCACATCCCACGGGTTTGGAACGACCTGTTTCATACCGAGAGAAATACGTCTGGTTTCAGGTTTGATATCAAGAACAACCGCCTCGACCAATTCATTCACAGAAACAACTTTGGAAGGATGACGAACTTTTCGTGTCCAGGACATTTCAGATACGTGGATCAACCCCTCAACACCTTCTTCAATCTCCACAAATGCACCGTAATCGGTCAGACTGACAACCTTACCGTTAACCCGGGCACCGACCTGATATTTTTCAGCGGCATCCAACCACGGATCCGCAACGAGCTGCTTTATGCCGAGTGAAACCCTTTCTCTCTCAAGATCAAGATTCAGAACCTTCACCGTGATTTTGTCACCCACTGAAAAAAGCTCGGCAGGATGTTTTACCCTCCCCCACGAAATGTCAGTAATGTGCAGGAGTCCGTCCAATCCGCCAAGATCAACAAATACACCGTATTCGGTAATATTCTTGACATTACCATCGAGTACCATATCTTCTTGTATGGAAGATAGGGTTGCAGACCTTTTCTCTTCGAGCACTTTTTCAAGCAGGATCCGTCTTGACAGCACTACATTATTTCTTTTTCGGTTATATTTTAATATTTTAAAATCAAATCTTTTTCCGACCATTTCGTCAAGATTACGAATTGGGCGTAAATCAGCTTGTGAACCCGGCAAAAAGGCCTGTACCCCAATGTCGACAGTAAACCCACCCTTGACACGGTTGAGAATTTCACCCTCAATCGTTTCATCTTGATCGCACGTTTTTTTGATATCCTCCCACACCTTGACCTGTTCCGCCTTTTCTTTGGATAAAATGACCCGCTCTTCTTCGTCGTCCCACTTTTCGACCATTACCTCCACAGAATCGCCAAGATTGATATTGATATCATTATGCTCATCTTTGAATTCATTGATCGAGATCCGTCCCTCGGATTTGTATCCGATATCCACTAAAACATGTTCCTTGTCCAGTGCAATGATCGTACCGGTAACAATCTCCCCTTCTCTAAAACGATTGAAACTTTCTTCGTACATGTCCAGCAGGTTTTCCATGCTGTCTTCGGATTTTTCAACATTTTCCAAGACTTTTTCTTCCGTTGACAATTCCGCCTTCACCGCCCCATCTGGTTTTGTGACATTTGTGTCTGTTAGAAGGGCGTCCCCTGAATCAGATCCATTTTCTGTCTTTGGTTGTTCGGTTGACTTGTTGTTTTCAGAATTCTTTAGTTGTTCGGTTGACTCGTTGTTTTCAGAATTTTCCATTAAAAATTATTCCTCCTTAGCCTATTTTTCATCGCACAAAATCAAATTTTTTAATAAGTATCAAGCCTTTTGTTAAAAAACAACGATTTATTGCATCAAAAAGGCCAAAAATAAAAAACCGGTTCATCAAATAAACTTGTCTACGTGTGACAACATCAGGTCAACCACCCCCATTATCGAGAGATGCGTGGAATCGATGTGTATCGAACCTTCTGCCGGCTTTAAAGGGGCCAGTGGTCGGTTACTGTCATTTTCGTCCCGGCGTTGCAGATCCCTTTCGACTTTTCCGATGGTTTGACCGGTCTTTCGATCCAGCTCCCGATGACGCCTTAATGCCCTCACCCTTTGAGAGGCGTTTAAAAAAAACTTCACATCAGCCGCCGGAAACACAACCGTTCCCATATCGCGCCCTTCAAACACAACCCCTTTTTCTTTCGCCATATATCTTTGTAAGACGAGGAGAAATTTACGGACCACAGGTTTTGCGGAAATTGCCGAAGCCAACATTGTAATTTCTGGGTCCCGGATCAATCCAGTAATGTCTGAGCAATTTGAAAAAAGGCGTAGGCCTTTTTCATTGTTGATAAACCTCAGATCAAGATTGTCACACAATGCCCCGAGTCCGGCTTCATCATCCCTGTTTAACCCGGCTGATCGTGCTGCCACCGCCACCCCTCTATAAAGCGCGCCGGTGTCGACATATTGGTATCCAAGACGTTCTGCAAGGATCCGGCTCACAGTTGTTTTGCCTGCACCTCCAGGGCCATCGATTGTAATGACAAGACGTCTTGCCGCATGTTTATTCTTTTGATTTGATTTGAAAGGCGAAGTCGAAGATGTCATTGATTTATAGAAAAAGATTGAAGAACCCTGCAACCCCGAATGTCGGAATCTTTAGAGAATGCCTTCGCTGTTTCGGTTCATATGACCTTTTTCAAAGCCGTTAAAAATCGCATATTTTCGTCATGAAGTCCTACGTTTACTCTGATGTACCGGGGAAATCCATATGATGCCATGGAACGTACAATTATCCCCTCCTTTAACATCCGCTCATAGACTCCATTAGCGCTTTTTTTTACGTCAACTAGAAAAAAGTTGGTTTGCGTGGGGAAATATTTTATTCCTGCTCTGTTCAGAGAATCATACAAATAATCGAGTTCTTCATGGATCAGGTGAATGGTTTTTTCAAAAAACACCTTGTCATCAAGGGCTGCAATGGCCGCAACCTGGGCAAGTGAGTTTGTGTTAAACGGCTGTCGGAGCCTGTTGAGGTGCTCTGATATTTCATCCGGCATGATTCCATAGCCGATGCGGAGGCCTGCGAGGCCGTGGACTTTGGAAAAAGTTCGAAGCGTAACCACCGCCTTGCCGGAATCGAGGTAATCGATACTGTCTAAACCGTTTTTGTCCCTTGCAAAGTCTATATACGCTTCATCGACAACAGCAATGATGCTCTCGGGTACCCTTGATAGAAAGTTTTCAAAATCTTTTCTTAAAACTGAAGTCCCGGTTGGGTTGTTGGGATTGTTGATAAAGATCATCTTTGACCCAGCGGTAATTTTCCGTTCTATGCGCTTCAGATCGATTGAAAGGGATTTCAGCGGTACATAAACAGGAGTTGCGCCAGCACCACGGGCAAGGATATCATACATGAGAAAAGTCGGTTTCGGTAAGATCACCTCATCACCGTATTGCAGAAACGTCCTCGTCAGCATACTGATGATCTCGTCGGAACCATTTCCCAAAACGATATTCGATGGTCGCACGCTGTGATATTCGGAAATTTTCTCAATAAGACGGCGCCCGCTCCCATCAGGATAGCGGTTAAGTTTTTCGGCTGCTGCTAAAATCGCTGTTATTGCCTTTGGGGAAGGTCCCAGCGGATTTTCATTGGAAGCGAGTTTTATAGAATCGACTATACCATACTCCCTTTCAAGCTCCTCCAGGGGCTTCCCCGGTGAATATGGATCAATCGACAGGATATGATTGGGTATCGAGAGATTCAATTTTGATTTCCTCTTTGGTTCTTCTTCGGTGGCCATAGGCTCTTTACCAAAATGGGAAACCAAAGATGATCCTCCTTTTTTTACGAAGGGCGTGGAATGTTGCTGGGCTCGACTTCCAGCGCCATTTTCTTTCCCCTGTCAAGCGCCGCCATATTCAAAGGAATAAATTTTTCCTTATCTGCAAATTCTTCTTTTACCGTTTTACGGAGTGATTCAAAATCTACGATTTTGCTTCGGGCAACAAAGGCACCGAGGGCTACAATGTTAGCGATCTTCACACTCCCCAATTCTCTGGCGATCTCGGTAACCGGTAAGGCAAGCTCATCGATATCATCGCGACCGGCGCCTGCCGAAATTAGCGAACTATTGATCAACACAACTCCGGAGGGTTTCACGACCGGTGCAAATTTTTCCAAAGAGGGTCGGTTCATAGCAATCAGATGCATGGGATTTTGGATAATCGGAGAAGCGATGCTCTTCTCACTGACGACTACCATACAATAGGCGGTTCCCCCCCTCATTTCCGGACCATAAGATGGGACCCATGCCACTTCAAAGCCCTTTGCCATGGCTGCTTCAGCAAGCATTTTACCGCTGAGTAAAATTCCCTGTCCCCCAAAACCTGCAAACATCACTTCACTTTGCATCTACCCCTCCTCAACATCGTCCGGGTTCTTGAACTCCCCTAGTTTGTAGTAGGGAAGCAGGGTTTCCTCGGCCCATTTTATCGACTCCACAGGGGTGAGCCCCCAATTTGTCGGGCAATTGCTTACCAATTCGACAAAACTGAAACATCTATTTTGCATCTGATACTCAAAAGCCTTTTTGATAGCCTTTTTTGCTTTTACGATGTATTTCGGCCTTAACACTGCTTGTCTTGATATGTATCCAGGTGTTTCAAAACTTGAAAGCAATTCAGCTACTTTAATCGGCATACCGACCTCCTCAACATTGCGTCCAAGGGGAGATGTAGTGGTACGCTGATTCGGCATAGTTGTCGGTGCCATCTGTCCGCCGGTCATGCCGTAAACCGCATTGTTGACAAAAATAGTCGTAAATTTTTCTCCTCGGTTAGCAGCATGAATAATTTCTGCCATACCGATACTGGCCAAGTCGCCGTCACCCTGATAGGTGAAGACTATCAGATCCGGTCTAACCCGTTTGATGCCGGTGGCCACAGCAGGTGCCCGGCCGTGTGCCGCTTCTAGAAAATCGAAGGTAAAATAATTATAAGCCAGCACTGCACACCCAACAGGTGCAATTCCAACCGTGCGACTCCGAACGTCAAGTTCATCAATTACTTCGGCCACGAGGCGATGAATAACTCCGTGTGTGCACCCCGGACAATAGTGGGTATCCTGTTCGGCAAGGGATATCGGTTTTTGAAAGGTTTTTCCCATTATATCATTACCCCTTAAATTGAATTTGATGATAAATAAATCGATGAAAAAATTTGTTGGCCGACGATTATGTTTCGATCAATTAAATCTATCGGTTTTTTACTCACGCACCTTTTATTCTTCACATGCTTTGATCGCATCCATTACCTCTTCGGGGGTCGGTACTTCTCCACCACATTTCCCATACCACCGAACAGGACGAATCCCTTTAACACTCCTTTCAACATCTTCAACCATCTGACCCATGCTCATTTCAATGCATATAACAATTTTACACGATTTTTTTGACGCTGCATCGTATACCGCACTTTCAGGAAAAGGGAAGACGATCTGAGGTCGAATCATGCCCACCTCAAAACCATCTGCCTTTAAATCATCAATGGCCGTTCTGCATACCCGGCTCATTGTGCCGTAGCTGACCACGAGGGCTTTGTAGTTCACCGCTGTGTTATACGAATCGTACTTGACCTCCTCTCTTGCCATTCGTTCATACTTTGCCTTCAAGACCAAATTGTGGGCATTGAGTTGCTCCGGATCCAGGAAAAGTGATTTGACCAGGTTTCGTTGTTCGCTCTTGCGCATCGCCATTCCATTTGTCGCCCAATCGTCCTTGTTGATCGGTTCGGATTGAAGGCGATCAGGAAATTCTACAGGTTCCATCATCTGGCCAATCAAACCGTCCCCCAGAATCATCACCGGATTTCTGTATTTTTCTGCCAGGGGAAATGCCATCATGACCATCTCAACCGCTTCCTGAACGCTTGCAGGCGCCATCACCAGGAGCCTGAAGTCACCGTGGCCGATTCCTTTTGTTGCCTGAAGATAATCGGCTTGGGATGGAAGGATTCCTCCAAGTCCGGGGCCACCGCGCATAATATTTACAAAAACAGCCGGACATTCAGCGCCCGCGATATAGCTGATCGCTTCGCTCATCAAGCTGATACCCGGGCTTGATGATGTTGTAAAAACTCGCTCGCCACAAGCCGCAGCACCAAAAACCATATAGGAAACCGCAACTTCGCTCTCTCCCTGTAAAAATACCCCGTCCACTTCTGGTAATCGCCGCGAAAGGTATTCTGCTACTTCGGACTGAGGCGTAATCGGGTAAGCAAAATAGTTCAGGCACCCCGCCTTTATCGCTGCTTCCCCTATGGCTTCATTCCCTTTCATCAATACTTTACCCATGCTTTTCCTCCGTTGGCTCTTGATCGGTCGTATGCTCGGCGATTTTGGTGATTGTGACTGCCATATCCGGACACATGATGCAGCAGGTTGTGCAGAAAACACAATCGTCCGGACGTGCCTGATACGCCGGAAAATACCCCTTGGCATTTACACGTTGTGATATTTCCAAAACCTTTTTTGGACATACGCTAACACACAGATTACACCCTTTGCATCTATCAGGATCAATGGTATATCTGTACAGCATTAAGAAAACTCCTTTATTCCTTTTCTTCGGCGGCATTAGCGTTTCAATGACACCGCTTTTTTCCATGGTGGAACAAGCTGCCTTTTTATGGGCAGTACCGGGCATTCAAACTGTTTTATATCTACTTGCGGCAGAAGATCTTCTGCAACAGTCATAAATTCAAACGGCAATCGGGTCTTCTCTGATACCCGTTTAACAAAATCATATCCCCGATCAATGTGTTCAGCCGTCGTTTCATCGATGAGATTGGCATTTCCAATGAAACCGGTTATTTTCATTCTTGACGCTTTTTCAATCTCATCCCTTATTTTCAGGCAGCCTTGAACCGTTTCCGTAAAGGGCCGAAAAGGATTGATGACCTGGAACACCCGAAGCTCCTTATCCCCTTCCAAAAAAGAATTCGCCTGAAACGAATCTGAAAGGGAGGATAGAACCGTCGCCCCGACATCGTCTCCCCCCACATCCAATATAGTAAGTCCAAACGGCTGACGGATCAACCCGGCAATCGAGGGGCTTAAGATAGGGAGATCCGCCTGCAAAAACTGATCAGGTGGCAAAATCATCCCAATACCCAACGCTGCCAGCGGCGTTTTTGCTTCCCGGGTCCTAAAATAGGGGTTTACCAGATCGAGATCCGCAATCCTCACATTTTGACCGATACCCCTTTGGTTCACGGCGAGATTGACAGAAACCTCCGTCTTCCCACTCCCATAGTTGCCAACGATAACAACCACTCCATCGCACCGAAGGGTCAAAGGCTTCCTTAAACCATACATTGATTATAACCATCAATTATACAAAAGGCCCTGTTGGATTCCATCTTGCACGATTTCAAATGAATAAAAGGGGTCCATGTATTGATTATCTCAGCTATTGTCAAGCTTTTTCCATGATCTAAAAATGACAGTCTCGTAAAAAATCGAAATTAGACGGCAGAGTAATCCACCACGGTGGATCAAATTCAAAGCGCGCAAATCCGGAGGAACGAGACGTACTTACAGTACGCTGCAGTGACGAAGGATGCAGCGCAACGCAGAAGTTGGACTTTTTGCGAAGCCATTAAAAATCATTATCAACGATGCAATGGGGGTTCAAAAAAAAAGAAAGGCCGCTTTTTTCTTTAGCTAAATCTTTTGATGTGTTAATTTGCGTCTGGGAGGATTCATTTATACCGTGGAAATCGTTCAGACAGGTCTTGAGAACTTACTAGAAACACCACCCAAATGGCTATTCGACCAGCGGATCGGCCTTTTATGCAATCCTGCCTCGGTTGACCGGAAGCTTCGCCATGCCCGTCACCTGATCAACGGAATATTTCCGGGTCAACTTGTTTCACTCTTTTCACCCCAGCACGGTTTTTTTGGAGAAAAACAGGACAACATGAGCGAGTCCCCTGATATGATCGATTCTGTTTTACAGATTCCTGTTTTCAGCCTCTACGGTGCAACTCGGAAACCGACCCGGGAAATGATTGATCCGATAGACACCCTCATCATTGACCTGCAGGATGCGGGATCGCGTGTCTACACCTTTATCTATACAATGTCCTATTGCTTGGAAGCGGCCAAGAAATTTGGAAAAAAAATTCTGATTCTTGATCGACCCAATCCGATCAACGGTATCACGGTGGAAGGAAATTGTTTGTCCACTCAATTGACCTCATTTGTCGGGCGTTATCCGATCCCCATGCGTCATGGACTGACCATTGGGGAGCTATCTCTTTTATTTAACGATCATTATCGAATCGGGTGCGACATTGAAACAATTCCGATGAAGGGGTGGAAAAGAACCATGTGCTTTCCGGAAACCGGCCTCCCCTGGATCCCTCCATCTCCGAATCTGCCGACACCGATATCAGCCATGGTCTATCCGGGTCAGGTCCTGCTGGAAGGGACAAATATCTCTGAGGGGAGAGGAACAACCCAACCTTTTGAGCTTTTCGGCGCACCGTTTCTTGAGACAGAAAAAATTTTTTCAACTTTGGGCGGAAACAAAATGCCGGGGATTACCCTCAGACAAACTGCGTTTGAACCGACTTCAAACAAATGGAAGGGGATCTGCTGTGAAGGGTTTCAAATCCATATCACTGATCCAGTTCAATACGTGCCGTATATAACGACACTCCGGCTGATTCAAGCCGTCCTTTTCCATCACAGGGATCAGTTTGAGTGGAAGCCCCCCCCCTATGAATACGAGTTTCACCAAATGCCGATCGACCTTATCATTGGTGATAGGGAAATCCGAGAGCGGCTAGAACACATGGATCAAATTGATGATATCGCCGAATCATGGAAGGATGATCTTGATCTGTTTATAGCCCGCCGCCAAAAGTTCAGTCTTTACTCATAAAATTCCGTTGGAAAGTTGGTATTTGTCGATAGAAAAATGAAACGAGGATAGATGAAAGAGAACAAACAAACATGGAAACGGATGTATTTCAAGGGAAAAAAAGTTTGGATGGCGACCGACATTGATGGGAAACCGATTTTAAAAAACCGAAAGGTTCGAATCAAATATCAGCTGGATAAAAATCATGAATATTGGGTTTATGAAAAAGGACTCGAGACAACAGATCCGATCCAATTGGAAACCATCGGACCGAACCGAGAACCCTGCGGAGAGAAGAATATAACATCAAGGCCGGGCAGAGCCCCCTTGGAAGATAAAGCGACGAAGGCTGCCATTTCCATTTTTACAGACGGAGCATGTTCCGGAAACCCCGGTCCCTCAGGAATCGGGGCTATCCTGTATTTCGGTGAACATGAAAAGGAAATATCGAGGCATATCGGGATTGCCACCAACAACATTGCAGAGCTTGAAGCGATTAAAACAGGATTACTGGAAATTAAAAACAGAAAACTTCCGGTTAAAATTTTCACGGATAGCAGCTATGCTTACGGGGTTCTTTCCCTCGGCTGGAAAACCAGAAAAAATATCGATCTGGTAAGGTCGATCAAAAAACTTATCTCAACGTTCAGCGAGTTGACAATTTTCAAAGTCAAAGGCCATGCAGGCCTTGAGGGGAATGAAATAGCAAATCGACTTGCCACGCAAGCGGTTTTGAAGGGGAACAAAAAAAAGGCCCAGCAATGATTATCCCCGGGCCTTTTCCCACGTATCGAATATTATTATTCTTTATCTGACTTTAACGTTTTAATCTCTTTTTTTAGCTCATCAATATCCTGTTTGACGGTTTCCGTCTCACCCGATGCCAAGGAAGTGTCTTCGGACGTATCATTTTTCTTCCAGCCGTCTTTAAGCTCATCAAAGCCAAGATAAATTGCCAATCCCCCTCCGAGCAACAGCATGACCGGGACAGCGCCGGCTAAAAGCTGCAAAAAGGGTTTCCACCAAACGGACATACCTATAATACCCAGAATAGCTCCTATTGCCCCACCAATTAGTGTTTTCATCTAAAATCCTCCTTAAAGATTGATTGATTTGACTGTAAGCTTAAAGCTGACTGCAAAAAGGACTGATTGACCAGTTCAACGATTAACAATATAATCGGAACATTGGAAAAATATTGTAAATCAATTGAAATGTTAAACACAACAATTGTTATAACGCAAGCATAATTTTATAAATGCCCCTTAAAAAAATATTGCAATAAAGCCCAGCTTTGCTATTATTTCTATTTATTTTAGCCAAATGCCCAAGGTGGCAAAAGATTCCTCCGATTCGATTTAGAGAGATTACGATATTGTAGGTTTTTTCTATATCGACAAAATCTTGTTAAAATTGCACCGAGAGGCGCTTGACGGGCCCTCTCCATCGAAGGCCATTGCTATGTTCGGCTTTTTCTAAGTCATAAAGGTTAAATTTTTCAAACCTAGACCGGACAAATGATAAAAAAGATAAAGTTGAATGGAACAAACGTCAAAAAAAAGATCAGGGGGCAGATCGATGCCGCGCTTCAATACACCCATAATTATTTTTTTTGCTTTCTGCCGGGGAACATTTCCCGGATAACATCATATCTCTTCAAAATCTTTTTTTCCGGCACAATCATTCACGAAAACCAGGTATCGATCCTCCAAAACCTCCCAAAGGATGGCATTTATATCTATGCGGCCAAATATAAAAGTGGTTTTGATTTTCTCTTCAGCTACATCCGGTATCAGCAGGAATCCTTGCCATTTCCCGAAATTGGATTTGATTTCAAGGTTGTCTTTTTTCAACCGGTCACCCGCATCTTCAAAATTGTTCTGGCTGGGTTGGATTCCCTCCTCCAAAACCGATCCCTGCCCGATCCATATAAAAACGGGTATTTCCACGAAGAATTGTTAAACGGCAGATCCGGCTTCCTGACATTGGTGGAAAAAAAAGGATTCTACAGGCGTTTTGTCAAGGCCAAGAGTGATCCGCTCAACTTTCTGATTGAGATGCAAAAATCGATCGACCGACCCATTTTTATCATCCCCCAGCTGATATTTTTTGGAAAAACTCCCCATCGAACTAACCCGAGGTTATCAGATACCCTGTTCGGGACGGAAGAAAAGCCCGGTAAAATAAGACGAATTGTGACATTGTTCCAAAATCCGGGAAAGGTTTTTGTGGAAATTTCAGAACCAATGGATTTGAGACAATTTTTAAGCTCACCACAGAACCGGGAACAAACAGTTGAATATCAATCCATTGCCTTGCGAAACAGACTTTTGGATCAAATCAATCGCCATCGACAGAGTATCACAGGACCGATTTTAAAATCCCGTGAAGAACTCGAAGTTACTGTCCTTACAAATAATCAGCTTCAAAAATATATGGCCCGGTATGCGAAAACGCATAACATCCCTCTCTACAAAGCCCATAAAATATCCGCTGCTTATCTCAATGAAATATCAGCCAAATATAATATAGCGATCATAAAAATTTTAGACGCCGTGATTGATTGGTTTTTAAACATCATGTTCGAAGGGGTCACCGTCAGCACCGCCATGCTGAATCGAATTAAAAGCCTTTCCCAAAAAGGCCCTTTGATCTTCATCCCCTGTCACAAAAGCCACATCGACTATCTAACTTTGTCTCTTATTCTGTTTAGAAATAACATGCCGGTTCCGCATATCGCGGCAGGAAAAAATTTGTCCTTCTGGCCTTTGGGGCCGATATTCAGAGGCGGTGGCGCCTTCTTTATCAGAAGGTCCTTTAAAGGTGCGGTCCTTTATTCCAAAGTTTTTTCCGCCTATATTCAAATGCTCCTGAAAGAGGGATTTAACATTGAATTTTTTATTGAAGGTGGCAGAAGTCGAACCGGCAAACTGGCCCTCCCCAAATTGGGATTTCTTTCCATCCTACTCAACGCATACAAAAATGGTGCCTGCGAGGATATGATATTTATTCCGACCTTTATCGGGTACGACATGGTTGTAGAAGAGAGCGCATATCGCAATGAAATAGAAGGCGGGAAAAAGAATCCTGAAAGCCTTCTCCAGGTGATTAAAGCGAAAAACTTTCTCAAAAAAAAGTACGGGAAAATTTACATTAAATTTCATGAACCGATATCACTCAAAGAACTCTTTCGACAAAGCGACATCCGTGTGGAACAATTGTCTCCAAAAGAAATAAACAGATTGTGTCGAAATTTAGGACACCGGTTCGTCAATTCCATCGACAGCATTTCGGTGGTTACCCCCCATGCCATTGTCGCAAGTGCCATCCTTAACTGTTCCAAAAAAAGATTTTCATACGATTATCTGATGTTTCAGGTAGAAACCTATCTGACTTGCCTCTCATCTCAAAATGCCCCCCTGGCAGATTCCCTCGTTTTTGACAGCACACACGCTGTTGACCATGCACTTCAATCTTATGTACAAAGAAAATTTATTGAACTGATTCCGAGCGTGAACGATGATCCATCCCCAAATAAACACTATAGGACAAAAGAAAACGGGCGACCAAATATCGAATACTACAAAAACAACTGCGTGGCTTTATTTATCCCGGCGGCTTTTACCTCACTAGCAATCCTTAAAATCGATAAGTTTCAATTCTTGGCTTCCGACCTTCACGATAGTTATGTTTTCCTCCAAGAATTTTTTAAAAATGAATTCGCTTTCGACACGGAGCAGACCGTCGAATACATGGTGAAAAAAAATATCAAGGCATTTGTTGATGACGCCGTGCTTACTCCTCATCCCAACTCGCCCGACACCTATGATCTTACAGCGGTGGGTCTGAAAAAACTGAAATTATTTTCCAGTTTTCTTAATACCTATTTTGAATCATACGCAGTCGTAATAGACTTTTTTAGACGACATCCCCGTGACGCGTTTCAATCAAAGGAACGGTTGAAAAAGATTTTAGCGAGAGGAAACCGAATGTATAAACAACATAAGCTCGAACGAAAGGAATCGCTTTCGAAAATCTATTATCAAAACGCGTTAGATTATTTTATTTCAAAGGGAATAAAAGGCGATGAAGATAAAGAGAAGATTGAGTTTTATGTCAATACCATGAATGAGTATATCAACCATTTAAATTCTGAAACCGTATTGTGATAAATGCAATCAGCCCATCTTTGCCCCTCGATTATCCTCAAAAATGGAGAAGTGTTATGCGTCACAAATTTGTGGCTCAACGTGGTGACAGCGTACTTTTATTAATAGATATTCAGCAGGCGATGCTCAAAGCTGTCCGCCAATGGGAACAAACCGTTCACCGGATAAACCAGTTGATTCAATCGGCTAATTTATTGGGTATTCCGATTCTAGTCACTGAACAATATAAAAAAGGACTCGGTGGGACCTCCGAAAAAATAGCAGGAAAATTAAAGGATACGATCTGTTTCCAAAAGGAACACTTTAGCGCCTGTCTGGAAGATGACTTTTTAGAACTGGTGCGTCAATTTGGCCGTCATCAAATTGTAATCGCAGGGATGGAAACCCATGTATGCGTGTTGCAGACCGGGCTTGATCTTATCGGAGCAGGCTACCGGTTACATCTGGTCAAAAATGCGGTGACGTCAAGGTTTAAAGAAGATTGGGAAACGGCTGTGGGTCTATTCAGAGATGCCGGGGCCGTGATTACAACAGCAGAAATCGTCATTTTCCAATGGACGTGTCGTTCCAATACCGATGAATTTAGAAAGATATTGCCTATTGTTAAGTAAGCATTTCAACTGTCGCATTTTTGATTTCCGGTTGTGGATGAGGATATGATGAAAAAGGTACTTTTGTTAAGTATGCCGTTTTCCAGCGTTCGCTATCCCTCTGCAGCGCTGAGCCTACTGAAATCCCTTTTGGGGCGGGAGGGGGTGTCATGTGACGTTGGTTACCTGAATATCTTCTTTCAAGCATATACCGGTCTGCCTGATGTCTACGAAGCAATTGCCGACCTTATCATGGTTGGGGAATGGGTGTTTAGCGATGAGTTGTTTAACGAAAAGTGGGCACAATCAGACAGAAGAAGAATTGAAGCACTCGAGGCTCCGTTGTTACCAACTAGATTCAGGGGAAAAGGGTTTAATGAAATGATGGGCGACCTGCGCACCATGGCAGGATCTTTTCTCAAGGAATGCATGGACAAAATCAAGTGGGAAAATTATCATGTTATCGGGTTTACATCGGTATTTAGTCAACATGTTTCCTCCTTAGCGCTGGCGCGTCGCATAAAAGAACGCTGGCCAGAAAAAATAATTGCATTCGGAGGTGCAAATTGTGAAGAGGAAATGGGCCGAGCGCTGCTCAGGTTATTTCCTTTTGTTGACTGGGTCTTCAATGGGGAAGCCGACCTCTCCCTTCCTCAAGCTATTTTACAATGGTATGCGGGCAAGCCGCCAGAAGGGATTCCCGGAGTCGCCTATCGTCATGATGGAAAGATTATCGAGCAGGATTCCGGCCGATCACCGGAAATGGACACTCTCCCCTATCCTGATTTCGATGACTATTTTATGGCGCTAAAAAAATGGGCACCGGCGTATTTACAATCGGTTCCCGTTTCCCTCGAGTTTTCACGGGGGTGCTGGTGGGGGAAAAAGTCACAGTGTACTTTTTGTGGTTTGAACTGCAAAACATTGAACTTTCGTCGGAAAAGTCCTCGTCGGGCCGAGGATGAGATTAAGACCTTGACGGCTCGATACAAGGTAGACAAAGTGATTCTTACCGATTCTATTATCGACATGAGTTTTTTCAAAACCCTGTTGCCCGCCCTAGCGGACTGGGGCGGATTGGAAGAATTGTTTCTCGAAGCTAGGGCCAATCTCAATCGCGAGCAGGTCCGCATATTGAGATCTGCCGGTGTAAAATCGTTTCAACCGGGTATTGAGAGCCTCGACAGCGAAATATTGAAACTTATGCACAAGGGGACCACTCTTTTGCAAAATGTGCAATTTCTTAAATGGGCTCGAGAGTTTGGTGTCCTTCCTACCTGGAATCTCCTTTACGGATTCCCTGGAGAGAATGCTGAAGCTTATCAGCGGATGGCTTTGCTTGTTCCTTCGATCGTGCATTTGTGCCCGCCGATGGATGTAAGCCCCGTATTATTGGTCCGTTTCAGTCCCCTCTTTGAACAAAGCCGGGAGTGGGGGCTGAAAAATGTCAAGGCCCACGCAGGTTACCGGTCGTTCTATCCTTTCGATCAAGAAGATTTAAATGCCCTCGCCCATTTTTTCGATTATGATTTGATCAAGAAGGAAAATGTCCCTTCATATATAAATCCATTGAAGCAGCAGGTCGCAATTTGGAAGGAAAGCTGGAAACACCCCGAGCCACCATTTTTGACTTTAGATCGCCAATCCGGAGGGAAGGTTGTTATTTACGACTCACGGTCGTTGGGCCAAAGCCATCGAGTGGAACTTGAAGGAGAGATGGCCAAGGTCTATCTATCTTGCGATTCAATTCAACCGTTCGACGCGTTGGTAAAACAGATTGATAAAAAGGAGGTTAAAAACAGTTCTAACGATGATCAGCTGCGTCATCACCTTGATGAGTTGATCGCACAACGCCTCATGCTGCAGGAGGATGCCCACTATCTTAGCCTGGCCATGCGGCCTGAAAGAAAGATGGAAGTCTCTGAAGAATGGTAATGAAAAAAACCCGATGAAATTCGTTGATCACATCATGATAAGTTTTGTTTTATTTTATCTATGATTGCATTCATCGCAATACCTGCTTTTTCATGAATGACGACATCCGCCATGGAATCCATATCGGTCGATGTATAATTAATAATTACCAGGCTAGCTCCCGCACGCTTTGCCAGAACCGGCATATTGGCCGCTGGGAACACCACCAAAGACGAACCGATGACAATAAACAGGTCACATGCTTTACTGCACTGCTCGGATCGGTTCATCTCATCGATCGGCATGGCCTCACCAAAGGATATCGTGGCTGCCTTGAGCAACCCATCGCATTTTTTACAATGCGGGTCTTCCTCGCCATCCTCGATTCGTTTCAAAACATCGACCAACAGCAACCTGTCATCACATTCTAAACATTTCGCATATTTGATCGTGCCGTGCAATTCGACGATCTTTTCTTCGGAATTTCCGGCTGCATGGTGTAATCCATCGATATTTTGCGTAATAACACATGAAAGTTTGCCCAGTTTTTCCAGTTCTGCCACCGCAAAGTGGGCGGGGTTAGGCTTGTAATCAGCGGATACCAGTTCTTTTCGAAATTGCCAGTTTCGTTTTCTGGCATCTTTGTCGGAAACAAAGCGCTGGATCGTAAAATCCTCCGGGTCGTATCGAGACCAGATACCATCAGGGCTGCGAAAATCTGAAATTCCGGATTCCGTACTGACACCGGCACCGGTGAAAACTGCTACTTTTTTTGCCTCCATAATCATCTGTGCCACTTTTTCAATATGATCTTCCATGGAAATCTCATTTTTTGTATTGAAACCGGCTGAAAACAATATAATTCTTTTCCCTCAACAAAAACTGTAAAGCAACCGAGTAAAAGCAGTTTCGGATAGATCGCCCCTAAATTTAATGCTCGAGTTTCAAAATGGTTAAAAAAGAAGACTTTCATCTCTGCGGAGCAGAAATTCAGTGAAATGCTCCGGTTCCGGAAGTGCGAACTTCACTCCATCTAGGCTCTCAGGAATAGGGAACCGGCCATAGGCATGACAGGCTGACACCGCTGCGTGGATATGTTCAGAGGGCGTATCCGCGGAAATTTGGTTTAAATAGACGGCACAGCGACCGTCTCTGGCCATCCCATCGATATAATTTCTGATCCTCTCGACGATAACTTCAATAGGACCCTCCTTCAACACTGTGGCATCCATACCTGCGGTTAGATAGGCATTATGTTTTTGTGCGAACGCCTTGATCCTTTTCGGACCCAGTTCAAAGAGATCGGGATCGAGGACACTGAGAAAGCCGGGACAAGCTTTAAGCTTCAACGCCATAAAGCGTTCCGGAAATCCAGGATCGCGACCCGTTGCATCTCCCCAGTTACCCCTTGTGATCACTTTTTTACCCACATGCTGACGAAGGCGATCCGCATAGCGGACTACAAATTCTTCCATTATTTTTAGAGTGATCAGAGGCGGTGATGCCCAGGCATCATTTCCATCCGCCAGCACATCCGAACGGCCGATTTCACTTCGCATGGCTTGGATAAAAGGTGCGATAATCTTGTCACAAAGAAATTTAAATAGGCGGTGGGCAAAGGCCGGGTTAGTCTCAATATCCATGATAAGATTTTCATAGCCCCTGACATTAACGGCCAGGCTGAAGGGTGCGCAAAAATAGACCCGGGCCGGTCGACCGGTCAACTCGATGAATTTCTTATTGACTTCATGTACCCAGGGCATTCGGCCTGATTTATACGGATCCGGAATTTGGATCTTATCCAAACTGGCCGGAGAGTCAATCAAGGGCTGAGTTCGGTCAACATCTGGGATGCCGTCCGGGGGGTAGACAATTTTTTGTCCCATGGCTTCAGCCTCTATATTGTACACATCCCAGGTTATGTTGGGCGCATCAAATCCGTAGTATTCAGTTACCAGAAGCTGGACCCGAGCAAAAGTATCGGCATCGGTAAAAAACCGTGTTGTGGGTATTCCGGCCAAACGGGCGGAATGATCATTACACTGAGCAGCAATGATCACGTGTTTTTTTTGAGCAGATACGGCCATTTAACCTGTCCTCATTGTTTATGGTTTCACACCTTTTTCAAAAGCATACCATCTCATATTTAGTACCCTGCAAATAATATACAAATATTCATTTTACAACCTATAATGTATTGTGTATATTCCAGCTCTGAGATTGATGGTGGCCCTAGGTGAAAAAATTTAAAGTTAATAGAGAATGGAGGTAAAAAATGGTTTTAGATTTTAAAAGTGCTTTACCAAAAAAAGTAGAAATGCTTGAACTTTTACTCAGGGATGGATTGCAGCATGTAGAAAGAGCGATATCAACGGAGGCAAAATTGTGGTACGCTGAATATTTTATCAGAGCGGGTTTTAAAAAAATAGAGGTCACGAATTTTGGCCACCCCAGGCTTTTGGTTCAAAGCAGGGATGCGGAAGAAATTTTAGAAGCGGTTCACAAGTTGAAGATAGTGAAGGAAGAAAAACCGCATCTAAAATGCTACGGTATGACCCAAAAGGCCTTTGAACGGGCTGCGGATATGGCTCAGAAGGGATATCCGCCTAGCAGTCTGGCGTTTACCATTTCCACTGAAGACCTTCACGGCCGCCGCAATGCAGGACGAACCCGGGAAGAGTATAAAAAAGAAATTCCGGAATTTGTAAAGATCGCTCAGGCCAACGGGTTTGAAATCGACATGGCCCTTGCCTGTGTTTATGGTTCACCCCTAGCCGGGCCGGTACCGTTAGAGCACACGTTTGAACTCATGGATTGGGGCCTTGACCATGGCATAAAACATTTTACGCCCTGTGATACCACCGGAGAATCCAATCCCACCAGATCCTATGAATATATGGCAGCCCTTGTCGATCGCTATGGAAAATACGACGACAAGATCAAGTTCCGCGTCGCCCATTTCCACGAATGCCGTGGTATGGCACTCTCCAACACCATGGCCGCGATCATGGCAGGTGCCCGTCTTGTCGAAACTTCCATAGGGATGGGCGGCGGACAACCGGCCTTTATGGTCGATGGTGTTCCAGGAAAGGGAAGCGGACCCATTTATACCAATTCCTGGGAAGTGGGCAACTGTCCGACCGAAGATTGTGTGGTGATGCTGGATGAAATGGGAATCGACACCGGTATTGACATTGAACTCATGCTTCAGATCGGAAGGGTGTTTGAATGGACCATGCAAAAAACACTTCCGGTATGGACCACCAAGGCGGGTCGACCGATCCGATATCCTGTTAAATGGAATATCCCGGCCAACGATTTGAAATATATACCCCCCTACGGCCCACCCCAGATACTGTGGGCCGATCCTTCACGATACGAACCGGCTTCTGAAGAATTCATTCAAAAGGAGTTTGAGGGCCGTGATTATCGATGGGGAAAGTGTTCGGCGGGTGATGATTCATGGTGTAAGCTTTAGGAAAGAAATCTGCAATCCACCCTGAAGACCAGGCTATTAAAACCGAATTTGAAAAAAAAGACCCTATCGTTTGCGGTGAGGTCTTTTTTTATATATTTCTTTCCTGGTTTTTCCAATAAGGTTTTTTAAGAATACGTTTTAAGACTTTGCCGGTAGCTGTTCGTGGGAAGTCATCCACAAAATCGACAGAACGGGGACGCTTATAACCTGCTAGGTGATCTTTGCAATAGTCCAAAAACTCCTCCTCACCGACGGTTTCCCCCTCTTTCAGTATCACCGCCGCTTTAACTTCTTCGCCCCAATGCTCATGGGGCACGCCAAATACCGTCACTTCAGACACTTGGGGCAATTTGGAAATTACCTCTTCGATTTCAGCCGGATAAATATTTTCGCCACCGCTGATGATCATGTCATGTTTGCGGTCCGCCAGATAATAATAGCCTTCCTCGTCAAAATAGGCGATGTCCCCGGGTGAGGACCACTCGCCGTCAATCGACTGTTTGGTTTTAGCTTCATCCTTATAGTATCCAATGAAGGCGGAACGGGTCTTGGCCCACAGAGCCCCCAACTTGTCGGGTTCGGTGACAACATTGCCCTCTTCATCGATCAGCTTGATCTCTATTCCAGGATTGGGCTGTCCTATGCTGCGAATCTTTCGCACCTGGTCCCTGTGACGCAAGGTTGTCAAAGCGCCGGTTTCTGTCGATCCATAGCCTTCACTGAACCGAACATTTTTAAAGAACCCCATGGCCTCTTCTTTGGTTTTGGTCAGGAGGGGAGCCGAAGAAGACCCAAGTGAAGTCAACGAGCTCATGTCATACTTAATTTTGACCCTATCTGAAAGTGACAGAATTTTAATGATCATGGTTGGGACCATTGAACTAGTTGTTACTTTTTCCTTCTCTATGAGTTGCAATGCCTTTTCCGGATTAAATTGTCCGGAAGGAAAGATGACATTGGTACCTCCACACCAAAAGGTAATCAGGGTGGCCCAGACACTGTTGGAATGGCAAACCGGAATAATGACCAGTATAACCCGCTTGGATAAATCGATATGCTTTTTTCCCGCAGTACGGACGAAGATGTTTTTGATAATATCCAATGTCCCCCGGGTGGTATTCATCGCCCCTTTGGGGAATCCGGTGGTACCGGATGTATACCCGAAATAGAAAATATCGTTTTCTTTTTGATCGACATTTTCCGGTTCATTTCCCGGGCAGCCTGCAATGAAATCTTCATAGTTCAGATAGCCTTCAGGCGTTAGTTCGTTGGACGAGATAACAATGATATTTTCTTTCTTGACCAGGGGGATATTGTCCGGATTGATCTTTTCAAATAATTCAATCCCAATGAAAAGACCTACAGAATCGGAGTTATTGATGATATATTCAAGCTCGGCCTGAACTAAACGGAAATTGATCGGAACGGAGACAAGGGCGGCCCGTATCAAACCCTGATAGATTTCCAGAAACTCGATATTGTTATACATAAGGATTGAGATTTTGTCCTGGCGTTCAAATCCTTTTTTAAGCATCGCATGCGCAAGTTGATTCGCGCGGGCATTAAGCTCCGCATAGGTCACGCGTTTATCTTCAAAAACAGCTGCTATTTTTTGAGGATCACGCCACGAGTTTATTCTTAAACCATCGGCTACGTTCACCACAACCTCCCAATGCGGCCTTTCCCGCTCCGAAAAGGGGAAAATGTACATTTCTGCCGGTTCATCAAAATTTGGTTAGCCAAAACGAAATTAACCGATTGTGCACCTTAGGAAAAAGGGGCGCAATGGCTTAGGTTTTTCATTTTATTTTCTTTCCAAAGTCAGACCAAAACCCATACCGCCGCCAATACAGAGTGAGGCCAAGCCCTTTTTATAGTCCTTGCGATTCATCTCCATCGCCAAGGCGTATGTGATTCTTGCGCCTGTACAGCCTATGGGATGCCCAATGGAGATACCGCCACCATTGACATTGGTCTTTTCCCAATCCATACCCAGCTCCCGCATACAGGCAAGGGCCTGCGAGGCAAAGGCTTCGTTCAACTCGGTGCATTCAACATCATCCAGTGACCATCCGACCTTCTTCAGCGCCAGTCTTACGGCAGGGATCACCCCGCATCCCATATAAGCCGGATCAACGGCGCCCGCGGCGTAGGATTTGATGTAGGCCAGCGGTTTAAGGCCCAATTCATCCGCTTTTTCCTTTGACATCACGAGCACGGCAGCCCCGGCGTCATTGATTCCGGAAGCATTACCCGCAGTGACGGTGCCGTCTTTCTTAAAAAATGGTCTTAGTTTCGCCATCTTTTCCAAACTCGTTTCCATCGGTCTTTCATCTACTTCAAAAATAATCGGATCACCTCTTCGCTGGGGAATGGTCACCGGTGCAATCTCATCCTTCACGGTCCCGGCAGCGATTGCCGCACAGGCGCGTTGATGACTTTCGAGGGACAACTGATCCTGATCTTCGCGGCTTATCTGGTATTTTTCACTAATGTTTTCAGCGGTGACACCCATATGATAGTCATAATAGAGTTCCCACAGGCCGTCATGCACCATCAGGTCAACCGCTTCGGCATTAAACATCCTGGCTCCTTCCCGCAATTTTGGCAACACATATGGAATTAAGCTCATATTCTCCATCCCGCCGGCCACAATCACATCTGCATCACCGGCCCGAATAGCCTGTGCCGCCAGTGCAATCGCCTTTATTCCGGAAGCGCAGACTTTATTTATGGTAGCCGCCGGGGTCTCCTTTGGCAAACCAGCATAGATGGTCGCCTGGCGTGCTGGATTTTGACCCTGCCCGGCCTGAACCACATTGCCCATGAGAACCTCATCTATTTCAATCTCCTGGTGAGAGTCATCCCAATCCATATACTTTTTCTCCAATTCCAGGATACCGACATTTTTCAGCCGGTCTGGTCCGGCATCGACCATGTATGCACTCGGTTTTGGCCTTAGGCCGACCCTTTTCAACGACTCCTTTATGCAGGCTGCTCCCAGCTGAGCCGCAGGAATGTCCTTTAAGGTTCCCTGAAAGTTTCCAACCGCTGTCCTGGCACCACTAACGATTACAGCTTCTCTCATGACATCTACCTCCTTAATTTGAAAATTATGTTAAGAATATGAGGATAAACTGGGCAACAAAGGGTCCGCCCAACTATAGAAAACCGTATAATTCAACTTTCTCTTCAAACCCCAAGATTTTTCAATTTAGGTTTTGAAATACGCTATGGTTCTTCAAATAGTTTCATTGTGATTATTGACAAAATCAGTCTTTTAACAAACAGGATTATTTGCGTCAAGTAAAATTAACGCCTCGATTATTGGATTTCATTATAACATCAATCAGATGTCACCTTTTGATTTTACGAAGCCACGCGATGTTGTCACCGCAGGATTTTTTTTGTGTGCTGAATCGCTCGAACCGTTCCAAATGCCGTGTCAAATTTATTTGTATATTTCAGATAAATCTGTTAAGAGGCTGTCCATACTCTGAAGAACCCTGCAGTTCGCCCGTTTTCGCCGTTCAATACTTTTTTTAAAAAAATGATAAAGTCAAAATCCTTCTATCAATATCCACAATATCGACTCACTATTTTTTTATGCTTTTTTTCCAACATCGTCTGTTGTCTGGATCGTGTAAATATCTCCATCGCCGCCCCGTTTATCATGCAGGCTTACAAATGGAATGAAACGCAGATCGGTTTCATCTTCTCCGGTTTTTTTACCGGATATGTGCTTTTTATGATTCCCGGCGGTGTGATAGCCGATCGGTTCGGATCTTATAAAACTATGGCAGCCGGTATAGCTTGCTACTCGTTGTTTACATTTATCAACCCGTTTTGCAACCAGGTCTGGACGATGTTCCTCTGCCGATACATGGTCGGTATGGGACAGGGGGTAAATTTTCCGAGTATCAACAACTTGTTCGCAAACCATGTGCCGCCGCGTGATCAGGTCAAAGTTCAAGGATTCACTCTTTCGGGGATCACCTTGGGTATTGTGATCGGCTTTCCCCTGGGATCCTGGATCCTGCAGCTATGGAATTGGCCGGCCATATTCTATATTTTCGGTTTTAGCGGATTCATTCTGCTCTTCCTGTGGCTCAGCTTGGCACCAAAGGATCCGGACAATAAGGCTGTGGTAACAGAACTTCCCCGTGGACCGATCCCCTGGAAACAGCTTCTCATCCACCGGTCGTCCCTCGGGCTCATGTTATCCTATTTTTGCCACAACTACGCAGCCGCCCTCTTTCTGGTCTGGCTTCCCACCTATTTGCGCCAAGTCCACGGGTTTTCAACTGCCGCCATGGGAATCGGCGCCGCCCTGCCGGCCCTGGCTGCGGGGATTTTCATGAATGTTTCCGGCTGGTTTTCAGATTATCTACTTAAAACCGGAAAGTCGCGGGATTTCAGCCGCAAACTTATGCTCTATTCAGGTATGGGAATTTCCGGGTTGTTATTACTGGGTTTGGTCTGGATTCATGATCCCTATCTAGCCGTAACTTTTTTAACGTTATCCGCCGCAGCAAAGGCACTTTCAACTCCTGCATACTGGGCCCTATCTGTGGACATGGCCCCCCGCTATGCGGGTATCCTCTCTTCGATTATGAATACATCCGGAAATGTCGCCGGGGTGATTGCACCCGCATTGACAGGATGGATGATCTCCTATTTTTCCGGGTGGAACCAGGCCATCTGGGTGGGGGCGGTTGTCACCCTTCTGGGGGTTGGTGTTGCGTTTCCGACGGTCAGGTCTTCGGAGATCGATTAACTTTTGATGGATCAATTAATCCCAGCGCACTTTTAACCATCCGCTTTGTTATCGCACGCATGATATCAAAGGGGACTGGCTGAAACAGCTCCAGCGAGCGGTACTTCTCAGCCACCTCCTCCACCAGCAGATCGATATCTTGCAATTCTTCATAGCGTTTTCGAATACGGTGCCTTTGGTCATGCGTGGCGGCAAGGCTTTTCGGGATAATCGCTGCAGCCTCCTCCCCGGTCAGAACACCGTCGTGCTCATAACCCACCAGACGAATCGAAAGGGGCTCAATTTTTTCCAGACTGCGGATATATTCATCGTAATCATGGTTTGCAGTGACGGTTAGCTCCCTTTTACCGGTTTCTGGAAATGGTAGGGCGTCTGCAGGAAACAGCGCTTTCAACTCGGGAACGTATGCAGTCAGCGAACAGCGCGAATGGCCGGGGGTCAGATAAAACCGTAATGTCAATCCGCCACCCAATTCGATCCGATCGCCATCTGCTACCTGCCGCTCTATCGGCAAGGGTCGAAAATCGAGAGAAATCCCATCATGGAAATGGGGACGGTTTAAAGATTCAAGAATTTTACGGTTGACCTCTCGCATCAGGTGAACCGGTTGACTTTTGTTCAAAATATGGGTGCAGTACGGTGAAGCGATCTTTTGGATATGCGGATATCTTGCGATCAAATAGGGTACAGCCCCACAGTGATCGTGATGGGCATGGGAGATGACAAGATATTGGATCCGGTTACGGTCTATTTGAAATCGATCCAACTGAGCTTCCAAACGAGGAACTTCCCAGGCAACTCCTCCACCTAACAATGCGTATTTATCCCCCATGATGAGGTACATCGAGCCGTGACGCGATCCCAACAATAAAATTTGGTCGGTAATGGCTCCGGCTTTCTGGATTCGCATGTCAAAAAAATCCTTTCCATCCCCTATAGAATAGAAAATTTTTATGCGATCAGGAGGAGTTAGTCAATTAATAAAGTCATTGACATGCTACATTGCGATATATTAAAAGATATTTTTATATAACGCACCGAAAATTCAAAATCTTGTTGACATTTATTTATTTGTTTTTTATGGATTGATATTTTTTAATCACTTGATATAATAGTCGTTTCATTTTATGTATTAATGAAGAACGAATCTGTTAAACTCCAGCACCGGCGTTTAATCCAAAAGAGCCTTAAAAAATCTTATTAGACGGGGTTTAACAACAAATCGTTTTTCCATAGACTCCATCAAGAACCGTAAATCAACGAATGAAAGGAGGTGAGGCAAAACGAGTCAAACGTTAGACGGCCATCTGAGAGTCTATTTTTCATAGACCAAAGATAGATTGTCTGAAGCCCATTATCATTTTATCAATGGATATTAATCAATCAAGAAGGAGGTACGATAAAATGCCAAAACTTGGAATTGAGTTTGATGAAGAAGCTCAGAAACAATTAGAAATTCCGCTTGGAGAACGAGAACTCTATCCAACCGTAGGTAAATATGTAGCCGAGATCCTCCGTGAACAGGGTGTTACCGTCGCGTGGGGTGTTCCGGGTGGTCACATCTGGCATTTCGTTGATGCCATCTCACGCATCGGAATTAAATTGGTTATTTTCGGGCACGAACAAAATGCCGTATATGCCGCCGAGGGCTATACCCAGGTCACACAAAAACCGGCGGTTGCGTTCGGTACCGTGGGCCCGGGCACAGGGAACGCTTTCAGCGCCATGCAACAGGCGTTTTTGAGCAATTCGCCCATTATCTTTCTGGGGGGTGGTATCGAGCAGGAGCACGACAATTTATACAACACCATCCAGGAAAGTATTATGGCGGAATTTTTTGAGCATGTCACCAAGTGGGCCCAGCGGTGTTTTTACCCGTGGTCGGTCAAGCAGTTCCTAACCCGCGGGTTCCGCATTGCCACCACAGCACCCTATGGTCCGGTTGCCTTCGAACTGGGTGTTGACTGTCTGTTCATGAAAGATGAAGCCCGTGCGCATTACTGGGGAGCCTTTTTTCCGCAACATGCCGACTACCTTCCCGACTGGCGCCAGGAGGATACCCGAAAACCGATCGCTTCAGGGGCTGATCCGGCATCCATCGAAAAGGCCGCCAAAGCGATCTGCGAGGCCAAGAAGCCCTTTATGATCCTCGGGGATTATGCGGCATGGGATCAGGCCGGACCCGAGCTTGAGGAGTTCATCAATCTGACCCAAATCCCATTTAACACACGGCGTATCGGCCGGGCTGCGGTCAGTGAGAAGCACGAACTGCATCACCGGGGTTTTCCGCCGTTCAGGAACGAATTCGATCTGATGCTTCCTATCGGACTTAAAGTCGGGTTCTTTGACGGTTACGCCGGTGGGTGGCCCGAATCGGTCCAGATTGCCCCGAGCAACGATTATGTCTGGACCTATATCAACACCAAAGCGGAACTGGTCGGCAACACAAAAGTTGTTATGAAACAGCTGAACGAGTGCATCAAAAAGAACGGATATGACCAGATCGGTCCTGAGCGGACAGAATGGGCCGAGCGCTGCAAGAAATCCATGTCCGAGGCAATCGAATCCCGAAAAGCCCGTGCCTACAAGTACGGTCCTGATCATCCACGGTATCAGAGCAAAGATGTACTCCATTTCGGATACTGTTCTCAGATTATCCGCGAGGTGAACGAGGAACTGTATGGCAGCGCCGTCCGCGTCTCGATCGATGGGTACACCATGAGTGACTTTGTCATGCCCTATCTCTGCTTCACGAGGCCAGGATCATGCATAACAGCTAACGATCAGGCCGGTGTGGGTCACGGTGTGGGCCAGGCCATCGGAGCCTCCATCGGTGATTTGGAAAACGGATCCAGAATTCCGTTCCTCTCTCTGATGGGTGACTCGGGTATGTGCAACGCAGCCATGGATATCCATGTGGCAGTGCAGTACAAACTTCCGATTGTCTATATGATCAGCAACAACGGCGGATGGATGCCGGGTATGAAGTATCCGTGGTACGGCCCTAACTGGGACATCCTGGGCGACCAGGACATTGTTGGCGGCAAATGGCTGGATATAGACATCACCGGTGAAGAAAGATCACTCGATACACGCTACGACAAACTGGCTGATGTTTTTGCCGGCAACGGTCCTATTCTCGGCCAAGTCTGCAACCGTGAAGAGAAATTCAGGGAGCAGTTAAAAGAGGCCTATGACCATGCTGAAAAACACGGTCCGGTGCTCATGAACTGCCTCATGGACCAGCACCTGGTCAACAAGGCGGTGATCGGTCCGGTTTACTCGCTCATGTATGTCCATCTTCCATGGGATGAGCTGCCGCTCAGAGGCAAGCATTCCCGCCGAAGCACCATGAAGGGGTTTTTGCCGGCCCTGGACAACATGCCGGAAATGCCTGTTTTTGATTCCTGGGAACCTTTAACGGAAGAAGAGTTTGGATACGAGCCAAAGCTTGATTACTTCAAGTAAGTCTCAAGCGTTCGTTTTCTTCATGAACTCAACAATCTAAACACCAACAGGGGGGGAACTTGTCTGAAAGTTTCCCCCCCTTGTTTTTCGAAAAACCGAATAAAGGAGAAAATACATTGTCGTTTCTAGGACCGAAAAAGGAAAGGACCACGGAATCAACTTTGACGCGTACTTTAATCACTGGTTATGTGAAACAGCTTTTTAAGCGCCCGGATTTTCCCGTTGAAGTTTATATCGCGCTTGATGACGGCGCAATGGCCTTCAAAGGAGACGTTGTCTGGCCGAATACAGAATGCGAACACCCCTTTGATTTTGTCCCCATCGCCCGAATAGACGATCTAGTGGTGAATTTACCGGGCAAGATGGAATTTTTACAGAAACTGGGCGTTGAGGGGATGGAAGACGTCACCCCTGAATCAGAGGCTGGGTTTTGGGAAGAGTTCGCATTTGAGTTTGCTGATGTCGCCGTTAACGTAAAGCTAACCTGGGAATGAGCGGTAAACGGTTCACTGCGGTGCGGGGTGAAACCTGTCTGGATTGTGGATTTTGCCGCCACTTCGTATCGTGTTCCAAGATGCAAACGGGGTGTATCGGGTGCGGTGCCTGCATCAAAGGGTGTCCCCAAGGTGCCATAGATCTCCGGTCCCGGCCTGATCCGGAATCCAAGATTCATTTTACGGTAGATGGAGAAAAGTATACCACCAAGGGTTCTGTTTCTGTTCTGGAAGCATTGCGCGAACTTGGCAGAGTAACAGATAAGCCTGGACCCAAACTAGGAAGTATTCAACCCCACTGCAGTACCGGCGGTTGTTGGAACTGCGCTGTTTTAATAGATGGGGTAATGGTCCGCAGCTGTGTTACTCCCCTGCGGGAAAAGATGGAGATCATCACAGCCTCTGAGATTCTCCAGCAGATCGAGCCCAAGCGAATCGTAACCCTGATGCGTCCAGCACCCCACTATCATCCGTCTGTTTTTACCCACGGGTGCAACTATCACTGCGATTTATGCCACAATTGGAATCTGACCTTTTCTTCATCCAGAAGTGCCATTCACCCCAAGGAAGCCGTAACAAAACTAGATCTCGATCCTGAACGAGATTTTTGGATCGGTATTTCGGGTGGAGAACCTACCCTGAACCGCACATGGCTTACAAAACTGGTAAAGGCGCTTCACCACGCAGTTCCTGACAGCCGCATACAGTTGGACACCAATGCATCGCTTTTAACCCCTGACTACATCGACGAACTGGTGTCTGCGGGCATAACGGACATATCTCCCGATTTGAAAGCTCTCCGTTTGGATACATTCATTAAGGCGTGTGGAACACGATCAAAAAAAATTGCCCGGCAGTATCTGGAAACCTCCTGGAATGCGGTTCGCTACTTGAACGATATTTACAGCAAAAAAATATTTATGGCCGTCAGTTTACCCTGCCATCCCCGCATTCACTCGAAAGCCGAAATAGAAGACATTGGCCGAAGCATTGCCGAGATCAACCCTGCAATGCCGGTTACATTAATTGAATACCAACCCGCCTTTCAATTCCGGGATTGGCCATTTCTCAGTCCGAAAATAATGGAACAGGCCCAAAAAATTTTAGAGTCAACCGGACTTCATAAGGTAATCATTCAAGGAGGGTCTGAAATTCCCCGGGCCGTTGACCCGCTGGAATTGGCGCTTTGCTCAGAAGAATTTTAAAATAGAAGGAGGCAAAGGATGCGGATCGTACTGATTGGTCAGGCAGCATTTGGGGCAAAAGTATTGGAGACTTTGCTGAAAAAAGGCGAAAACATCGTGGCGGTTTATGCACCGCCGGACAAACCGACCGTCCGGCCCGATCCGCTCAAGGAACTCGCCATTTCTAAAAACATTCCGGTTTTTCAGCCCAAGACGTATAAAGATGATCAAATATTTAACGAATTCAAGGAATTTAATCCAGATCTCACTGTTATGGCATTTGTAACAGATATCATCCCAGCGCGTTTTTTTGAGGTACCCCAGAAAGGGACAATCAATTACCATCCATCGCTTCTGCCCCGACATCGCGGTGCCAGTGCCATCAATTGGGCGGTAATCATGGGGGATACTCGCACCGGGTTAAGCGTCTTTTGGCCGGACGGAGGGATCGACACCGGTCCGATACTTCTTCAGAAGGAAATCGACATCGGTCCGGATGATACTACCGGTTCCCTCTATTTTAACCATCTTTTTCCACTGGGGGTGGAAGCGATGCTCGAATCGATCGAAGCAATAAAGGAGGACCGGGCGCCAAAAATTGCGCAAAATGAGGCCGAGGCTACATATGAACCCCCATGCGATGACAAAGTGTCATCCATTGATTGGAACAAGCCGGCTCAGGAAGTTTATAATTTTGTGCGCGGCTGCGACCCACAACCCGGCGCCCGTGCTGTTTTTAATAAAGAAAAGATGCGCTTTTATGGAGCCAAACTGATTGAAGCGCCAATCGATAAAACACCGGGCACAATCCTTCAAATTGATGACGAGGGAATGCATGTGGCCGCTTTGGGCGCCAAGCTCATCATCGGCAAAATCAAATCTGATAAAGGGAAAAAAATGCCTGCCAATGAATTTGCAAATCAAGAAGGATTAAAGCCGGGTGATCAGATCGATGTCTAAATAATAAAGAATATATTATCGATCTGTTTGAACGGGTAGCGACAACGCGCATCGCGACGGTTCGTGTGGATGGCAATAAAACAGTGGGGTTTGGACCGAAACATGGCATTCGTCATATTTGAAAAAGATGACAACATTCTGCGGGTCTCCTTAAATCGCAAATCCGTTTTCAATGCCGTCAATACACAGGTCTTGAAAGAACTTGCATCTGGAATAAAAGAACACGGCGGTGATAGCAATATAAAAGCGTTAATGCTTTTCGGTCAGGGGGGGTGTTTTGCTTCTGGAGCGGATATTAAAGAACTTACCGGTCTGGATGAAGAAGGCATAAGAAAGTTTCATCGTCTCAGGGAAAAAACGTTTTCTCTTTTAGAAAAATTTCCCTCACCGACCTTCGCGGCCATTGAAAAGTATGCCCTCGGCACAGGGTTAGAACTGGCACTTTGTTGCGACTTCAGAATAGCCGGCGACAATGCGCAACTGGGTGTGCCTTCATCAAAACTCGGGATTGTGGAAAGTTACGAATATATCACTCGACTGGTCAAGGCGGTCGGCCCCTTTCAGACCAAAAAACTGATCATGTCAGGGGAAAGAATAGATGCGGATACCGCCTTTAAAATCGGCCTGATTGAAGAAATCACACCACCGGATACACTTTTTGAACGCGCAGAGTCATTGCTTGCAAATATTGTCAACAACTCGGGCATTGCCATGCGGTTGTCAAAAAAAGCGGTTGAAGTCTGCACGAAAGACCCGAATCTCTTTTATGTGAGTGATACAGCAGGTCTAATGGTGTCCTCTTTGAGAGCAGAAGATTTTAAAGAGGGGACAAAGGCTTTTTTGGAAAAACGCAACGCAAAATTTAAATAACCGTTTGATAGGCGTTTTATGCTCATCGACTCCCACGCCCACCTTGATGCGCCGTACTTTCGGGACCGACTTCCTGCTGTGCTGGATCGAGCCAAAAAAGCCGGTGTGAAAAGAATCATCACCATCGGAGTAACACCCTCCAGCAGCAGAAATGGTATAAAGATTGCTGAAAAATATCCTTTGATATTTGCTGCGGTCGGTTATCATCCACATTGGGCCGATGGATCTGACTCAGACCGCTTAGCCCAGGCCGAAAGACTTGCCGGGAAACCGTCGGTGGTTGCTTTAGGGGAAATCGGCCTAGACTACCATCACTTCCATTCATCCAAGCAAAATCAAATCAAGTTGTTTCGCCACATGCTGGAAATTGCAGTGACTACCCGTCTTCCCGTAATCATCCACGACCGAAAAGCACATGTTGATATGTATGAAATTCTTTGCGCCTTTCAGGCCAAACTGGCCGGTGGGATCATTCACTGCTTTTCAGGAGATTGGAACCTAGCGCAAAAGTATCTGGATTGGGGGTTCTATCTCTCCATTCCAGGCCCGGTCACCTATCCCCGATCCCGTGATTTAAGAGAGGTTGCCCAAAAAGCACCCCTGGAACATCTGTTAATCGAAACCGATTCGCCGCACCTGACACCTGCCCCACGCAAGGGCCGGAAAAACGAACCTGCCTTCATCCGTTACACCGCGTTAGAAATAGCAGCCCTCCGCAATATCCCGCTGGAAGAGGTGGCTGATGTCACATCACAAAATGCGCTTCACGCTTTTAATTTTCAACCGTAACAATTCATACAGTTATGGCACGGGAATAGACTAAATCGAGTCCACCCGTACAGCGAATTTCACCTTACCCAGCCCACCTGCCTCCAGTCCGGGATCCAGGCACTCCGCTACGTTAAACACAAGATCATTCGGGTCCTGTCCATCTACTATCTTCTCCAAGATCGTATTGACAAAACCGGTGAGCGGTCCAATGGCACGCATGCACAGCGGTGCGGTTGACCTCTCAGGTACCAGCGCACCGCCTTCGATTACGATTTTCTGACCCTCCTTGAGCCCCGCCGCACAATAGTGGGACTCAATGACCTCCGCAACAATACGGTGTTTGCCGACTTGTTCTATTCGGGTAAAAAACTTGTATACACCCGGGCTTCCCGTTTTGAAAGTCTGCCAATCTTCGTCCGTGATGTCCACTATCTTCTTTACGATGTCCCTAACCTGACTTTCTCCCATGATATCCTCCCATTGTCTGCTAAAACCTCGAACTACTTTTTCATGCTCCGCAGCATTTTTTGTATTTTTTCCCACTTCCGCAGGGACAGGGGTCATTTCGTCCTACTTTGGTTTCATATTGTTTTGATTTCACCTTGTTGTTGGATAATCCCGGAAACATCTCGGACCGCATTTTGTCCAGAGACCGGCCCGCTTTCTGATCCAGCCTTGCGATTTGCTGATTGATGGCCTCAACTTCCTGGGGCATTTTCAACTGCCCGTAAATCTTTCTCGCCTCATTCAATTGGGCATAGGCATCACCATATTCACCCTTGCTTTCAAATACGTGGCTCAGATTCGAAAGCACACCGGAAATACCCAACGGATGATCCATTTTCCGAAGCAGGGATAGAGCTGTTTCAAATTCTTCCTGGGCTTTGTCCAATTGCTGGGTTTGGTAATAGAGCGTTCCGAGATTGGAAAGCAGGTTGGCTTCCCCTTCAGTGTCTTCTTTTTTTCGAAAGTGTTCCAGAGCGTCGCGGTAGAGCCGCTCAGCCTCACCATAATTTTTTTGCTCATATTGAAGGAGTCCCATCTGGGACGCTACATTGGCCACACCCATTAAATTGTCCACTTTTTTATAGAGATCCAGGGACTTCTGATAGGAGTGCATGGCAGAGTCCAATTGACCACGGCCGCGTTCCCCATGTCCGATGAGTACATGACACAAAGATTCTTTTTCCTGATGACCGATTTTTTGAAAAACTTTTAATGCGCGATTAAAGCACCCCAGCGATTTACCCCATTCTTTTTTTTCGGAATACAGCTGACCCAAATCGAGCTCCGCGTCTCCCTCTCCGGTCAGATATTTGAGTTTTTGGAACCGACTCGATGCGTCTTGATAAAATTTAACCGCCTCATCATATTGCTTTTGGGCACGCCGAACATGCCCCATTCGGATAATCTGTGTCACTTCGTTGATTTCATCTCTCAATTCTCGATAAATGTGAGCGGCCCGCTCAAAAAATTCAACCGCCTCATCTGAATCCCCCAGATCCCCTTTTACAAGGCCCAGATTCGAAAGCTGGGCAGCTTCGCCTTCCGGGTTCCCCAATGCTCGATACTTCTCTAAAGAGTTTTGAAAAGAGCGTACCGCCAAATCTACTTTTCGTTGAGCGTAAAAAGTGTGGCCGACACTTGCATGACGCTGGGCGGCTTTTTGCGGTTCTCCCATCTCCTCTTCCAATTGTGCTGCCAGCTCGTAAGCTTTAATAGCTTTCTCAAAATTCTTTGCCGCAAAATAGACATGACCGAGGTATCCCGACACGTTGGCTCTCGATTTGAGGTCTGCCAGTTCTTCATATATTTCCAAGGCTTTTAAGTGGAATTCCTCCGCTTTTTTAAAGTCGCCATTTCCATAGGCGGTATGCCCCAGATTTGCCCATTGGACAGCTTCGCCTCTCCGACCCACTTCTTTGTTCTCATTGGATAACTTTTGGAACGCATCCAACGATTCCCGATACAAGTTTTCGGCCTTTTGAAGTTGCTTGGATGAAAAGTAAATATATGCCAACTGGCTTAACACATTGGCTATAAGTTCCGGTTTGTCCATTTTTCGAGCCAAGCTCAAGGATTCCTCCATTGCTGCCTTGGCAATATCAATCTCTCGAACAGAGAAAGCCGCCTGCCCTTTCAACTCGAATGCATGCTGAAGGTCAGATGGATTCTCTGATTTTTTTAGCAGTTCAATAGCTGTGTCTAGTACTTCCAAAGCTTCGGGGTGACGATTGCGGGACTCACGAATCTCCCCAAGGGTCATGAGAAGCCGTATGCGAAGCTGGTCTTGTTCGTCACCGATCAAATTCAGTGCGCGATCCAGTTCCTGCTCGCAAATATCCCCGCCTCCCATATTCAATTTTGTCTGATACGCGGCTAGAGCCTGAGATGCATTGAACTCAGGATCCTTGGTACGGAATAACCCTAAGGAATGGTATAACGCATCGGGATAATGATCGGATTCATCCAAAAGCCGCTTTTCTAAATACTTCACCGCCTGTTTATCGCTTGAAACAAAATCTCCGGACCCGGCCCCTGTTGCAGAAAACGTGCGTGGATACGAAAGCCGAAAACGGCCCTCAGAATCTTTCTCCAACAGATCTTCCAAATCTGATGATTTTAAAGCTTTAATCAACCGATCTTTGGTCTTTCCGGTTATCTCCGAGAGCAATCCCAGATCGACCGGATGAACCAGGTGCGCCAGTATCTGAATCAGCTGTCCATTGAGGCCATTGGCTTGGCAACAAGCTTGGTATCGCGCCTTAGTTTTAACTGCCCGGTTTTCAAAGGCACCATTGAGCAGTATACGATTTGAAGGTGAAAAGTCCGATTGCTTTGCTAAAACATCCTCCTGATCCTGGAAGATCAGTAACTTGGCCCGTATCGGCATAAAACGTAACAACGTCTGGAAAAAATCGACCAGCACTTTGTCATGCATGGCCGTTCGGGGTACGACAGAAAGAATCATGCGCTCTTCACCATCTAGTTCACGAGAAAGAAATCGTATGGCTTCCATAAACCGGATTTCAAGGGGCCGGATGTCCCGCTCAATCAATAATTGCAATTGATTCATCAATTGGGGCTGTTTACCAACGAAATCATCCCATGGGCCAAAACCGGCAAACGCTTGCCCAAAAACAGTTTCGTGAAGCCACCGGTAAAGAAAATGCCTGGAATGTTCCTTCTCCCAGATCTCGTATCGAAACAATAGATTCCCTTTACGCCGGGATGCCATGGACATACTATCACCTAAAAATCCATATAGATCTGCTTCCCCAGACCCGATTACCATATATATCTTTTCCGTATCTGATTTGATAAACTCGGACAGGACCTTCAGTTTGGAGTCCCGATCCTCGGCATTCAGCATCTCCATTCAATCACCTCTGTTTGTTTTTTTTACTTTATATTTAAGGACAAATGCAAAAAGAACTCCATGTCAAAATGATGATAGGTTAAACCCCTTGTTTTGCACCTTTGATTTTAGGAAGTTCTGTATGCATCTCCGCCCCGGATTCGACGTTATGTTAAAATGGGGGTGCGAAACTTAAATTACAACCGATAAGTATAAGATATTTATTTTAGTAATGTCAAGATATATAAAATCAGCGGATCAATTTTCAAAATTTAATTCACCCTGACAACACCCACCGGGCCTATTTCAAAGGCAACGATCAATCACTCTTGACAAAAATACCTGCTTTTTGTACTAAACAATTTATATAATTTAAATAAAAATTCAAGCTCGACTTCTTTGTTTTCAGGAGATGATCAACATGGAAAAAACTGCGATGAGGAACCTTTGCAAAACCTATATTTCGAAAGGAGCCACAATTGTTCCGGAACATGTGTCAAAGCAGATCATCGAGGGCTATGGCATACGTATACCGGAAGGGGCTGTAGTTAAAACATCTGAAGAAGGGATCAAATTTGCTGAAAAAGTCGGTTATCCGATGGTGTTGAAAGCGGTATCAACTAAAATCTTGCATAAGATGGAACTCAAAGGGGTGGTTTTAAATCTGCGGTCCCCTGAAGAGTTGAAAATTTCTTTCGTTGAAATGCAAAACATCTTTTCTGACCGAAAAGAAAAATTAGAAGGATTTTTACTGGAAAAAATGGCACCGGTCGGTGCGGAATTTATTGTGGGCCTTCAAAACGACCCGCATTTCGGCCCGGTTGTTATGCTAGGCACTGGCGGCGTATTCATTCATCTACTGGAAGATATCACTTTCAGGGTACTACCGGTAACCCAAAATGATGTTGAAGAAATGATCGGGGAAATAAAAGGTAAGATATTAATCCGGGGCTTTAGGGGAAGGCCTCCCTTGGATGAGAAGTCATTTATCCAAGCATTGCTTAAGATCGGTCAATTGGGTATCGATGCAGCCGGCTTGTATGAATCAATGGATTTTAATCCTTTGCTCCTCACCCGGCAGGAAACGGTCGCCCTCGATGCAAAAATCATCCTTGCCAAAGATGCCATGGAACCGAGCATTAGCGAGGAAAAGCCCAATATTACCAATATGGACAAATTGTTTGCTCCCCAAGCAGTGGCGCTGATCGGCGCTTCCACCACACCTGGTAAAATCGGCAATGCCATCGCAGACAGTTTGATCAATCACCAATTCGAAGGACAGGTGTTCCCAATCACCCGGGGTGGAAAAAAGGTTTTTGGTCTTGAAAACTTTGAAAATCTTCGAGATATCCCCGGGAAGGTGGACCTGGCGGTCGTAGTGGTCGGTTTGGCACTGGTACCCGATATTTTAGATCAATGTCACCAACTGGGCATTGCGGCCATGCTGATTATATCAGGAGGAGGAAAAGAACTGGGTGGGGAACAGGTTGTTCTTGAACAAGATATCCAAAAAAGATCTCGCAAATATGGCATCCGGATTATTGGTCCAAACTGCATCGGATGTTTTAATGCACGGAATCGGTTTGATGCCTTTTTCCAGGTTTATGAACGAATGATCCGCCCCCCCCTTGGAAACATCGCTTTTATTACCCAAAGCGGCACATACGGTTGCAGTTTTCTAGAGGAATGCGCAATAACAGGCGCCAGTAAAATGATTTCATACGGCAATCGGGTTGATGTGGATGAAGCAGATATGATCGCCTATCTGGCTCAGGATCCGGATACCAAGGTTATTGCCTCCTATGTGGAAGGGCTGGGTGATGGACGAAAATTTCTCCGGGCGGCTCGGGACGTGATTTTTAAACACAAAAAACCGATTGTATTGTACAAATCAGGCAGGACCAAGCGCTCAGCTGAGGCGGCTCAGTCCCATACCGGCGCATACGGAGGAACTTATGGTGTTTATTTAGGCGCCTTCAAGCAATCTGGAATTCTAACTGTCGACTCATACGCTGAACTCGTAGCGGCCACAAAAGCGCTCTCCATGCAGCCGTCGGCCCAAGGCCAAGGGATATCAATGATCAGCAACGGCGCCGGTCCGATGGTAAACGCCATTGACATGTTTGGTCGTTATGGTCTGGAGATCGCTGAACTCGAATCCTACTCCATACAGGAGATGGAATCCCATTTTCCTGACTTTTATATTTGTAAAAATCCGGTCGATGTCACCGGATCCGGCACATCCGACGACTATGCTTTGGCCATGGAGTCTCTGATAAAAGACCCCGCTGTACATGTTATCATGAACTGGTTTGTTTTTCAGGATACGCCGTTGGATGAGGGGATTGTAAAAGTCCTCGAAGAAATAAACCAAAAATCTCCGAAACCGATTCTGTGTGGAGCAACAGGGGGGCCTTATACGAAAAAAATGTCCCGCGCCATTGAAGAAATTGGCGTACCTGTTTTGAATACCGCCCATACATGGATCGCAGCGGCCAATGCGCTTGTGAGATGGGGGAAAATCCAAAAAACCTTGTAATTGGCGGTCCTATGAATTAATTATGGATCAGTTTTTGCATTTTGGATTTTACAAAGATTCACCTTTGGCAAAGGGCGAAGCCGACGCCCCTGCTGGATGCGAAGTATGAAACTTTAATTTTGGTACAAACACTTACAAAAAAGGGGAAAATTATGGGTAAATTTTGGGACTCATTGAAAACCAATTTGGGTTTTGGCCCACCGGGTGGTTCATCCACGGAACCTGAATCACAAAAAATAGAAGACAGAATACTGAATGCAGATAGACACTGTTTCAAAACAGATGAGCCTGAATCATAGTCGAGCGCATAGTAATGGACTCGAAGGGTTTGTGTTTTAAAAATCAATACTCTTTGCGCCGCCAAAGAAATCAGTCCTCAAAAAGAATATCCCGGTCTATGCCAGGATTGCATTCTGGGGCCTTCTTCGACGTAGGCAAAACCGACGCCGTCTTGGATGAGGGAATGGAAAACTTTAGTTAAATAAGCAAATATCAGGGGATGACATTATGAATTGGCAGGACCTGGACGTACATCATATCGGGATTGTGGTAAAGGATATCGATGAAGCTAAAAAACCTTATGAGGAAGTTTTTGGGTTAAAGGTCGACGCAAAATTCAATGTCGATGTTTTTTCAGCAAAAGTTGCGTTTTTACCGCTAAATAACACCTATCTTGAATTGGTGGAGCCAACCAATCCTGAAGATGGATTGAGTAAATTTCTAAAGGGTGGGGGAGGAATTCATCATATTTGTTATGAAGTTGAGGACCTCGACACGATCTATCAGCAACTCAAGAAGAAAAATATTCGTGACGTATCCGGTGGCATACAGTGCACCCCATGCTTTGAGAAAACGCTATTCCTCCACCCGAAGGACACTGGTAATGTATTGATTGAGGTGGTAGAAAAGGCCACCTGCAAGCTGCCCGGTTGTAAATATTAGCTCTTATGGCCCCTCAAGACCGGATACAACATAAAGAAACACAAAGCAGATTTTTATTCAAATTTTCTTGATAAAGTTAAATTTAATACGTTAATAATGATTTAAATATTCAACGGGTGCTTGCATTTCGATAGTAAGCTGCGTTAGATTCATATAGCGAACGCCATCTCAAAGCACTTTTATCGGTTTGATGAAATCAGAGCATTTCGATGCAATTCCAATTTAGAAGATCCATGTATTGTATCTATCATGGAGAGGCCATCAGGCAGGCTCAAATTCCATTAATGCTATCTGCCCGGGTACCGGATAACAAATTTTTCTGCCCTTTTGTTCTCTTTAAACATGTTTCTTTATTCTAAATATTGATTTGACATTCGTTTTTTAATTTCTTCTTGACATATTGCATTGTGGTATCGTAAAGGAAAAATAGGGCTGATGCTTCGCTAATTACCGATAATTGCTCTTTCAACAAAAATGTTTTGATTTATTTCAAAATGATGCTTTCCTACTCTTTCTACTAACTTTGACCCAACACACCTAAACCGATGTTTTAAATAAGGAGGTGATGCGAATTAAAAGAGGACGGGGGGTTATCATACCCTTTAGTTAAAAAGGCGTTTGAGAAAGTTTTTTTTTAACGAAGAATTATTTTGTTGTTAAAAACCTAAACCTCAAGGAGGAACAAAATGGTATACATCGTTTTATATTTGGTAGGCGGGCTATTGTTTGTTGACGGAATGTTCTTGCTTGGCAAGGCTCCAAATCTGGCCGGCGTGGTTGCCTTCAATTTTATTGGGGGCGTTTTGATTACAATAATGGCATTGTACATCGCCGCGAAAGATCTGTACAGTGCATTTGGGGAGACCGTCTCGGTTACAGTTGGGGCGAGCTGTCTCACATTTGCTATAGCGTATCTGATGATTGCGTTAGAGGGGATGAGCATCGTAAGAGGGTTCGAAGTTAAGGCCGACTTTTCAACGTTGGGATGGTATTGTTTGCCGATGGCAGTTAGCCTTTTTTTCATAACTCTTGGGTGGTTCCAAGCTGTAGGCAAAAAATTGCCGAAAGTCCCCCAGTTTGGCATTTTGTGGCTACTCTGGACAGTTGCTTTTTTCCTTTTTTTCCTGCAGTTTGCCGCAGGCGTACCGGTTGGTAAATTTACGGGAGTTTATATTATCATCATAGGGGTTATCACCTGCACTTACCCGGCTCTGGCACACTTTCAAGCCGGTAAAACAGGCCAATGGTAAGAGACGAATTGTTTTTTTTATAAATAAACCCCCCTTTTCCATTATTGATTGCCTTGTGTAGTCATTTTCGCTGAGATACCCCTGCAGTCGTTTTGAGGCGGCTGTCAGGATTGAATCATTGAATACGTAACAAGCATCATCATCACTAGGGGCTTGTTCTAAAATATTAAGCTATTTTAGGCAAGCCCCTAACAACAGGCACATAAAACCTACCCTTTTCCAAACCCTGTCGCTTGAAACCACCCACCATAAAGATATGGAATAAATAGTATAGCAAAAACAAAACAATATTGTTTAAAATGAAACTCTCGGGATGAAGGACGGAAAAAAGAAATTAAACGGCTGTGATACCATATATAAACAGATCGACCACATCGCCCTGGCGGTATATGATATCGAGCAGGCAGCGGAACTTTTCACCAATGCATTTCAACTGGATATAGTTATGGATCTTTCCTTTCCTCCCGATGGTGTCCATACTAATCTTGTATTTTCGTTGGGACCTCAAAACGAGCTCGAACTTATGGCACCGCGGGGAGAAAAGGGATTTTTAATCGATTTTCTGAAAAAACACGGCGAGGGATTTCATCACCTGGCTTTGGAAGTGGCCGATATCGACCAGACAACCCACCACCTGGAGGAAAAAGGGGTCCGGATTTTCGGGAAAACCATGCATAAAGGAATGCGATTTACTTTTCTGCATCCTTCATCAACGCTCAGGGTGGGCATGCAGCTGGTGCAACGAAAACCCCAGAAACCAGCTCACAATCCGATGATTAAGCGTTTAAACCACGTTGCTATTGGGATAAACAGCCTGGAAAAAGGACGTGATTTTTTTCTTCGCAAGCTGGGCGCCAAAAGAATTAAAAGCGACAGGGACAGCCGTTTTGATTGCTCATACGATCGATTTGTTGTCGGAAATGCACGATTTGATCTTCTGTACGATTTTCAAAATAATTCATCCGAAGGTGTTCCCAAGGGAATTCACCACCTGGCTTTAGAAGTTGGTAATCTCTCAGAATCGATCCGACAACTAAAGCATTTTGGTATTGAGCCCCTGGACAGGTTGTCAGACTCAAAAAGTATTTTCTTACACCCGAATAAAATGTATGGCTGCCTGTGGGAACTCAG
>DCWS01000011.1:0-35118 GCA_002328165.1 Desulfobacteraceae bacterium UBA2156 | reverse complement strand
ATGAATGGATTTCTCATACAATCAAAAACAGCTTCAATTCCAGCAAAAGGCCAGAGAGTTTATTGAAAAGGAAATGGCGCCAAAAATTGAAGAATATGACCGCCGATCGATATTTGCCAAAGAAGCTTTTCTTAAATTCGGTGAGCAAGGATTTCTTGGCGTAATCGTACCGCAGGAATTCGGCGGGTTGGCTCTGGGAACCATGGAATACTGTTTATTAAGCGAAGAATTGGGCAGATTGAGCGCCGGCTATCATCACAATGGCATATTTCAGACACAAAAAATGATAATAAATCATGGGACCCGGGAACAAAAAAACCGATTTTTGCCAGGCCTGGCGAGCGGCAAACTTCATGCCGCCACCGCGATATCCGAACCTGCCGCCGGATCCAGCTTTGCCAAAATCAAGACCTTTGCGAGGAAAACAAAAGACAATTACATCTTGAACGGAGTTAAAAGCCACATTAATGACGCTGCGGAAGCCGATATCTTGAATCTACTGGCCCGAACTGAACGTGGCTTGACTATTTTTTTACTCGAAAAAGGGACGCCGGGATTTAAAATCAAACGTAAGCTCGATCCGATCGGGCTTAGGGCTTCTCCGATTTACAAATTTGAATTAAAGGAAAGCCCTATTCCCAAAGAAAATCTCCTGGGTCAAGAAGGTGAGGGGTTATCAATGTTTGTCAATACCTTCAATTTCAGCCGTTTGGGAAACGCCAGCGTATTTTTAGGAATGGCCAAAGCCGCCATGGAAGAAGCCTTGAATTTTGCCGAAGCGCGTGAAATAGGGAACCAAAATGTTATCGATTTTCAAGGAATCCGCTGGATAGTTGCCGAATTGTATACTCAATTGGAGGCGGCGGAACTTTTACGGAATAAAGGGGCAACCCTTGATGAAACCGAAGGTGATTCTTCTTCCTCTGCCTCAATGGCCAAGCTTTTTTGTGGTGAAGTAGCCGTTGAAACCATAATGGCGGCTATCAGAATAACCGGAAGCCATGGCTGTTATCGGGATAAACCGTTTGAACGCTGGTTACGTGATGCAAAGGCCCTGGAAATCGCCGGTGGGACCCCGGAAATTATGAAAAACATTGTTGCTGATCAAATTCTAAAAAAAGAAAGGAGGGGATAGTTTTGATAGAAGGATTGTATTATGAGGATTTTATACCGGATAAAACATATCATTCTTCTAAAAGAACGATAACCGAAACAGACCTGATAAACTTTACGACCCAATGCGGTTTTTTCGAGCCTCTTTTTATGGATCAGGTGTACGTGGAGACAGAGTCGCCCTATAAACGGCGAATTGCGCCAGGTGCTTTGGCATTCTCATTTGCCGAAGGCTTAACCTTGCTTACTGGTATTCTCAATCACACCGGGATGGCCTTTTTGGGATTGGAATTGGCGGTTTTAAAACCATTATTCATCGGGGATACCATTTCCGTCGAATTGGAAGTCATTGAAAAGAGGGAAACTAAAAAAACGAACCGAGGCATCATCACATTTCTTCATCGGGTGATTAACCAAACGAACGAAATTATAATGGAGTACACGGTGAAACGGATGATCAGGCGTAAAGCCGGCAACGAAAAAAAAATTTAAGTCCTTATGCAGTGATTTCGAAACAATTTTCAATCGTCGAATCAGATTAGAAATTTGTTTCAGCCTTATTGGACCATCAACTTACGCATTAAAGAGTAGCGGTACAAAGCGCCCATGGCATTCGCCGATCGTTCGGGGCTGGGCAAAATTGGAATCCCAAGATCTTCAACCTCCCGAATGAGTCGTTCGCTTCTCAAATAAAAAGAAGAGCCCAGGAAAGGCTTTTGGTAAGATTTAACCAGCTTTGCAAAGCGAATAAAAAGATCCAGCATGTATTTTTCAAAATCTTCAATGGTATTAAAAAAGGGGGATTCGGTCTTGTTCAAAAGCTGTTTGATATAATCAGAAGCTGGAAGAAAATACATCAAAATACCATCAAAACCTTGATCCTCAAGAAGTGTGCGCGGAATAAGATCGTAAATGTCCTCATAGTTTCGGGTGTATGTGAGGTCGATGGGATTAATTAAAGATCCGGTCCGGGGAACCGCTTCTCGGATCTTTTCCTTGGTTTTTGCAGATAAAAGAGGCACCCGAAGGCCGGCCCTGTTAGCAGCGTCAGCTGCACAAGCGCCCGGTCCGCCCGAGTTCGTAAATACCGCCACTCGATTGCCCCTCATCAGTGGTTGAGTGCCCAGGGCCCAGCAAAAGTCAAAAAGCTCTTCAATGCTGCGGGCCCGGATGATTCCGCACTGGCGAAAAAAACCTTCATAGATTTTATCAGCCCCCGAGAGAGCGCCGGTATGGGATGAACCGGCCCGGCTGCCTGCTTCGGTGCCGCCCACGTACAACGCCACAAGCGGCTTATGCTTGGAAACTTCCTGTGCAATGCGACTGAACTTTTTAGGCCGAGCCAATCCTTCAATATAAAGACCAATGACTTTGGTTCGATCGCACGCTGCCAGGTACTCCACACAGTCCGCCATATCGATGTCAGCCTGATTACCCACACTGAATCCCTGGCTGAACCCCAATCCAAACTTGTTCAAATGATAGAACATCTGGGTAATAAAGCTACCGCTTTGCGACACCATACCGATAAAGCCATTCATCGAAGCATCGTAATGAAAAAACGTGGTGTTGAACCGATGGGCAGGATTTACGACTCCGATGCAGTTGGGCCCAATGAATCGGATCCCGAATTGTTCTGTAACTCTGAGTAACTCTGCTTCCAGACGTCGTCCCTCTTCACCGGATTCCCTGAATCCACCGGATACAATGATGGCGCGTCGGATTCCTTTTTCTCCGCACTCTCGCATCACTTGAGTAACGATCTGGGTTGGCACGACTACAAGAGCGAGATCCGGAACTGCAGGAATTTCTTTCACAATTCGATATGCTTTAAGGCCCAGCACTTCTTCTGATTTTGGATTCACAGGATAGACGGATCCTTTGAAACCGAAGGAAAGCAGATTGTTCAAAAGTGTGGTTCCCATATTAAGCATGTTGTTCGAAGCGCCAACAACCGCCACACTTTCAGGATGCATGATGTGATTCAATAAACTGTTTTTAATGGTTTGCATACTGCTGGACTCCTTTAAAAAAGTAGAGCTTTGTTCCGCTAGAAAAGGAAAGAACCCAGGAAGAAATAAGGCGGATAAAATCAGAACATTTCAGCACTGAATGTTCCGTTCAAAAAGGGATTGGCCACACGTTCATGTTCGATGGTTGAGGTTGGAGACATGCCGTAATTATGTCCAGGAAAAATTTCAGTCTCATCGGGCAGAATCATCAGTTTGGTTTGAATGGAATTTAGAAGCTGTGCCCCTGATGCCCTGGGGCCGTCGGTTCGCCCAACCGAGCCGACAAACAATGTGTCCCCTGTTAAACAGATGCCATGGCCTGAATTATAAAGGCATACCCCCCCAGGCGTATGCCCGGGGGTATGGAACACATCCCATTCAATTTCACCGATATGAAATATATTACCGTCCTGCAGAACCTTGTCGGCAGGTGGAGATTTCCGCGCATTAAACATATTGAGCCAGAAATCTCCGATTTTTTCTAAATACTCGGCTTCAGCTTCATGGATAACGATCCTGGCCCCTGTTTTTTCCTTCATTTCAGCATTTCCCATGACATGATCCACATGGCCATGGGTATTGAGGATCAATTTAATCTCTAACTGATTATTTTTCGCCATATCAATCAGTTTATCCACATCATCGGCGGGATCCACCACTGCGGCCTCACCCACGTTTAGATCGCCGATAAGATATGCAAAAACAGATTGATCACCAACTTCAACTTGTTGAAAAAACATACGACTCCTTATATCTGACCCAGTCGCTCTAAATATTTTAAGATGCCTTTTAGACTCAAATTAAAAGAAAAAAATTGAGTGGGATAATGTTTAAGGTCAGGCACTTTTGCGACAAATTTATCGAAGATTTCCGAATGGCTCATATTCTGCCGTTCTTTGAGGATCTCCAACACATGGTTAACCCATGAATCGTGTTTGGCTTTTAATTTTTCATAAAAATCAGACTGTCCATCAAGATCGTATTGTCCACAATGGGTGAAATTAATTTTTTTCGGATGTAAACCATGGATTAAATCAATTGATTGTCGGGTAAGTTCTTTATCGTAACCAGGAGGAGGTGTAAGTACAAAGCTTGGCAAACCCGGATATCTGCTCCCCAGGGCATCGCCTGAAAAAACCGACTCCGACGTCTTGTCAAAATAGACAACATGGTGTCTGGCATGTCCCGGTGTATCATAGACCTTGAGCTTGGAATCCCCCAGGTCAATATGATCCCCGGTGGTCACAGGGATAACCCGCTGGGGGAAGGATATTTTCAACATGCTTCCAACGGCAAAAAATTTTTCACCGTATGCTCTTTTGACACTATCCATCAGTCTAGTCGGATGTATTAGATGTTCGGCGCCTTTTCCATGAACAAATATTTTCAGGTCGGGATTTTCTTTTGCTAAGTGTCCTGCGCTGCCCGCATGGTCGATATGTATGTGGGTAAGAGCCAAAAAGTCGATGTCTTTGGGAGTTAAGAACAGCTTTTCAAGTCCGGAAAACAGATGAGGCGCATCCGCCGGAAATCCGGCATCTATCAGAATTTTCTTTTTATCACTGACCAACCAGCTCGTTCTCAGGTCGGACAGAATGATAGCCGAGATCCGCGAGTCTATTTTTTCAACTCTCACCATAATAGTTGCTATAACCCGTTCCAAAACCCGATTCGAACGCTATATTGCCGTTTGGAAAACACTTCCACATTCATTCTTCTTCAAATTTTCAATTTGCACTGCTAACCTTTGAAACCCAGGCGAGGCCCCCCGTGGATAAAATATACCTTCCCATTTATCACCTCGTTTCGATACATTTCACCAATTAAAAAGGCGATGTTACCGCCCATCCCCTAAATCTCTTTTTCGACCCAGGACCGGCCGGCTTTAGCAATATCACCAAGGACTACCCTTCCCCCATTCTTTATCCAGTACTTTGCCACGCTTTCGCCGATTCCGCTACCGCCTCCGGTAATAACCGCCACCGAGCCCTTAATATCTAACATTTTTCTTTTCTAGTTTCTATATTATATGAAAGGCTCGCACAAAGTTAACAACCACCCCTAAAAAGGGGGGCATAATGGTGACCCTAAAAGGGTCAGTTTAACCTTACCATAATTTGACTTGCTCAGCTTTTTTGTCTTTATGAAGCTGGTGCCGAACATACTGACGGATCTGTTCTTCATCCAAGCCAATTGTGCTGACACAATAGCCTCTTGACCAGAAATGTCGGCCCCAATATCGCTTTTTTAGCTCATGGTGGTGATCGAAAATCTTTATGGTGCTTTTTCCTTTTAGAAAACCAACAGTCTCTGATACCGAATATTTTGGCGGTATCTCCAATACCAGATGGATATGGTCTGCCTGGATGTTACCTTCGAGTATCACTATTTGCTTCCATTCACACAGCTGCCGTATAATTTCTCGAAGCGATTTACCGATTTCCCCTTTCAGTATCCGAAACCGATATTTCGGACACCACACGATATGGTATTTGTACCGCCATACAGCATGTGCTAATCTCTTGAACTGTTTCATTGAATACCTCCTTTGGACTTTTAGGGTCACCACAACCCTTTTCCTACGGAGGTATTCTTTTTTTGTAAATCTCTATGGTAACTGCATAACAAAGCCTGGACCCTTCAGCTTGGCTGAAGGTTTAAGGGGTTAATTAAACTGATATTTTCAGAACACAGATTTCAGATCGGACAAAGATGGCTTGAGTTGTATTGAAAAAAATGAGTTATTTTTGAGCGAGCTGCAGGTGGAGACGGATTTATCCGCCTCTTTGCAGCCAGCCGGGCAATTCCTCTATCAGCTCACCCATAATCCGGCGGGCGGCATTCTGGGGATCGATCTTCCGTGCCCATATCTCCTGTACGAGATTGTCAATATTCTTTTCTTCAATGATATCCTGCCAGAGAATATGAGAAAACTCACTTTCGATTCGGTTCCGCAACTCAAGTTTGAATTGAGTTCTTCTCCGTTTTTCCAACATGGAATCCTGTTGAAGATATCGGGAATGACTCCATATCCCTTCATAAAGTTCATCAATTCCTTTGTTCAGGGATGCGGTCGTTAAAAAAATGGGCGGGGTCCAATCCCGTTTTCTTAAACTTCGATCGAGCATTCCTTGAATGGAGAGTGAAATATCCTTTGCACCAGGGCGATCAGCCTTGTTGACGACGAAGATATCTGCAATCTCCATTAAGCCGGCTTTCATAATCTGGATGGAATCGCCGGACTCCGGAGTAAGAATAACAATTACCGTATCGGTCGCCTCTGCAATGTCAAGTTCAGATTGACCCACACCAACTGTCTCGACAATGATAACCTGCTTACCGCTGGCATCAAGGATACGGGATGCTTCTTTGGTGGTCCGAGAAAGCCCCCCCATAACCCTGTCCGAACCCATGCTGCGAATAAACACATCCATCTTGTCATGCTTTACATGCATGCGGACGCGATCGCCGAGTAAGGCCCCGCCAGTGAAAGGACTGGAGGGATCAACTGCGATAACCCCGACTGAAAAGTTGTTTTTACATAACCGCGCAATCAATCGGTCTACCGCAGTACTTTTGCCGGCACCAGGGGGGCCAGTTACACCGATGTAATAGGCTTCTCCAGAATGGGGAAATATTTTCTCCAGGACATAAGGCGCATGTTTATTCCCCCTTTCCACCAGGGATATCAAGCGGGAGGTCGAAAGCTTTTCGCCCTTTAAGGATCCTTCAATAAGCTGGTCAATAGATTGCATCATTACCTGTAAGAATTATTTCTATGCATTTTGTGGCAATCCGCCCGCGGCTAAGCATTTATTCAAAAACGATCATCAACAAAGCGGAGCAACACGCGGCGCAAGCGACATCCTCAAATCGTCAATATTAAAATAGTTCTTGGCTTGTCCAGGTTGGTTCACTCTAGATTAAATTTAAGCCGCGTCTCGTACACTTTCGCTTATTTCATCAACGATTGTCTGCATGGGAGTTTCAGGGAGATAAACCCGGTGAATACCGTAAATACCCTCTAATCTTTTGGCGTGATCAAGAGGGATAACACCACCCAGAAAAACCTTGACATTATTCAGCCCTTTTTCTTTGAGCATATCCACAACCATCGGTCCCAGTGCGAGATGATTGCCGCAGAGGCTGCTCAACCCAACCACATCGGCATCTTCCTCGATTGCCGCCTCCACAATCTCGGCAGGAAATTTATTTCCCAGGTATACCACATCCATCCCGGCTTCTTTTAAATACTGCGCCACCAGATAAACGCCACGCCAGTGAATATCGAGCCCCAACTTAGCAATTACAACTTTAATTTTTCTATCCATAATTTTTGTTGTCTCCTGATAAATTAACCATAAGGTTATAGTAGAGGGAATGCCCACAAACCATATTCTTCCCGGAAAATCTCCTCAATTTCACCCAGCGTGCTCAGATTTTTTACCGCATCCAAACAATATGGATACAGGTTTTCGTCGGTGTGACACTTTTCGCGGAGAATATCCATCGACTCTTTTAACTTTTGATCGTTTCGCTCTTTTCTAAGGCGTTCTAATTTGGCTTTTTGTCTTGAAAAGGTTTCAGGGTATTCAAATACTTTGATCGGCGCAACATCTGCCTGGTCAGCTTCCATAAAATTAACCCCGACAATTTTCATTTCGCCACTTTCAATCTTCTTCTGGTACTCGTTATTATAATTGGCGATTTCACGGTGCAACCAGCCACCTTCAACAGCAGAAAGAAGTCCGCCCAATCCTTCAATTTTTTCGACATAATTGAATATTCTCTTAACCATCTCATCGGTGAGGTATTCAACATAGTATGAGCCGGCCAGTGGGTCCACGGTGTTTACAACCCCTGTCTCCGCTTGTATAATCTGCTGGCTGCGCAAAGAGACCAAAGCAGCCTCTTCGGTGGGTGCGGAATAGGCTTCGTCAAAGGAGTCGAGATGCAAAGATTGACAACCGCCAAAAACAGCCGCCAGGCCCTGAATGGCGGATCGCGCGATATTGTTCAACGGTTCCGTGGCCGGCAGGGTTTGACCCGCAGTCTGAACATGATACCTCATTAGCATCGATTTGGTGTTCTGGGCGCCAAAACGTTCCTTCGCAATTTTGTACCAAACCTTGCGGCTGGCCCGGCACTTGGCAACTTCCTCAAAAAAATCATTATGCAGATCCCAAAAAAAGGACATTCGGGGCCCAAATTCGTCGAAACTCATCCCTCTTTTTATCAGCTCTTCGGAGGTGGCGATTGCATTGGCAATGGCAATGCCAACCTCTGTCACCGCATCCGTACCTGCCTCCCGTAAATTATACCCGTTGTAGCTGATCGGATTCCAGCGCGGGACATTCTTGCAGATCCACTCCACAACGTCACATTGCATCCGGAATGACACCGCAGGGGGCAAAATTTCATAACCACTTCCCACACATGTTTCCATAATAAAATCATTCTGGCAGGTGCCGGCAAGTTGGGTTAATGCCGTTCCCCGTTGTTCAGCAACGGCAAAATACATCCCCGGAATAACCAGGCTGGTACTGGGGAGATGGGTCACAACCGAGGAACTTACGGCACCCAGATCGATACCTTCAAAAAAAGCATCAATGTCCCAAATTGAATCAACCGCCGCTCCGCATTGGCCCACATTGCCTTCAGCCTCCGGATCATCGGAGTTATACCCACGGATGGTGGGCAGGTCGAAGAGGATATTCACACCCGTCGCCCCGTGATCCAGCAAATAACGGACCCGTTCGTTGCAGTCTTCCGGAGCCCCCAGGCCGGCCAACTGTCGGAGAGTGAAAAGTCTTCCCCGATACATATTCGGATATACGCCGCGTAAATAAGGCGGCAGCCCTGAAAAACCGATGTCCTCAGAGTAACGGACATCCTCAATATCAGCAGGCGTGTATATCAGCTTGATCGGAATTCCAGATTGGGTAAAATACTTATCCGACAACTCCCGGTCCGCCTCCCGCAGATTGTTATCAAACCAGTCTTCATACTGTTCCTTAATCAATTTGACATGCTCCTCACTGAAAAGGCATGTGTTTTCTTCTCTTTCCTTTAACATGGTAACCTCCTTAAAATTATTCAAATGAGTATTGTTTCTCAGGCGGTCTTGGACGATTTAAATATCGGTTTTTCACTGCCTTTTGAATCGCTTTTAACACAATATAAAACCGGATACAAATACTATTTCTTATACAACCATCAAGATAGCGAACATAGAAAAAATCCACAGGTCAAAGGCCTTGGATTCCTGAATTGATCCTGAAACAGGATTTCAGCCAATTTTAACAGTCTGGAAACGTTTGAGATCAGGCAATAGTATATCAGAATGTTAAAGAGCTTTTTAATACAGATCTTTACGGATTTTTCCAAGCACAATTCGCGGAATATCCTCCTTATTTTCGACACCATAAACTGCAACATTTTCTCGCAAATCCATGGTGCGGCAGAACGCACCTACATGTTCATTGTTGCCGATATGAACCGCGGTAATGCGGTTTTTGCATGTATTAAAATATTGGATCAATACTTCCAGATTTGTAATCTGCATGTCCGATATCAGGAATATATCCGGCACTCGATCCATTTGAAGGGCATCGATATCCTCCACAAGAAACTTTGTTCCCCCTGCAAAGTAACGACAGAGGGTGTCGTATATCTCCCATCGATGGCGTGTGTATGAGAGGATTTGCCGGCCACCTGCCGATGCATCGCCGAAGTTGTAGACTGCCACCCGGGCATCGTTTTTTAAATAGGTATCGCAGGCACAGGCCGCACCCAGCACTGCATATGACAAATCGCACCTCAGATCTTTCATACTGCCGGAAGAATCGATGATCACCATACAGTCCGGTACGCCTTCCTCCTTCCCATGGACTTGTCCCTCCCTGTGTTTCCAGGTCTGTGTGATGCCGGGCATGAATTTTCCAAAGCTTGTCCAGAGGTCGATGTCCTGGTAAGGTAGGCCTGCCTCCCACCTGATGTGGTGATCAGGATATGTGGCACCACTGCTTTCCGTTGGAACCTTGCGGATGGGAAGCGCATAATTCTCAGCCAGTTTCATATAATAGAGAATATTGGTATTCATGGAACCAACGGATGCTGAATCCGAACCCTGACTTGCTGGTTGGATCGCTTCTGAGATTTCATCTTCAAAATCGCGGATTGTTTCTTCAAAATCAGCGGGAGAGACCGCATCGAGGGCTAAATCTTTGAGCCCCTCCTCGATTTCCGGCGTAGAGTATTGCTGAAGACCATGTCCCCCCATAGGGCATGGTGTATTCAGATTTCCGTAATCCTTCTCCATCTCCAAAAGAGGTTGGATCAGTTTGGAGAATTGTCTGATGCCTTTCATCCAGCTGCCACGATCCCGATACGGGATTCGAGAGAGTCTGCTGGACAGCTCTTCGTATGCTTGCACACCCAAATCGACGCCCCAGATCCTTTGGAATAAGGCATGAACAGCCTCATCGAGAACGGTTCGGTCCAGGTGTCGATAAATTTTCGGAAGGGACGTCTCTTTTTGGCTGACGCAGAGCGTGTCCGCAACGACATCCATGAAACAATCGGTGGCCCTTAAAGCCATCTCTTTGTCCTCTAGAACCGCTTTAGCCTCTGCGTAAAGCTTGAGATGGTTTGCAAGGTTCCAGGGGCAGTAGATATAATGGGATACAGCATGGTCTAGCAGCCCTTCAAGTATCTCCTGGGGTTTGAGCGCCACAGACATCTCTTCTACAAACTTCCGGGATATGGAAATTTTCTTACCTTTAATATCCAGACCCGCTCGCAACTCCCCATCGGCACACGCCGGAGCAGGAAGTTCAGGGAAGAGGTGTCGCCTTCTGACACTGGGCCAAACAGTTTTTAAGAGGTCATCCAGATCTGTCATATCGCCTCGCTCAAAACTCCCGTTCAACCTCCCGGGGAGGCGACGAGTCTTCCCTGCTTGAAGATACACCCTCCAAAAAGCATCTTGCCGATGCCGTCGATCTGACCATCCACCCGAATCTCTCCACCCTGCATCCACTCCCCCGTGTTCCGCCCTGTATGCCGGTCGACCAATATCTCACCACGCATCATCCCGGCGCCACACCAATTCCCGGCCGCACCTTGCACCACCAGGCGCCCGCCGTTTAGACCCGCGCCAATAAAGTCACCTCCATCCCCATGGAGCGTGAGGGTCTTTCCTTCAGGGAGCCCGTAACCCAGAAAATGGAAGGGCCGTTGGTAATCCCCGAGTCTCAGCGAAATGTGGCTTTCCTGAGAACAATTAACTAGGGCTGACGCATAGAGTCCGGCGGGTCCCGGTATCATGTATGGAATGCTATTTGACCCGTCCAGCTCAGCACAGAACTCATCAATATATGCCTGGTCGTATTGAAGCTCCTGAAGCCCTTCAACAGCGGCCCCATAAACCTTGACCACACGACCGTGCTCTACAATCCAGGCCAGGTCCTTGATTTCGTTCTCAACCAGATCAAGGTAGCCCTTGATGATGCGATTAAACACATCTTGCTTTTTCTCAGCAATTCGATGGGCGGGACGTTCTTTTATCTGATAGCTTTCCGAATGGAAATCGATAAAAGGATTTTTCATTCTTCAGAAACTACCTCCCCCATGTCTTTCATGATCTCCCGGTAAATAGGATGATCACCCCGAATTGGTTCCGCTTTCTCTCCTTCGGCAATTCGGCAGGCAATAGACAGGGCATCCTTGACCTGGGAGCTTTGCTCCATATAACGCCGGTGCATCTCTTTAACGGCTTTCTTGGCCATATATATTGCGAGGGGATCATCGCGAGCTTCTTTATCGCTCTGGGCCAGGGTTCTCTCTTTCCATTGGATTCTATGGGCAAGGGCATAGGGCAATACTGCCATGAGATGTTCGAGTCCCACTGCTTCATCCCCTATAAACCAGGCCAACGCCTGGGAGATGCTTCGCACACTGATGGGGAGTCGGTTGGAAACACAATTCTGGATTGTGCTGCAAAGATATCCCGTGAAGTGGCAACCCTCTTCGCACACCTCATGGGATCGTTTCTGGCCGAAACGATAGCAAAAAGAGAGTTCAGCGAGGAGAAGCCTAAAAAAGGCACTGGAATCTAAATCAAAAGGGATCTGTTCTTTTTGCAGCCTAATGGCCTGGCGTTCAACACTCGACAGGGTTCGAATGCCTGGCCCTTTTTCCAAAGTCTCTGCAAATCGACCACATATCTCCTCTACCCGTTCCATCCGGACATGATAGGAAAGCCTGGCACTCAGGATTTGATGGAATTCATCCTCTAAGTCTTCATGGCGAAGGGCCAGGCCGTTTGAGCCGTGAATCCCGATTTGGTAAGCCAGATTGGGGCCGGGGTGTTTGGACTCCACCATGAGGTCAAAGCGGTCAATCAGAGGGGCAATAATCGTATTGGTGCCCTGGTCATGATAATTCGCCGTGGCGAAGAGGCAGAATTCTTGATTGATAATAGCATCGTTTAGATATTCCCACTTACCGCGATCGACACCGTCTAAAATCATACTCTGTTTTGTTTCCGGCAATCGGTTGATCTCGTCAATAATTTTAACCGGTAGCAGGGTAAAGTAGGACCACACGACCACCTCCTCTCCCTGGTTGAGCTTTCCCAGATCCGGACGTCCGATGATCTTCTCTTCAGTCTGTTCAGGATGGCCCGCCACCTCGCTTCTCCATATTATCCCAAGGGGAAACCGGTACAAAAGGGCACAAACATATTCGGCAGAAGTGGTTTTGCCAAGTCCCGGTTCCCCGATGATCAGTTCCTTCCCTTGGAAGAGACCGATCAAAAAACTCATCAGCAGGCCGGAGTTGAAGGGTATCCCCTTTACATCCATATCCGGGCGAGTCAGAACCAGTTCTGCCCTGATGTAGTCATGGATTTGCCAGGCTGTCTTTCTCAAGCCATCCTTGCCGGTTAAACTCATAGTGGATATTTCCTTTCACCTTGATCGTTTAGACTTACATACTGAATTTCAAACTGATGCAGATAAAAATTTTTTCACACCATTCAATTTATGCAGTCGTTCATTATCAATTTTGCATTATTCATTTTTGCACAGATGCCAAGATAGTACGAAATTAACCCACCGATCGCTTGTCCTGCTTCATAAATTCTACATTCTATCCTTTTGTTATGGGATAAAAAAAAGGGTTGTATCCGAAAAAGAAGGTTACGACCCTCTGATCCCTTTTCATATATAAAATACTCTTCTACTTCAAATCCAACATAGGAAGCAGGCACCCATTCCGATTCTTCAATCACGCCTCTTTTAAACGGTCTTTTGTAATCTAATTTTGTTTTACCGGCACGCTCGAAACTTATTTTTACCAATTCGAGAACTTCGGATAGATCTTTATACATCGGCTGATAAAAACAGCCTCTTTTCAAGGCCACGCCTCCTCTTTGACTTAGATATATCCTTTGCGAACTCCGCATTTTTTTACCGCCCCCTGTCATCGGTTTCTAATCCCTGTCTCCCATGTTAATAAAATTCATTACTTACTCACTTTGCCAAGATTTGACCCCTCCGCACTTTTTTCATCCAAATCTATGAAATCAGATAGTTCTTTGCAGGATGGACACTGTTTGGGCGGGGAGGCGGCATACTCTAAAATATGGCATCCGCGACAGTTGGAATATTTACAGGACGGGCACCTTTCAGACTCCGTCATATATCCACAATTAAGGCACTTCCAATTGTACATACTTTATCTCTTTAGCCCTGCATTTCTATTCATCAATGTGCAAGTAACTTTTATAATTTATCATAACAATAAATGATACATTGTGGTATTTGTCAAGTCTTCATTAACTTTTGAAATAAAAACCTTCATCGCAGAGTTGAATATGTTCCACCTGCATTTGGGCTTGACTCGGCGAGCACGCTTATTTATTATAGAAAGCATACGGTTCTGATTCATGTTATCTGATCTGGCATAAAACCGGACTTGAAAAAATATCAACTTTTTTAAAGAGGAGAACTTATGGAAACAACGGAGACGATTCACAAATGGCGATGCATACGCCGATTTAAGCAGGATGAACCGGTACCGGAGGAGGCGCTGCGCAAAGTACTGGAGGCCGGCAGACGGACACCTTCCTGGGAGAACGTTCAACCTTGGCATTTTATCGTTATCGAGGATGCGGAAATGAAGAAAAAACTGGCCAAACTTGCCGCCGGGCAGAAGCAGGTTGCACGGGCACCGGTTGTAATTGCAGTTTGCGGCGATATTTCCGTTTGGGATAAACCTAAAAACCGTGAGGCACTCTTGGAACTTGCTGAAGCAGGCGTCATAAAAGTCACGAAAGAGATCATCGACAATGTCGTATTAAAAGATCCGGTTTTCTGTGTGGCCGAACACGGGCCGGCAATGATACTCAGCCGAACCTTCGAGCAACTCGGCATTGCCTATGGATTTATGGGCATTGAGGCGCTAAACCAGGGCCTAGGAATGTGTATCATCGGCGCGCTTGGCAATGAAGCTACCGGCGTCCAAAGAGAGCTGTACGAAGAAATAAAATCCGCATTGTGCATTCCTGAAAAAATGTACCTGCTCACCCTGCTCACTCTGGGTATTCCGGATGAGTCACCCAATGCACGCCCTCGAAAGGATTTTGATAAGATTGTCTCCCGCGGCAAAGTCGGACAAAAATTTTAATTGACCGAATATGTTTTTACAGCCTTCAACTGCCCATTCATCCGCGATCTCTCCCATTGACATCAGACTACTCCTTTCAATTGTTGTCCGAAGGATTAAAAGTTAATTCTCAAGTTTCGAAACTTTGATTTCACAAAAACACACCTTCGCCCACTCCGAAGGCAATGCTCATGCAGGTTGAAGGGATAAATTTCAAGTTAATCATTTTAACTATACTTCTTCAAGATAAAATGTAGCGCAGTTTCTATTGAAAGACCCTGCAGCTCCGAAAGTCGGGACTCTCCAGAGGCGAATAAATCTTCGCTGCACTTCGCCAGGCCGCGGGAAATGCACCCGCCGGTTCGAACTCACTTATTCCATGATTTAGGGTCGCGAACTGTATTGGAATTGGTGATGTCGGACCTTGCCCCGTTTTTTAGATATCAACAGGATAGAAACAACACAGCCTGATTTGTCGATGTCGATAAATCGTTTGAAGAATAGGGGGAAACAGGTAACTAAAAAGAGCTGCGTGAAATTTGCTCGGTGTTTCGATTCATGATCTTTTTTTTAGCTTGACATTTTTTTCGATTATCGCTAATGTAATATCAAAAGGTATAAATTCTCTTGGGGTGGCACTATGGCCTGAGATTACACCCTGTGAACCTGATCTGGTTAATACCAGCGTAGGGAAGCGACAGAATTACTCATTTTTCGTTAAACTCAAAACCGTTTCCCGCTGGAAACGGTTTTTTTATGCTCTAAATGGTTTTGACGCTATCATCCAATTTTCTCTATCAGAGGTTTAATTTCAACATATTATTAGGAGGTTAACCAATGCACAATTTATTCAAAAACCTTTCGTCTTTTGCTTTGGTTCTGTGTTTGGTTCTTATTTTTGCAGTTACCAGCCTGGCGAAAATCAAGGTAGGCGTCATCAGTTCCCAGACTTCAGGCTTGGCCATTCTGGGCCAACGGCAAATCAACGCGGCCATTTTAGCTGCTGAGGAATGGAACGAAAAAGGCGGAATAAACGAAACGAAGATAAGGCTGATCATTGAGGATTCGTCTGATAAAACCACAACAGCTGTAACCGCTCTGGACCGGGTTCTAGGAAAAAATGTGTGCGCCATTTTAGGTCCGATTTATAGCTTTCAACTGTTTGCGATGTTCCCCGAGGTGAAAAAAGAAAAGATCCCGATGTTGAGCACTTCCGGGACGCGTAAACTGACCCAAATGGATAATCGATGGTATTTTCGAACTTACCCCCACGACGGCATTACCAAGCAAGCCTGTACGCTGTATGCCGTCGAAGAGCTGAAAAGTAAAAGGCCTTCACTGATGAGCGTAACCACAGAATACGGCAAGTCGGGCTATGAAATCATCACCAATATCCTCAAAGCCAAAGGTATTGCACCTGTAGCAGAAACCTGGCATGAAAAAGCCGACAAAGACATGACCGGGCAGCTCATGCGGATTAAACGATCAGACCCGGACATAATCATTTCCCAGGCACACCCTTCAGACACAGCCATTGTTCTAAAACAACAACGTGACCTGGGAATTGACATACCCCACATGGCGTCTTCGGCAGCGTCAATGCCTTCTGTTCACAAGTTGGTAGGCGAAGCCATGGAAGGGGTCTACGTAGAAACCGTCACCCTTCCCAACTTTGACCCTGATCCAAATATTCGGGCCTGGACTAAAAAATATATAGAAAAATTCAAGAAAAAACCCGATTCATTTGCCCTGCTATACTATGATACAGCTAATTTTCTGTTCGAAGCGATCAAAGCGGTCGGGCCGAATCGGACAAAAATTAGAGACTGGTTGGAAACTACCAGATATAAAGGTTTGGCTGGTCAATATAGGTTTGATCAGGAGCATAATGGCGCTTTTTTTGCGATCATTGTACAGTACCACATAAAAGATGGTAAGGCTGTCCCTGAACTGAAAAAGAAGTACGATTTTACGCCAAAGTAGAAGAGACCGATCCGCAGGACGCCTCTTTTAAAAAGACCGGTGCTGGATGGTTTTTGAAGATCTTTTAAAAGACGGTATGTAAAACAAAAAATGATTCAGGAAATCGTTGCTGGTTTTTCCATGGGGTGCATCTATGCCCTGGCCGGTTTCGGCTTTGTGCTTGTATACAACGCGGTCGGGGCGGTCAATTTCGCCCACGGTGAGTTGGTTATGTTTGGCGGATACTTCGGATACGCCTTTTCTACGCATCTGGGTATGCCTCTGTGGCTTGCCTTTGTTGTCACACTTTTGGCCATGGCCATACTGGGCATACTTTTCAACCAAGTTGCCTACCTGCCTATAAGAAGTCGACCGGTGTCCACCGTGATTATCGCTTCCATCGGTATGAGCATTCTGCTCAGAAACAGTGCATTGGCAATCTGGGGTCCAGACCCGTTGAAACTGAACTCGTTTTTGGGAGATAGCGTTATAAAAATTGGCGCCGCTGTTATTTCGCGCCACCAGTTGTTAATTTTTGCGGTTACGGCATTTGTATTCACCGGACAATCTCTTTTCTTTTCCCGCACCGCAATCGGCCGAAAGCTGCAGGCGACGGCCCAGGATCAAGAAGCAGCGAAACTCATGGGCATAAAAGTTACACGTATGATAAATCTCACGTTCGTACTGGCCGCCTTCCTGGCAGTGATCGCCGGTTTTCTGGTAGCCCCACTCTGGTTTCTCGATCCGGAGGTCGGGCTGGCCATTATTGTCAAAGCCTTTATTGCCATCATAATCGGGGGATTTGGCAGTATCCCCGGCCTTGTGGTCGGCGGTATTTTTCTTGGGCTCACAGAGGTCCTGGTGGCTTCACACCTGACGTCTGAATACAAAGATGTGATTTCATTTTTTATCTTGATCACTGTCCTTATGGCCATGCCACAGGGTTTCTTCGGTGAAAAAATTGCGGAAAAAGTATAGGTTGGTTTTCAATGGGTTTTAAAAAAAAGAATGTCATCATAGCGGTGATAATCGGGGGGGTGGTAATGATCTTGCCAATCTTTTTTCGCGATTCACGGTATTACATGAATATATTAAATTTTTCCGGCATCTTTATCGTTCTTACCTATAGCCTCAACCTGATCCATGGTTATTTGGGGCTTATTTCAATCGGTCATGCAGGATTTTTTGCCATAGGCGCATACGTCACTGCCGGGTTGACCATGGGGACAACCCTCAATTTTTTCCCCTCCCTCCTTATTGCTTCAACCGCCGCTGCCCTCGCCGGTATATTGCTCGGGTTTCCGGCCACTCGTATTGGTGGCCATTACTTTGTTTTAATCACACTTGGATTTGGCGAAATCGTGCGACTGATCATACTTAACTGGAAAGAGGTAACCAATGGAACCAACGGTCTAAACAATATCCCGCCCCCTTCATTTGGCAGTTGGGTCTTTGCATCACGGTTTTCCTATTATTACCTGGTCCTGTTTTTTATTCTCGTGACCATGCTACTGACATTAAGCTTACGCCGGTCCAAATACGGACGGTCAATGTTGTCGCTTAAAACCGGTGAACTGGCGGCTACCGCCATGGGCGTGAATCCTTTGACCACCAAGCTAATCAACTTCGGTATGGCCGGTCTATTTGCAGGCCTAGCCGGCGGTCTATACGCCAGCTACATCGGATCCATCAGTCCGGAAGCGTTCTCCGTCGATTTGTCAGTCGAAGTACTGGTCATGACCCTAGTCGGCGGATCAGGTACCCTGCTCGGTCCGATAATTGGAACGACTTTCCTGATGGTCCTAAAGGAGTGGTTGAGATTCTTGAGAGAATACTATATGATTTTATATGGAGCTGGAATTGTGTTCGTTATGATTTTCATGCCTTACGGTATAATGGGTCTGGCCAAACGGATCTCATCTCAACTGAAATCTTAATATATTACGAAGGAGGACTTGATGAAGCTTTCAAGGGAAGAAATTATCAAATCAATGACGGAATGGGAAGAGGCCTGGAACAATCACGACATCGACGGCGTGATGTCGCTTTTTCATAAAAATATCTTTTTCCAACACTGGCATGGTGCAAAAGTCCATGGTTATGACGCATTGCACCAGGCATGGGCCCCTTGGTTTAAAAACAATGGTGGCTTTCGATTTACAACGGAGGATCTTTTTGTCGATGAAGTCGAGCAAAAAGTTCTTTACCGATGGTACTTTGACTGGCCCTCGATGGAAAAAGGTTACGAGGGGAAGCCAGAAAGGCGACGGGGCGTAGATGTCATCTGTTTCAAGGATGGCAAGATTATTGAGAAGTTGACCTATTCGAAAACAACGTTGGAGATCGACGGGAAAAGAGTAAAGCTTTGCCCAAAAAAACTCCTGTAAAAAATCTCAACGATGCACGCGGGAATTTTTTTAGACATTGACCCCCTATGGCTACATCGGTTCATAAGCCAGATAGGTTATTTTATTCTCTCCTTCATCTCGATGTAAATATTTTACCCTCAGCGGCATTCCCACTTTTATTGTCTCCGGTTTGGTGGTATCTACCCCCTCAATTCGGGCGTCGACCCTGGGACCTTCCTCCAATTCCACTACACCTAAGCAATAGGGACGGTCCCGCGTATAACCCTCCTTTTGCATAAAAGCCGGGCCGATGTTGATTAAGGTAAAGGCAGCAAGTTTCCCCTGTCCTTTAATCTCCTCCCACTCCATATTCGCATCATGACACTCGGCACAGATCGGCCGAGGGGGTAGATATAGGGCACCACATTTCTTACACCTTGAACTCATCAGTTGTTCTTCATGCAGGTATTGCTCATAAAATATATCACTAAAGGGCTTTTCCGCCATCTTTTTACCTCCTTTCAAGAATTGTCAACGTGCAGGTACCTCCGGTTCCACCCAGGTTGTGCGCCGCTCCTATTCTCAAATCTTTAATCGGAATTTGTCTTTTTCCAGCTTTGTTCCTAAGTTGGGTCCATACTTCATAAAGTTGGGCGATGCCGGTTGCTCCCACCGGATGTCCTTTGCACTTTAGTCCTCCTGACGTATTAATCGGTTTTGAACCATCCAGCCTGGTCAAGCCTTCTCCAACGGCTTTATATCCTTCACCGGCTTTAAAAAATCCGAGATCCTCGATGTGAATCAGTTCCGCCATTGAGAAGCAATCGTGTACTTCGGCAAATTGAATATCTTCCGGTCCGAGCCCTGACATACCGTAAGCTTCCTCTGCCGCATATTTTGTGGCTTCAAAAGAGGTAAGGGTTTCCGCCGCATGTAACCCCTTGCCGCTGCCTTGACCCATCCCGATGAGGTATAAAGGATCATCGGTGAAGTTTTTGGCGATGTCCTCAGCCACCAGTAATATACAGGCTGCTCCGTCACTTATCGGACAGCAGTCATAGAGGTGTATGGGCCAGGCGATTGAAGGATTTGCACTGGGATCATGCAGGAAATCCTTTTCATCCTCCCATTGAGGTGCGGGTACGCCCTTTTTTTTAAGACTTTCGATTTTAGCATTCATTAAATCCCGAATCGTAACTTTGAATTGTGCCTTCGGGTTTAACGGTGCATTGTTATGGCTCTTTATGGTCACATTCATAAGATGCTCACGCGTTGCGCCATATTTTGCAAAATAAGCGGTGGCCAGCACGCCAAAAACACCCGGAAAAGTAAATCCCGCTTTTCCTTCATATGGAACCGATGCCATGGCTAAACCCTCTGTAATGTCGGCAGTCGACCGTTTGGACATCTCCTCAACACCGCCCACCAAAACCATATCATAAAATCCTGAGGCGATCGCAAAAACCCCTTCTCGAAAAGCCAGGGCACTCGATGCACAGGCGCCTTCTGTTCTTGTGGCGGGTTTTGGTGTAATCCCGAGCAAATCGGTTATGATAGGGCCCCAATGGGATTGTTTCATAAAAAAATCGTTGGAAAAGTTTCCCAAATACAACGCCTCAATATCATTGGAGTTTAAACCCTTGTCCACTGATTTGGTCATGTCCTGAAATGCTTCAACAAATAAGTCCTTAGAATTTTTGTCTTTATACATGCCAAAATTTGACATGCCGGCCCCAACCAGGGCGACGCCCCTCCCAAGTTTTCTTCGCTTTTGCATTGGTTGACCTCCTTACCAAATAATTCATACCCGAGTTTTGCCCACCCGATTCATCGGAACATATCATCCGCCGTGGGGATAGTACGAGTCATCGCAAATTGAACAGTACAAAAATTGGACATACTGAGACTGATATAATGGACATATTTTGTCAAGTGAAAATGTTACTCCTTCCACTCAAAATTTTCAATTATGGAATCGCTGAAACACCCAAATTTGTGATAACCTCATTTCAAAAACACAGCTCTCAAAATTTAAGTATTTTTTAACTTAATCCTCTGCCGAATTCCTGCTTTCGGCTAAGTTATCAGGTTTGAACAATCAAGTTCCAGACTCGATCATTTGTTTAAATCTACACGGTAGTCGGTATTCTGAGCGAATCGACCATTTTTTTAAAGCATCCGCTTTATTTCTGCTAATTCAGCTGGTTGCGACCCCAAAGCTAAGACCTTTTCATACCATGGTCTTGCCAAAGTAAGGTTGCCGTTAAAACTTGGATCAGTCTCAACACATCCACAACCGGGCGAGCACTGCACTTGGAATGCCTGGGTTTTGCAGGGTCGTGAGCAACCGCTCTTCTAAATACATTCAAAGCTTTGTCATAGAATCCAACCACGCCTGGCTTCCACTAGGTAAAGAGGATCCGGTATTTAAGGATGCAGTTGATATTATTGAAGACTTCTTAAAGCAAGGGCTTCCTCCTTTGGTCTCTAATGATCCACGGAAAATAAAAAGTTTTTAAAATTACAGATGGCCTATATGCTTTTGTGGACCTCAATTGAGAAATATGCATCATTAAGATACGAAATGCACCCGCCGGTTCGGGTTCATTTATCCCATGATTTCAGGGTCGCAAACTGAACTGGAATTGGTGATGTCGGACCCTGCCCTGTTTTTTAGATATCAACAGGATGGAAACAACACAGCCTGATTTGTCGATGTCGGCAAATCGTTTGAAGAATCGGCGGACAGGAATTTTAGATGGACGGTTTTGCAATGCAGATGGTGAAAAGTCTTCTTACACTTTCACCAGGCTCAAGGGGGGTTTCTTTTGATCGACGGCGTCCAGATCGATCGGAACAAAAACCTGTTCAAAACCATTGGCTTCCCACCGTTCGTGTCCGGCCATCTGTTTTGTGCTCAGTGTCATTGTTCTCTTGATCGGGGGAAAAGTCAATACATAAAGGTCAATATCCCACCACTCGCCGGGTTCTTTTTTCGACTTGCTCGATCTGATATCATGAACAATTGCATAAAGTAGATGGTCCTTACAATTGGTGATAATAAGATCACCAATTGATACACTTTTTTTGAAATTGACGACCCTGCTTATTTTTTGCAATAATAACTGTATCATGACTTATATCCCTTCCTTTTGATGTAGCTCTCATGGAATGGAATATCGAAATAATGCGGCACTTTTTCTAAAAAGCTGTTCCACATGCCTGTTTGCTAACTTCTGATCAACTTTTCTCTGTTCAAAGTAGAAACTTGTTTTGAAAAAGCCCAAAACACCATTAGACCGTTAAAAAACATGCTTGAATCCTATTTTTTCGTGCATTTTGCAAATATCTTTTCTGCCAGATCTATGCAAGCCATTTCTCAGTGCACGCCTCCCCATTGCAGGGTCTATGCGAAAATAATCAGCGTCGTTGCAATCTTCATCACCAGCCGCAATCTGGTAAACTCTTTGTCGAATCATTTGCTCGAAAGTATGTTTCTGATGAGAGGCGGACCTTTCGTCTATCAAATGGTGGCAGCCGCTTTGGGTGATGTTGAATCGATAGTCAACTTCCCGCATCTGAAGGAACCCCGCATCCGACGTAATCTTGGCTTCGTCGAAATCAATGAAAATGGACCTGTTGAAATTCGGTCGTATCGCCTCAGCCTCCAACATTATTAGTATATCCTTGTATATCAAAGAGTTGACGGATTTTCAAGACATATTTTTCTTGTCTTGACGAATAATCCGAGTTGCTTCTATTGACGATAAAAATCCGATTTCATCCGGGGCAGGCTGTGACCTGATCAGCACCCCGACTTTTTGCTTGACACATTGCTGTGCGACTGTCATGCAGGTGATTGTTTTATGGTATTTACCGTTTGGCTGTTCTTTCATCCATAAAAAAGGAGGTTGAATCATGTCAATCGAACAAGCAAAAGCGTTTATCGAGAAGATGAAAACCGACAAAGCGTTTAACGATGAGGTGATGACAATCGAAGACCTGAACGAGCGCATGACGCATATCGCCAAAGCCGGCTTTGAATTCACAGAGGATGATTTCAAGCACATATACTTTACGAACGTGACGAGAGTTTCGATGACAAGATTAAAGGAATATGATGAAGCGTTAAACTATTTAAATTGATTTTATTCAATAATAGTTAATGCACTTGAGCAAAGTCGATTGATTAGCCAGTTAGGGGTATTACAGAATTATTAAAGTCTTATCAAAAGCAGACGGCAATAACTTTATTAGGATGGATTGTTAGAAAACCAAATAGTAGCCAACTACAGCTATTTGCCTATTATGGCCAAACAGATCATCGCGGTGTTCAAGTATTTTCCCCTAGCAGGGTGATTATCGGATCATGATATTTTCCGGGATACGGATACCGTATTTTTTAATCCGCTTCCAGATGGTCACACGGCTCACACCCCGGCGTCGGGCTGTTTCGGATTGATTCCCTCCAGTTTCACGCAGCACCTTCACCAACGGCTACGGCATTTTTAAAGGAGAGCCTCACGCGGTTCCCAAACGAAAAGATGCCAAGCATAATCCTCTGCATTGGTTGACCTACCTCAGCCTGGCAGCACTGCTCCTGTCGGATCAGATGACCACCGGTTTTGTTTACTGGGGTTACAATCCCTGAACAGACTGGGGACTTTCATGGCTTTCATTGGAAGTCATCGCTTTGATCCATACAACCTGTGCATTTGCCATACTGCAGTTTCTGATAATCCATCACTACATGGCCACCACCGCTTTGGTTGTCATATACCCTTTTCCGGCCTTTACCCGTTCTGATATGATATCACATTCAAACTCTGCCGGGGCACTGATAATTTGGTACCACGCTCGTTTGCGGCAGGGAGCTTCATTGTAGTAGTTTCAGCTGACCGCCCGGTATCGGTAATACAGGAAAGGATAGGATTAAACGCGCAATGTGAATGGAAACCATTAAGCCGGTTTATGTGACCGGAAGCAAAGATGAAGGAGTGAGTAAGTATTTAGCCAGTAACACCTTGATAAATTACCCTTTTTATTCTATGTTATGAGTTCTCATACGGTGTTGTTATAATCATACGGTACTCGCCCTTGAACCATTCTCTTTTAATGAGCCGATCTTCGACCACAGCCAGTTCCTTGGATTTCAACAGGTTGAAAAAATCGTTTTCGTAAATAACTTCACCGAAATCGATGGTCGTTACATACTTCAGTTTAGGCTTAATAAATTCCATTAATCCCATCTTTTCCTTGAACATGGTCTGGAAAAAAAGGATTTTCCCATCCGGTTTCAGCCACTTTTTAACCCGATCGAGCACGCGCCCCTGATCCTGAACGAGCATAAAACTCATACTAAAGAGGATGAAACTGTAAAAAGGAGTTTTTAGGGGCAGAAAATTTTCCACCCGTTCACATTGAATCTCCACATAATCCTGGAGATGATGGTTCTGAATGACGCACTCACAGTGATTCAGGTATTGCTCGTTGATATCAATACCGGTGATGTTGAGACGTTTGCTTTTGATCAGGTCATGAAAATTTTCCATCATGACGCCGTTGCCGATGCCGACGTCCAGGATGGAGGTGTTTTCGGACACGTAATTCAGGCAGTTTTGATAGCAGTAGTTGGTGACCCTGTTGATAAAAAGCTTGTAAAGATAATTTTTCATCGATCTCAAAATGGGATAGGGCGATACTGCGCCTTATGCGGATCGGCATAATAACCGTCCTCATTTGCCGCAAAGCCCATCAACCGGGCAGCGAATACCTGCCTATCCACAGTTGAGGGCATTAGAATAGATCATTGTCGTTTTGACTTCGCTATGGTGCAGAAGTTCCTAATCCGGTCTGATATCAAGTATCTCAGAAGTACGTTACAATGTTTAAAAATGACCGAACCGAAAAATGGCTTGCCAAACAGGACATTATTTCGTGCTGATTCGGATTTTGAACCATACTTGCCTAGACCAACTCAAGTGCGGCGCATAAAGAAATCTGCAACATTGTAATGGTAATGTGCATTCTATCAATTTGTATTAAAATGTCAAAATATTATATATTTGGAAGACTCAGAAATGAAATATCGAGATTGGGGAGGTCTTTCTTTGATTTCCGATGAATGATTCTGGCATTCCTCGCAATTTGAAAATCGAGAATAATGCATTTCCATAAACAAAATACTGTCAGTTCGAGCGTACACGACAGACTCAAGGCACGAATATCTCAGGCTTTGGAGAAGAGATAATGGTGGGGATATGGGTGAGTAGCGCAGGGGTCACCCCTATGCTCTCCAAGAACCATGCGTGACAGTCTCCAGCTTTCCTCTGTGAATCTTTAAGTTAAAAAATAAAAAAATTAGTACGTTTTCTATACTGAGCGCTAAAGCATCTCCGATTCGTTATTTTTCAATCTCAAGAATCTGCCAAAAGCTAACGGCCTTTTGACCATCTCTGTCCCGTCTCTCTCCATCCCAGAGTGCAAAAGCAATCGAAACCTGTTTACCTACTTCAAATTGCACATCTTTTGCACTTGCAGTCTTCATGCTTCGCATGAATACCACCTGCCAATTTCCATTGTTCCATATCCCTTGCCCTGCCACTCCCTGATCACCGGATTCCTGTATTTCGAGTGTGCTGAAGCCCCCGGCATTCAAATCCTCAACCGCTCTAGGCCGTGTTGGAGTGGAGAACTGGTTGCCAGCTCCCCAACCAGTAATGTATGTTTTTTCATGGAATTGAGCGGACGAGATAGGAAGATGGCCTTCTTTTTCCAAAGATTTAGGATAATCAGGATTGGCAAGTTGGTAATCATCCCGAACCATTGCCGGATAAACATCCTCCATATCATGGAATTTCTCTAAATCCATCTGTCTGTCCAACCTCCACTGCCAGATATTGACAGGGTCCTCTTTTGAACCCATTGAAAAGTGTCCCCGCGGCTTTGTTAAAGCAAATTGAACTGCTACCGCATCGGTGAAATCCTCATGACGTATAGACCTCGAGTTGACAACGGAATCTTCCCATTCAATTAGAAATGCAATCTTTCTGCTGTTCTGAATTGCCTTGATGGAGACGGCCTCTGCCGCCTCCTGTCTTTGCCATAGAAGCATAGTGGGAATCTTGACCACCCTCACATCTTTCCAGATGTCATCTTTCGGATCCATCGAAATTTCCTTATTTACTTTCTTCACCACAATTTTTTCCTGGCTCAACTGCTTTGCGACTTTCTTTCCAGCCAGTGACTTAACATAATAAGTGAGCGCCCATCGGTCCTTATCGCTCGGAAGTGACTCTTCAAAAGATGGCATAGGAGTTCCTGCCATGCCGGTTGTGAAGCGAAGATAAAGATCCCTGACGGTGCCACCGCCCTTGTAGATGCCCCTTGTGAAATCATTGGGAACGGTGGGATAATCCCAGTCATCCTTGAGTGAAGAAGCTTTCGGACCGTCACCTCTACCCTTTTCACCATGACATTCCTTGCAGGCGATGTCTTTATCAAGGTAGAGTTCTTTGCCCATGGCAAGCAGCTCAGACGTTAACCCTGGTTGAGGCGGGACTTTGATTACATGGGGTTTTCTACGGATCTTCCATATATTTACCTTTTTCCTTCCTATTTTCTTAACCCCAAGTGTCTTTATGTACTCGATAAGATCCCACCGCTCTTCATCTTGAAGGTATGAGAAAGAAGGCATGGCAGAGCCTGGCATCCCATTTTTTATGGTATCGAAAAGGTCCTGTTCAGTTGGAACATCTCCTGAACTCGTGGAACGGATCTTGAACATGACATCGGAGAAATTGCGCGGTTTGGGAAAAAGGAATCTAGCAGCAAGGCCATCACCCAAACCTTTCTCCCCATGGCAAACAGCACAATTCTTTTTGAATGACTCTTGGCCGCTTGAAGAACCGGCTGAATTATTCTTCCCTAATGCTTTTTGTCCTTTCCCAAAACCAATTAGAAGTACAATGGCAATCAAAATTATGGATTTTCTCATGGCATACTCTCCCAGAAGAAGAACATCGGAAACATCCTTCTTGCCTATAGGCGATGGAAGGCAAATCCCCTTTACGGTACGGAATTCACCCCCATCGCTTTTCTTGATCCTTAAAAGCAGGTTGTGAGCAAAATCCTCCTCATTTGATCTTTTTATAGATTTCCGGCGCTTCCGGCCCTTCGATGCTGAGGATGCCAACTGCGCCCCGGTCAATACGATAGATGGCGTGATCCACCAGGACGTAGCCCCCAGGAACCTCAACCTTGAACTCCACAAGGGAGGCACTTCCGGACGGAACCAGGGTCGTCTGGATATTCAAATCGGGATCACCGACTCCCGGCACTCCTCCTTCACGCCACACCCGGTCGAAAATTTCACCGATGATGTGGAATGAAGAGATCAGGTTTGGCCCGATGTTACCGAAATAGATTCGAACCGTCTCACCGACCTTGGCCGTCAAGGGAGTCCCGCTATTTGGCATAAGCGAACCGACCCGTCCGTTGAAGACAACATACTCGGGTCTCTCAGCCGCCCCTTTCTTGGACGAAAAAGCCTGAAAACCCGGATCTCCAATCTCCCCTTCTGTGTAAAACTCACTCTGCATCACATAGAATTCTCGATCCACCTTAGGGAGCCCCTCTTCCGGCTCGACAAGGACCAGTCCGTACAAGCCCATGGAGATGTGGGCCGGGACGGGCGGAGCCGCACAATGGTAGACGAACAGCCCGGGTTTCAGGGCTTTAAACCGGCTTACACTCTCATTGCCGGTGTCTGTCATCAGCACATTGGCACCCCCTCCGGGGCCAGTGACATAATGGAAATCCACGGTATGGGTGTTCTTATTATCCTTGTTGTTCTTGAGGTGCATCTCAACCGTGTCTCCCACTCGAAGCCTGATGAAAGGGCCCGGGACGCTGCCATTGAAGGTCCAAAACTCGTACTCGATCCCATCGGCCAGCTGTCCACGCTTTTCAATCGCCTCAAGCTCGACAACGACAACAGCTGGTTGATTACGCGTGATGGGCGGAGGTACCTGAGGGGCGAAGGTCAGCTTTGCCACCTCCGCTGCCTCAGAAGCCGCCGGTATGAAAGGCCCCATAATAAAAACGATCAGGGCCAAACCCGAAACTACACCTAAATGTCTAATTGTTCTCATCGTGCATTTCTCCTTTTTTTAAACTCTCATTTTTAGTAAGTGAACTCGATTACTGTCTTCCTTCCTGCCTTTACGGTCACCTCCTTTGTTTGACTCCCCAGTTTTGCATGCCAAACCTCCAGCTCGTATGTCCCTGGTGGGACCTCCCGGAGTTGGAATGAGCCATCATCGGTCGTGATAGCATAGTAGGGATGCTCCGCGACAACAATGTATCCTTTCATCCACCCGTGCAGGTCACACTTGACATCTATGATCTCAGGGAAAGTGACAGATAACGAGCTTTTTCTTTTCAGCCTGTTCAGGGTTATATTTATAGGTGGGTTCATTATTGACTTTGTATGGATGTTGTGGGGGATAGGATCGCTGCTTGCAAGCATAAGTTTCCCTGGAGAAGCTAACACAATGTGCGGCTCAAACATGCATTCTTTCTGACCCAGAACGGCCTCCGGGAAGTCAAAGTCCTTCCCTTTACCGATCTCTAAAATCATAACAAGGACGTTCTTGACCCCACCCTTTTTCCCTTCGATTTCGTAACTTTTCTGGACTTCGCCGCACACCTCCCGGTCCTGGCCGACCCCGATGATCTTCGGGGGAGGAGGGCTTCCGGAGAGCCTTACGCGCCCTTCTATCGTGCCTCCGTTCATGACTTCCGACACTTCATAAGCAAACGCTAATCCCAAAACGAACAAACAAAAAATCGCAACTAAGAAGGCGACGACCATTCTTTTTTTCATAATAGTTTTTCCTCCTTTATGATGACGGGAACACCCGCCTCTGTAAATCCCTTTTCTCCCAACCCATTGCACCCAGGATGCTTCACAGCCTCTAAGCGCAATCCTCCGCTGCATTGATCTCTTTTCAGACCTTCAGACAAGGAGTTTAAGAGAAATTTGTTTAAAATTTTTTAATTTGCTTTCTCTCAAAGCCCTTCCCCTCTAGGAGACGGACATTGCGAACATTGTTGATCGTCAAAAGCAAAAGACCGCAAAGCTTTCTCAGCATATACAACGGGCTCAATGCCGGATATCTCCACCTCTTTTTCAATAAACTCTTTTAACAATTTTACCGCCTTGTGATAGAGCCCGCCAGGTGACTTTTTCATAACCAGCGCTGAAAAGATCGGCACCCATTTGCCGAGATGCTCTTCCAAGAATTTTTTGGCGCTATCAATGCAGATCTCTTCAGCTTCCTTTTCATCTTTTGATGAGAAATAATCTAGTTTCAAGAGCAGAAAACTCATAAACTCGCACTCAGCGCTGATATGATCAAGTCTATCGTGAGCATCGGAAGCGATATCAATACCCCACGCCTTGTAAAACCCGGCAATGTCGGCCAGCCCCTGGGTCTGCTGGAATACATGCGATTCGCCATAAGCGGTTTCATAAGGCGGGCATTCGGCTGAAATTACGTGCCCAAAGGTCTGTACATATTCTTCACGCACTTCTTCATGACCTAGGGCTCGCAGCAACTCGATGATTTGATTAGCCTGTGTCACCAATTTCTCCCCAAGTCCGTTAAAGGCCTCAAAGATATCTTCATGAGAAAAGATTTGAAATGTTTCCCGGCGGGGGTATGAGAACAGACGCGCCAAGAATCCATAGACATTCGCTCTTTGAACCTCTTTCATCATTAATACCTCATCTCATTATTAAATAGAGTTAACTCTTTTAGCCTCCCGAATGATCATTGGTTCCTCAACATTAAGCCGAACAACCTCGTTTCCTTTTTGGTCATATCCAATGACAGTATCATCATATATTGACCACTTCTTTCCATTGACCGTAGTCTCATAGATTTTCTTTCCTTCTTTTATTTCATAACGGTAAATAATCTTTTGCTGGGCACGGAAGATCTGCAATACACCGAGAAGTTCTCGTGAAGGTGTGCTATATTTTTCAATTGCCTCGTCCACACCGGGTCCAAACATTTGCTGCAAATAGGCTCGCGGTACCCATCTTGGCGGAATGTAATAGCCATTGGGCTCAGTGCCAAACTGCGGATAGAGGGGAAGGGCCACCTTCGCTACCTTGACGAGGTAATAGAGCGGGTTGTATCGATCCTCTGCCCACTCTCCCTTCTCCTGATCAATCTTTACCAGTCCCTGCAGCCGGATCTTCCCCACGCAAGCCGTCATGCAGCGGGTTTCCATAGGTGCGTGGTCCGGGGAGATATGGGGATCTTTTCCCTCAATCCTTGGATAGCAGGCGATACACTTCTCAGAGATCCGCGTGGTCCCTCTAAACATCGGTTTTTTATAGGGGCATGCCTCAACACACTTTTTGTATCCCCTGCATCTTTTCTGATCGATCAGAACGATTCCGTCCTCTTCGCGTTTGTAGATCGCTTTTCTAGGACAAGCTGCAACACAAGCAGGGTAAGAACAATGATTGCAGAGTCTTTGGAGATAAAAAAACCAGGTTTTATGTTCCGGTAACATTACCGGTTCACTCCACTCGCCCTTGGCTCCTTTGTAGCCCGTCGCTGTGTCCTCATAGATGTTTGGATAACGCCACTCTTCATCGCCAGGGATATAGCCAAGAGCCTCTTGAGCCCCCTCCGGACCGTAGTGTTTGGTGGCTGCTTCAAATATCGTCTTTCCCTTGAAGACTCCATAAGGGCGATTTATCCCGTCCTTTTTGGTAACGTCCCAGACCTGCCCGCCAGGATTTGCCTTTTCCAAAAGTTGAAGGGTCTTTACATCCCAGAACTGGGGGTACCCGCCGTATGGTTTTGTCTCCACGTTGTTCCACCACATGAATTCTTGCCCCTTCGAGAACGTCCATGTCGATCTGCATGCCATGGTGCAGGTCTGGCAGGCGATACAGCGATTGATGTTGAAAACGAAGGCAAACTGCCTCTTGGGGCGTCTCGCTTCGTAGGTATATTCCATTTTTCGCGCTAACTGCCAGTTATATACTAGAGATCTGGTCATTGCGTCCTCCTGTTAAAATTTTACCTATCCCAAATTTCAACTTTTTACTCTTACGATTTCGCCTTGAAGATATTTATCCATAAACTCGCCTATGCCTCCTTCACCTTCACCAGGTCCCCTTGGAGGTAGCGCTCGGTTATGTCAGATTCGTTCCCCGGTGTGAACCCCGTCTTCGCGGGCGCCCAAACCCCACGGCCATCCATGCCGCCATCCTCGGCCTTCGTGATCTTAATCAACGTCTCCTTGGGCACCGAATTGATCGCGTGGTTATCGGCCTCGAAGCCGAAGGTGAACGCCATCGCAGCCTTCTTTTTGTGGAAGAGATGATCGGTTTGGTGCATGGGCATAAGCCAGGAGATAGTGACACTCTGCTGAGAGCCGTAGCGGAAGTTGGCCTGGTAGCCCGTGGGGGAAAGAGCCCTGCCGTCGGGTCTCGTCTCATGCGCCATGACCGTCCGCTCCGTGGCGATGAAAGCGGCGTGCTTCATCATAGTGAAGTAGTACGGGTATGCGGGATTGTACTTGACTCTGAGCATCAGGCGGCTGACCTTGTAAAAAGAGTCTGAAGGCTTGTAACCCCGGTAGGGACGGTTATTGGGATCCGCATCCACATAGACATAATCCCCGTCCTTCAAGCCCAGATCCTTGGCCGCCTGAGGGTTGATATGGATCTGCCAGTCGTTCACGCCGGGTTGCCTCTTTTCCGTACGGTAGGGATCGCCAAAGTTCGAGTTCCAAATCCAGTTCCAGTCGGTGACCACCCACCCGGAGTGCACGCTGTGCCGGCTCTTGGGCGTCGAGCACCAGAACCGAAAACCCTGCTTCCACAGAGGATTCTTGGTCTTCTTCACTTCTGACCAGGGGAGCTTGTTGTTCGCCACATGCCTCGCTTCCCAGTCCAGCCCGTCCTTTTGTTCGAGCATCTTCCGAGTGAAACCGTAGTTATCGGGCCTGATGAGCGGGTTGGAACTCACGATGACATTGGGAAGATACTGAGTGGCCTCCGGTCCCTCGCGGTGGACAATGAAATTCTCGCCGTGTGTGATCGCTTCAGGGATGTCGCAGTATGCATTGAGCCTTCCGGTGTCCGTGTAAAAAGGAATGCTCTCGCCTACCTGCTCCCAGAAGGGTATGCGGGGGTAGGTCCTGAAGAGCATCAAGCAGGCGCCGGGTTCCCCGTACTTGCCCTCAAGGATATCCTTCACCTTGTAGCCTCGGCCGGTTGTGCTTCCGCCGATCAGGCGCTGGATGTAAACCTCTGTATTCCTTTCGAGGGCGAACTTCCAGTAGTCCTTGAAGCGTCGCTCTCCTGTCAACTCCGCAAGCTTCTCGGCCACACCTGTCATGATCAATGTATCGTCGCGTGTATCGTAGACCGGCTTGATCCCTCCCTTCCATATCTGGAGAAAGGGGTTGGAGCAGGAGGAAGTAACCTCCTGAGTCTCGAACTCCATCCAGGAGTTAGCGGGTAGGACCACGTCGGCGTACTCGGCGCTCGCTGTCATTTCGATATCCTGGGTGACGATCATGTCGATCTTGGGGTTCGTCCTTTTGATGAGTTGGTAGGCCCACTTCGCGTTGTTGATGAGGTTCACGTTGGTGAACCACATCGACTTGGTCGGTGTAGGCAGATGGCTCTTACCGGTGAACACCTTGCGGCCGTATTTTGGCGTGTTGACGATCAGCGGTCTTTCCCCGTGTGCCCAGTAGCCGACCTCCTCCCCCCTAGCGTAGGCCTTCACCGGTATCTCTTTCGCATCGGCTGTGGCATCCAGGTTAGGGTTGAAGGGATCTTCTGCGACCCAGCCCTTGAAACCGGGACCGCTCCACTTGGAGGCTTGGAAATTACCTGCCTTGTAGTTGCCGGCCCACGTGTGGGCGCCGGAGCCTGGAAAACCAATGCTTCCCACCAGCATCAAGGGCAGGTAGGTAGCACGGTTGTGGAGGGTCGCGTGGAAGTAGTGGTTGATTCCCTCTCCGTAATGGATGGAGATGGGGTAAGCATCGCGGGGCTTCCCCTTAAAGTCCGGATCCCAGAACCTGCGGCCGAAATCCTTGGTTAGCTGCTCCAGCAGGTGCGGGGGGGCGGATGTGATCTCGGAAACGGTCTCCAGGTCATAGTCCCGGAGGTGGACTTTGTACATTTCCCAAAGGGTCTGGACCTCCACCTCTGAGCCGTCCGCCAGTTTCACATTGCCCTTCCATTCAAGTTCAGCGTCGATCCCTTTGTCCGCAAGCCATTTTCCCACATCATCGCGGGTGATGGCTTTGAGGGAACCACTTTTTTTGTCGAAAACGACGAAATCTCCCAGCTTTTCGTACTGATCTTGCTCGAGTCCCTGGATGGTGAAGGAAGGTCCATCCTTGGAGAGCCCAGGCTTGTAGCCCTCGAAGACCTCGTGGGCATGGAGGCGCTTGAGGCTATCAGTCCGAACCAGGAGCGGGAAATCAGTGAATTCCTTGACAAAGTCGTAATCTACCCACCCTTTCTCAATCAGGGACCCTGTCACGTACAGGAAGATGGAAGTATCTGAGAGCCCGGGTCGCACCGGGATCCAGTAATCGGACTTGGTGGCCGGCGGGTTGTACTCGGGTGCAATGACGGCGATGCGGCCTCCCCGCTCCATCATCTCGATGAACCAGTGGGATTCCGGCATCTTGTTTTCGACCATGTTCTTGCCGACATGAACGGTGAACTTGGAGTTTCGATAATCGTTGAGATCCATGTCGGAGGTCTGGAGGCCATGGACAAAGGGATGGCCAGGGGCCTGGTCGCCATGCCAAGTATAGTTGGAGAAGTTCCGGCCGGCCAGAGCGTCTTCCGGCCCCACGCCCCGGACATGCGCATCCACAAGGGCCATCATGTTGGAGAAGCGATAGAGACCGTACTTGCCGATGACTCCCAGAAGACCCATTCCCCCGCGGAACTTCATCGTCCGTGTCCCGGCGCCCCCCCAGTACTCCAGCATCTCAGGTGGGTACCCGTCCTTGACCAACCGACGCTTACCCTCCGTACCGCTATAGGTCCTGGCTACGGCGATGAGGCCATTGGCCAGGTAAGTGTTGACTTCGTCCCAGGAGGCCCGTATGAGCTCATCGGTTCCCCGACTGTCGAACTTGTACTTTGTCCGGTTCTCCGGATTGTCACTCAATGAGGGAAAACCATCGTCGGCCCAATGCTTCCATCCCTTTCGGATCAAGGGGTACTTCAGTCGATAAGAGCCATAGACTCTTCGGTGGAAGGTAAACCCCTTAAGACACATCCTGGGATTCCAATGGGCGGTGGCGTGGTTGCCGGAGAGGTCCTTAATTTTTTGGATGTCATAGTTCTGCTCGAGGCGCATCACCACCCCGTTCCTCACGAAGGCTCGTACCCGGCAGGCATGGGTGTCGTTTGGGGAACAGACATAAGTGAAACTCCGGTCATATCGATACTGGTCGCGATAAATTTTTTCCCAATCCCGATAGGGATAATGTGTGAGCGGATTTTCTACCTCCTTAAAAAAGGTAAAGGGAAAGATCTGTTTGGGCACGAAAAGCAGTCCCGCGCTCGCCGCTCCCGACTTCAAAAATTTGCGTCTTGATATTTTCATAATCGCCTCCCAAAAAATTTATTTACAATCGATATTATGAAAACCGAAGGGTCTTGCCCTAATTGAAATATTGGAAGTACTTTAATTTGACCATGGGTGACCTCATTAGGTCAATTATCAACGATACTGACTTGATATTATGGAAAATCCACAGGTTCTACTCCTTGTATGGCGGGTGCAGCCTCCAACATTGCCTTCTCTGTACCTTTCCCCTTCAGAGTCATTTAGAGCATGGGGCAGCTCCCACAAACACTGGATAGCAACCCTGCAGTTGCAACTGCAATTGCCGCAGAAAACAAGATACGATCATTAAATTTAAATAAAGGGTTTAATGGT
>DCWS01000067.1:32615-74401 GCA_002328165.1 Desulfobacteraceae bacterium UBA2156 | reverse complement strand
CCGCCGGCTCTTGATATAAATTTTAAATGTATTAAGTTCCTCAGTGAATACAATCGACAGGGCAATATTTTATAGCGTCATTCACGTTGGGCTCGGGATAAACGGCCAATTCAATGACTTCGATATAACCGGTATCATTGAATCGAAATATCTCTGGGCATGTTTCCACACATACCCCGCATGCGATACATTCGCTGAGTTCAACAATCGGAACTTTCATTTCATTCATTAACCGCCTTTCCGATTTTACGGCCATACACATAACAACTATCGAGTCCTGCTTTGTCTGGCACATACTGAATTTTTGAGCTTGGATCCAAAATCATCGCCGATTTTGTTGAGCGGTTTCAGGCTTTTCATGTAGGATAGAAAATCCGATAGAGAAGGAAACAATTCGTGGTGAATTAATCCTTTTTGCTCCGGTTCGTGCGATTTCGGGATTTTCAATTTAAAAACCGGCGCAGAGGATAAATATAAACATGTTTCTACCGCACGCAACCGGCAGCAGCCGGTGAATCGGCGGCTTCAAATGCGCATTATCTGCCAGATAAAAACAATTGACGCCCTTATTGTCAGCGGTCATCTCGCCGGCACAAAAGGGCATTGAATTCGGTTCGAACCAAAAGATCGAGCATAGATCGCCGGCTCAACTTTCTGTCAGTAACAGACCGCCAATCAAAACGGCTATGACGAAGACGATGCCTCCTAGGACCAGCCATGACAGACGCCAGCCAGTGGCGGAAATCAGTGCCGCCGTCAGCGGTGGGAAGACAAAACCGAATAGGCCGTAAACATGCCCGGTACCTCGGGCTATTACTTGCGGACTGCATAATAAAAATGGCCCCGAAAGGGCACCGATCAGGTGAGACAAAGTTTAAAGTACCCTTTTCCGGAGATGGAGTATAGGGGAGATTGGTCAGGGAGTCAACCCAGCCACAGGGATGGCGGGTCAATGGCCGATCTTCTTGAATCTTGACAATTTATTTTAATTTATTTAAAATTTAACATTAACACGCTGGTCGCTTATGAAAGACACTCTTTGCGCTGAAGCCCAAAGCGTAGCCGCCTTGACAGCCCGCCGGAAAGCGGGCGGACTCAACAGAATGGGGCATAGAGTGGGCCAAGTTAGGTGTTGGGACCTCGTGACCGAACACTCAGATGCAAAAGCCTGATCCAAAGGAGGTAAGGATGCAACAGAAACTCGTCAGAAAGTTTAATCTCCGAAAATTCAAGGCTATCAGTCATGCGATATCAACCTGCGAAGATCTCAATTTGTTGATCAAGGCCATTGCTGAAGGAGCAACCAGGTCTTTTAATACCTAGAGGTGTAGAATAATGCTCTATGATGATAGGGAAAAACAATTGTTCCATCTAGGGTGTTATGGGTGCAATATAATATAACTAATTGATAAATTAATAAAAATGATTTTAACGCGAAAAGTGTTGCAATTTGAAATAACTGACTGTGTCCGAACGAATGGTTGGATTTGTGTAATAAAATTATAATATTGGATAGATAAATAGATTTTTCGGGTGCCGCCATGGAACTTGCTCAATTAAATGCTGTAACTTTGACAAAAACATAATGGAGAGATCGAACCGGAAAGCGTCCGGTAAAACCGATACCGGAAAAAATATACATCGGTGACAGAAGAAATACGGCAGATGCTGAATATGCCGCTGGTGGTGTTACTCGATATGCAATAAGCAAAGATTACGAATAGACGACAAAACCCTAGGCGGGAGGATATAAAAGGTGGGCAGAATTTTTGGGAAAATAAAACAGAAGATTCAAAAGCTACCCGGAAAGATGGATCAATCCCAAAAGGCGATTACATTTGCCGAAGCAGGACAGGCAGCGCTAGTCCAAGAGAAACTTCAAACAGAGCTGGAGTCCGAGGTGGTCAGGAAACTTGTGGTGGTCGGGAGGGAGAGTGTATTTTCAGAAGATATCATCGATTATGCTCTGGAAATGGCTGAAAGGATGTCCTATGAAATTGTCGCGTTAAATACGGCACCGCTGTCTTGCGAAACGTTTAATTTTTTTTCATCTTCACGCAAAAAAATTTGTGAAGATTTTAAAGGTCTTTCCAAAAAGAACGTTCGGATGTTTCAGGAAGCAGCAAAGAAGAAAGAAATTCCGTTTACGCACGTTGTCAAATTCAGCGAATCATATGAAGGCCTTAAAGAAATAAGGAATGAAATCGGTGGGTTTGAATTCGTCGTTTCGGAATCTGAAGATCAGGCGGCGGTTTCCAGGCCCGAAAACGGCGAAAGAGCAAAAAGTGAAATCTTTGTATATTCCATGATGTAATTTAAAAATGACTTTCAAAAAGTAGGATTTTTGACTATACATTTACAGTTAGCCAAGATTCCTACTTTTTTTATGCAAAAAAAAGCAAATGGTAGTTCAGCATAGATGGAGGTTATGATGGGAGCACGGTTATACTTAGGGATTGTACTGATTTTGGCCGTATTTTTCTTATGCTTCTGGTTCAGAAATGAAAACAGAAGAAAATAAAGGGAGCGGCATCAAAACTATCAAACAGCAGGCTACGGCAGCAGCTATCGGATGAAAGAAAGGATTGCTTAGAATGACACCTGAGATGATCTTGACTATGGTGGTGCTGGTTTTTGTTATTACGCTTTTTGTTTTCGAGTGGGTTCGGATAGATGTCGTCGGCATTATGATGATGGTACTGCTTCCGCTGATAGGTCTTATTTCTCCCAAAGATGCTTTTGTCGGTTTGAGCAGTAATGCGGTCTGTTCAATTATAGCCGTTATCATCATCGGGGCCGGACTTGATAAAACCGGCGTGATGAACCAGGTCGCCAGTCCCATTATCAAGCTCGCGGGCAAAAGCGAGAAGAAAATTATTGCGCTGGTGTCCGGAACGGTGGGGCTGATATCCAGCATGATGCAGAATATCGGGGCTACCACTCTTTTTTTGCCGGCCACACAACGGATCAGCAAACGGCTGGGGATACCAGTTTCCAGAATATTGATGCCCATGGGGTTCTGTGCCATCATCGGCGGTACCATCACGCTGGTGGGTGCCAGTCCAACCATTTTGCTGAATGATTTAATGATACTGGGCGGTAAGAAACTGGAACCTTTTGGACTGTTTACCCAGACACCCATCGGAATCTGTCTGCTGGTAAGCGCCATTGTTTATTTTGCACTGTTCGGCAAGTATGTACTGCCGGCCGCCAGCGGAAAAGCTGACAAGGGGGCCACGGCCTCACTGATTGCAGAATACAGAGGCATTGACAGCACCTATGAACTCCATATTCCCTCTGATTTTGAAGGCCCGCGCTCGCTTGAAGAACTGGGCGTGAGGACCAAGTTCCTGGTAACCGTAGTAGCGGTTAACCTATCAGGCAAGAAGGACAAAATCTTTGCCCCCCGAAGTTCTGATATGATTTCGGCGGACGATGATATCGCGGTGGTTGGCAGGGCGTTCAACATCCGGAAGCTGGCCGAAGAATATGGCTGGGAGATCAAAGACGGCCTGTATGTGTTTGCGGATACTCTTTCGAGAACCAGCGCCGGGATGGCCGAAACAATCATATCTCCCCGTTCTGAGCTCATCGGTAAAACCATGAGCGAAATCAACTTTAAAAAGCTCTACGGGCTTAATCCGGTTTTGCTGTTCAAAGAAAACAGATTGTACCACGGCGGACTCACCCACATACAGCTGCAGATGGGAGATACCCTGCTGCTTTACGGGCCGTGGGAACGGTTTCATATAATGAGAAACCAGCCCCAGCCACGGGCGTTGGCCTTCACAACACCTTTGGAGGGGGAGATCATGCGGCCACAGAAAGCGATGTTTGCCGTTCTATGGCTGGCAATCGCTTTAACACAAATTGTGTTTTTTAAAGTTCAGCTTTCTGTGGCACTGATGTCCGGGGCTCTGGGAATGATCGTAACCGGCGTGCTTTCCGTTGATGAAGCTTATCGGGCCGTGGACTGGATGACCGTTTTTCTTCTGGCCGGTCTTATTCCGCTTGGGATCGCTTTTGAAAAAACTGGCACGGCGGCATTTATCGCCGAAAATCTTTTAGGGCTTCTCGGGCAGCCGTCACCCATTGTGTTTCTCGCAGCGGTTGGAATCATGACCTCCTTTTTTACACTTGTGGTTTCAAACGTGGGGGCGGCCGTCTTGCTGGTCCCGCTTTGTATGAATATGGCGGTCATGGCCGGCAGCGACCCGCGCATGGCTGCTCTGGTGGTTGGGTTGTCAGCATCCAACACATTTGTTTTGCCAACACACCAGGTGAATGCCCTTGTGATGCGGCCCGGCGGTTACCGTACCGTTGATTACACTAAAGCCGGGATTATCATGACCTTGATTTTTCTAACGGTGGAACTGACGGTTCTCTATTTCTTCTATGGAATTCAGTAAAATTGACGTGGATCCGGTAACATTTTTTCTCACATATAATGGTTATTAAACGGTACTGAATGGATCATTAAAGGAGAAAATTCAGGTGGCAATAATTATGATCTCTCGGGGAAGTTTCAGCCATGGAAAGGAAATAGCTGAAAAAGTAGCAGAAACGCTTGGATATCAGTGCGGCAGTCGCGAAGTGCTGCTGGCGGCATCCCAATTTTTCCAAGTTTCCGAAAAAAAACTGCTGAAAACACTTCATGATGCACCCGGTGTTCTTGAAAGATTAACCCATGGTAGAGAAAAGTATATTGCTTATATTCGGGACGCCTTGCTGGAGCACATGCAGGAGGATAATTATGTGTATCATGGGCATGCCGGCCATTTGTTCATTCCTGAAATCACCAATGCCTTAAAGGTACGGATTATCGCCGACATGGACGAAAGGGTGGCCCTGCTCCGGCAGAGACAAAAAATAACAAAGGACCACGCCCTGGCGGTCATCAGAGAAGAAGACCGGCATCGTACGGAATGGACCCGTTATCTTTACCGGGTAGATATCGAAGACCCGCGACTTTATGATATTATCGTTCATCTCGGCACGATGACCATCGAAGACGCCTGTAAGATTATTTGCAATGCCGCACGCTGCAAATCCTTTAAAACGACTCCGGAGATCAAAAGAAAATTCATAAACCTTGCACTGCAAAGTCATATTCGTGTGTCTCTTCAAATCCTGTGTGAAGCTTCTGTGACCGCTCACGACGGCTTTGTTCATGTGAAGGTACCGGCACAGAAACTGACCAAAACCGGTTATGCCACTCTCCAGATGGGAAAAGAGCTTAAGGAGATGATTCAGTCCGATTTGACAAAGGAAACAAATGAAATTGTAAGAAAGATTCCCGAGGTAAAAGAGGTGGTTTGTGACATTGAACCGCCCTTTTTTGTCTAGCCCGAATATTGATGAACTCGTAAAAAGACCATATTGATCCCGAAATGCTCAAAGTCGTTCACAAATGACTTTTTACGAGACTGTCAATATTGTATAAAAAATTTTGATAAAAAAGATTCAAGAATGCGAGTGAAATGTCAAATCAGAAAAGGAAAAGAGGGGAGTTCCTGGACAATGTTCATACTAAAGCTGTGCGAGTACCACGGTGATATTGTCTTTACCGCCCGCATCCAGTGCTCTGCTGACCAGTTCATTGGCCTTGGTTTCAATATCACCGTCCAAGGAGAGAATTTCAAACATGGTTGCTTCATCAACGGCATCGTGCAGACCGTCGGTAGAAAGCATTATCAGATCTGTGCTCAGCGTGTTCAAATGGCCTTCCTCCGGTTCGCAATCGCCACAGCCGATACACTGATCGATAAAATTTCGTGCCGGATGATTGCATGACTCCATCTCTGTTATCGTTCCTTCATCCAACATGGATTGAACAAAGCTTTGATCCTTGGTCTGCCATATCAGCCAATATAGAATGCACCGTTTCAAATGTGAAAAAAATCTCAACACAATTTATTGTTTTCGTTTAAGTCGCTCCAAAAAAACAAGTTTTTATCTGTTGGAGCTGAGGCCAAACAGGAATCAAGTCTGGAATAATATCAGTTGTATTCCTTAAACTTCAATCAAACCAAGGGGGTATGTGCAATGAGTAGTATTATCTTATTTGCTCTCATCTGCGGAATTGCGGGTATTATTTATTCATTAATTACTGCAGGATGGGTAACAAAGCAGGACGCGGGTAGTGATCGTATGAAGGACATCTCAAATGCGGTAAAAGAAGGTGCTCAGGCATTTCTTGCACGTGAGTACAGAGCAGTTGCTATTGCTGGTGTGGTTGTTTTGGTGTTGTTGTTGCTTTTTGGACTTGGCATATGGACCGGAATAGGTTTTGTTGTAGGTGCACTCGGTTCAGCACTCGCTGGGTATATCGGAATGATGGTTACGGTACGTGCAAATGTGCGTACTGCGCAGGCTGCTCATGATGGAATCCAGCCAGCCCTTTCAGTTGCATTTAAGGGTGGATCTGTTACGGGAGTAATGGTTGTCGGACTTGGTCTGTTAGGAATTGCGGGCTACTATTATACAGTACAATCGTTTGCAGGCGAGGAGGCTTTCCATGCACTGATAGGGCTTGGTTTTGGCTGTTCACTTATGAGTGTGTTTGCCCGTATCGCCGGCGGTATTTATACAAAGGCGGCTGATGTTGGGGCAGATATTGTGGGTAAGGTTGAAGCAGGAATACCTGAGGATGATCCAAGGAACCCTGCTGTTATAGCTGATAACGTTGGTGATAATGTAGGTGACTGTGCAGGAATGGCTGCTGACCTTTATGAGACATACACGGTAACATTAGTTGCAGCGATGCTTCTGGCTAGGACTATATTTGGCGATGACAGCCCGTGGATCGAATTCCCTCTGCTTCTTGGCGGTGTTTCTATTATCGCATCGATTATCGGCACTTATTTTGTTAAGCTTGGTAAGAACAATTACATAATGGGAGCCCTTTATAAAGGACTTGCTGTGTCGGGTATCCTTGCGGCGGTGGCTTTTTTTGTCGTCTCTTCATACTTTATCGGTGGGCTTGATGAAGCGGCAAGAGGAGGATTTACATCAGGAAATATATTCATGACAGCATTAATCGGACTTGTTTTAACCGGCTTGATCGTCTGGATAACAGAATATTTTACATCCACGAGTTACAGCCCGGTCAAGCATATTGCAGCAGCAAGTCAGACGGGTGACGGAACAAACGTTATAGCAGGACTGGCGGTCAGCATGAAAGCCACAGGCATGCCTGTTATTGTTATCGTTGCTGCAATACTCGGAGCATACTCTCTTGGCGGCGGTTTCGACGGTAATCCCGGCGGCGGTCTTTTTGCCATCGCTCTTGCTGCTGTTTCGATGCTTTCGATGACCGGTATCGTTGTTGCCATCGATTCCTATGGACCTATCACCGATAACGCAGGCGGTATTGCGGAGATGGCTGAGCTTCCGGAAGAGATTCGTAACATAACCGACCCACTTGACGCGGTTGGCAATACTACTAAGGCTGTCACAAAGGGTTACGCGATCGGATCTGCAGCTCTTGCAGCGCTCGTTCTGTTTGCCGAATATTCGAGGTCTTTCACTGATTCACTCTCTTTTGATCTCTCAAACCCTATGGTACTTGCAGGCCTGTTTATCGGCGGTCTGCTTCCTTACTATTTCGGAGCTCTCCTTATGGAGGCAGTTGGAAAAGCTGCGGGTGGAGTTGTTGAAGAAGTGAGACGGCAGTTCCGTGAAATAGCCGGAATTATGGAAGGCACAGAAAAACCTGAATACGGAAAATGTGTTGATATAGTTACAAAATCGGCGATCAAGCAGATGATGGTCCCGGCTTTGATACCTGTAGTTGTACCGATTCTTGTCGGAGTGCTTTTGGGCAGAGAGGCTCTTGGAGGTGTTCTTATAGGTAGTATCATCACAGGTCTTTTCCTAGCTGTTGCGATGACAAGCGGTGGAGGCGCGTGGGATAATGCCAAGAAGTTTATTGAAGACGGTATTTATGGCGGAAAAGGTTCTGATGCCCATAAGGCTGCAGTTACAGGCGATACAGTAGGTGATCCGTATAAAGATACGGCAGGTCCGGCGATTAATCCGATGATCAAGGTCATCAACATCGTTGCGCTGCTGATAGTGCCTTTGATATAAGTTTAGTAACTAATATTCAATTCTATATTATTTTGGTATACTACCTGAATTTTGCACATAAATCGTCTCTGTGAGCTATGTACGGCATTTTTTTCTTTATATTGCTATCATTCACATCAATGACTTGACCAGCTAATACTTCAAAAAGTACCATTTTTTATCAGAAACTCATTTATTTCACCCACGATAATCACTTGATTTATCAGAAGATTATTAATCTGTTTTTTCATTGGTGTTTCATCAAACAAGTTTCAATACAGATAGATGAAGTGAATCCGGCACATGGTTGATTATTAGATTAGGATGAACAGCACAGCCTCATGGTTACTTCGAACCTGCCTTTTGAGCAATGGACAGAAGTTTTTGGCTCAGAGCGCCTCACCCGGTGCCATTTTGGACAGGCTCACCCACAGGTGTCACACTATTCGACCGCCACCCGTCTCATTTTTCCTCCGCCCTTTACATCCTTTGATGTTGTGACTTGAAGTCCCCCATAACAGCCGTTGGGGATGCGCTTGCTATTGTCCGTCAACAGGTGACTTTAATATAACAAATACAATCTATATTAATATAGTATCTATTCTATATTAAAAAACTATAGTTTAATCTTGTAATGATAATGATTGCCGGTATCAAGAAAAAAAATAGTGCGATTTTGCTTTTAGGTAAAAAAACAAGGCCGGTTTTTGTTTATTCAAGCTATATGAAAATACGAGATTTGAATCTGGTAGGATGTTTACCTATTCCCTGGATGAAGATCGATATGAGTGAAGACACCCGACATCGGAACATGGTGCAATCACGTATGACGGTCATATAATCTTTTGAGACATCCATTTTTCGTATTGACATTTGATATTCAATAATATATTCAACCTAACTTAATTATTGTCGATTATAGGGCATAACGCTCAGAAATCATTAGAGATTATAAATAATTCGGAAAGGGGGTTCAAAAAATGCCGGAAGTTGAATATGGTGGAGAAACCTTTACGGTAGACGAGGATGGATTCATCGATTCCTATGATAACTGGAGTGATAACTGGGTGAATCATGTAAAGGAAGTCGAGGGAATCGAAGAACTTACAGACGAACATCGGTTGGTTGTCAAAATACTGCAAGAATATTATGAAAAGAACGGAATTGCACCCATGGTTCGTGTTTTAGCCAAGGTAACGGGATTCAAACTGAAGCATATCTATGAGCTTTTCCCATCAGGACCGGGCAAGGGAGCATGCAAAATGGCAGGTCTACCCAAGCCGACCGGATGTGTCTAATTACTGCAGGGTCTTTTTTTTGCCCTAACCCGAGGGGAGCCATGGCCATCGCCGTAAAATCCAGGGCCAGAACGGAATTCATTGATATCAAGCCGATGGCAAAGAAATCGACCTCTACCATCACACCAGAAGAAGTGACGAACATCCATGACGGCTTTGAGATGATCCTCGGATTATAGCTTGGATTCGTTGAATCTAAAAACAAGGCGGCGGGTTTTACTCTCCAAAAGAGAGATATTCAACCCGCCGCTTTTATATTTTGTACTCCCGGTCAACCCGAGTTTTCATTATGATGCCTGAATCGACTCTCAAATCTTCTTGAAAATAGATATATCCTTTGCTAATCTTAATTATTTATTTGCTACTAACATTGACGGCTTTGAAGGATGTCAGTTTTTAAGGTTCACCCGTTCATATTTTGGGTATTCTTATGGTAGAATCAAAAGCCCTTGAAATCAATTTGGCCAGTTACCAGGTGGATGTCACCATCGATCCCAAATATTCCGTCCTGCAGGAAGTAATGTCCAAATACTACGGTCTAACGGAGGGGTTGAATACCTTTTTAAAAGAGCTTTCCCATCCGTATAAAAACTGGCAATTCATCGTTAGGGAAGCCAGAGTCTATTCGCTCGATTATTTTGATCTCATCAAAAATCACCCCAACGGTGAAAATGCCGCCAGATTGTTTTTCGACATTTTTTCCCATGCCATTCAATCGACAACCCATTTGGACGTTAAAAGCGATGCCGTCGATAACTATCTCCTTTTTCTCCAAAAAATTATAAAAGATGCTGGATCTGATTTTAAAAAGTTTGAACCACTCATCAACGGTGCTTTTCAAGAAATAAGAAACTTCGAGGACCGGTATTTCTTCTTTTTTGTTAAAAGCTATTATCAGATTAAAAGGCTTGCGGAATTCCTTTTAGATTATTCCTCTGGGACCATTTCAAATTTTGAGTCAATAAATCTTCTTTTAATCAAATACTTTCAGCACACCTATGCCTACTGGCTGAAAGAGATTGATCCACAGTTCTGGTTCGAAGAAGAGGCCGGGGAAATACCGGACAAAAAAATTCTGCAAGAAATCTTCAATGATATATCGCATAAGCGGATCAAACAATGGGATGTTCAACTGACACAGCTCGCACAAGGCAAAAACATCACATCACGAGATATTTTAAACGATCTCCTATCCCTTCCGGGTTATAACAAGATCGTTGAAACTTACAGAGAACTTCCCAAAAGGTTATTTGACGCGGGTATAAAAAGTGGCAGGGAGAACCAGTGGAAAGTGATATTCCTTTTTCATATCATGAATATCGCCGGTCTATCGATGATATACGAGGAGTCTTTAAGGGATATCAATCGAACATTGAGCTGGCTGATCGCCAATGAAAACCATCGAAATATAGAAGAGTTAATCCAAAAAACCTTCTCTATTTTAAAAAAACAGACAGAGATATTCCCCATCACGGCCCTGAATTGTATGCTAAACGTGGGGAAAGGCGTTTACAAAACCGATGAGAGAGATCTGATCAATTTTTTTACCGACGCTTTGATTGATCTTGGTTTTCAGACCCCCAGGATCTCCGGTGTCGGGAATGATTGGCAGATCAAAGCAAACAAGACCCATCTGATGAACATTCGGACCTGGCTTGAGCTGATTGAACTTAATCCCAAATGGTCCACCAGACTTCTTTCCCCGCTGATTATCTATCTCTCCTTATGCGGTGTCTTTATCAAGGACACCGACCTGTTCCCCCGTGATATTACCCGATTATTAAACAGCCCGATTGAGCCGGTTTATAACCTTGTCAAGCAGCTTTTCCGGTTATTTCCGGTATTTTTCAACGATATCGGCGCTGAAGGGAGATTGAGAGACACCTCAACAAAGATTGATGAAATCAATCGTCGTAAAGACGTGCTTATTCATTTTCTGCGAAAACAGAGTCACGTTGAAAGTAGTAATCAAATCCTTGATTTTATGGAAGCCACGCTGAATTTCTGGAAAACCGGTAAGATTGATTTCGTCGAACCCTTTGTTCCACCGAACATTTATAGTCAGATCGATTCAAAAGGTCCCTATATCGACGGTGTCCGCAAGGTTATGCAGCATCTGCAGGAAATGGGGCTCACTACATTTGAAGATTTCGTCAATATCCATGAACAAAAGCTAAAAAATTATCTGGGTGAAATATCAGATGCATCTGAAACAGATATTGAAAAAGTGGAACTCGCCATATATTTCTACAAACTTTTAAAACAAAAATACAGCATCAACTTTATTGAAAATGACAACTACATTGCCCAGCTTGAAACCGAAGCATTACCGAATCTAAACAAGCTCAAAAGGGCGCTCTCTGAATCTGATGTGATGAAACAACTCTCGATGCTGTTAAATTATCTTGAATCGTTAAAATCTCTAATTCTGTCCCCCCAGTCGTATGAAATCAATGAGGATATTTATAAAAAAAGACATTTCACCACAGATATCCCATCTATGTATGGGAGTTATCACGAATTGAAATTTGATGCCTTGGGCCTCACATTTCGGATCGAAACGTTGATCAATGTCTTGTTTGAAGAGCTTATCCAAAATTTCAATTTTAACCTGATCACAAAAGCCACCTTCTTCCAGGTTCACGATCTGCTCATTCTATTTGATAAGGCTTTAAAATTGGATGGTATTTTATCGCTCGAAATCGAACGTCAACTCGACCTCCTATCCCATTCATTGGAAGCAAAAGAATTTACATTTACCCAGTATCTAGACATCTTCAAAGGATTTGCCAAGGCGGTATCAAATATCACCACCGATTATTTCAATAACATCCACGAACACAATCTCTCAAAAATTTTATCCCAAGTGTCGGTTGATCAGCTGTTACCGAAATATCTGTCTCAAGAGGATTTCATTGACCATGAAAGGTTAAAACATCGAATATCAGAGATTTTTTTCCGTGACAGAATCGCCCTTTCGCTAGGGCTGCAGCAGCTCGATCTGTTTTTAAGCCGGATACTCAACACGCTTTTTCATCAGTCAGACCGACTCGCCAAGAATAAACTCCACAGACTGTTGAACTATGACCCTGAGCGGGCAATGATGTCGATTTCCGAGCCTAAAGGCCGAATTTCAGGGATCATATATCTGGGGAACAAAGGGTTGAATATCGTCAAACTGAAAAGTTTTGATTTTCCGGTCCCTCCAGGCTTTATCATTACAACCGAGGCATTTAGGTGCAGAGAGATCATCGACAGTTTTGAACAGGCAGAGCTTAATTTTAAAGATCAGGTCCACAGTTATATTTCCGCCTTGCAGCGGGTAACAGGAAAGATGTTTGGCGATTCAAAAAACCCTCTCCTATTTTCCGTCAGGAGTGGATCTTCCATCTCCCAACCAGGGATGATGGACACGTTTCTAAATGTGGGTATCGACGAAGATATTGCAACCGGTATTGCAGCCCGCACCGGTAATGCCTGGTTTGGCTGGGACAACTACCGTCGTTTTCTCCAAAGTTATGGGATGTCCTTTGGAATTGAAAGGGATGATTTTGATGCCATCATGGGAGACTTCAAGCAACGACTTGGAATTTTATACAAAAAGGGTTTCACCGGTAACCAGATGAAAAAAATAGCGCTCAGCTATAAAAAAATGATAAAAGATGTCGGGATCGATATCGTTGAAAATCCCTTTGATCAGCTGATTGTGATCATCAGTCGGGTTTTCCGTTCCTGGGAATCATCCAAAACAAAAACATACCGCAAGATTATGGGTATTTCAGACGACTGGGGCACAGCCGTTACGGTTCAGGCAATGGTATATGGAAATAGTTCCCAACAATCCGGGGCAGGCGTCTTTTTTACTCACAATCCAAGATGGTCAGGGGATACATTGAGACTATGGGGTGATTTTACCCTCCAGAATCAAGGTGAAGATGTGGCTTCAGGGCTGGTCACCACCCTCCCCATTTCGATCACCCAGCAAGAAATCGAAATGCGGGATACAGATATGACACTTGAAACCGCCTTCCCAGAAATCTATACGGAGTTAAAGACCTGGGCGAACGATCTGATTTATAAAAAGGGATGGAGCCCGCAGGAAGTAGAATTCACATTTGAAAGCCCTTCGAAAAATGATCTGTACCTGCTGCAATCCAGAGATATGGTAATGAGGGAGCGGGAAAAGGTTTTTACATTTGATCTTAAGGAAAAAACAGACAATAACCGATTGGGGCATGGCATCGGTGCCAGTGGTGGCGCAATGAGCGGCCGGGCCGTCTTCAGCCTGAAAGAAATCGACGAATGGAGAACCAAGGAACCCGATACGTCTTTGATTCTCGTCCGATCCGATACTGTTCCCGATGACATTCGAGAGATTTATGCGGCTGATGCCCTCTTAACTGCAAGGGGAGGTGTGACGTCCCACGCCGCGGTCGTCGCTCACCAGTTGGGGAGAACCTGTGTTGTCGGGTGTGGAGATCTGCTCTGCAATGAAAGAGAAAAATATTGTCTTTTCAATGATATGATTATAAAATCAGGTGATCACATCAGCATTGACGGACAGGAGGGCTCTGTTTACGCCGGCCTTCTGGAAGTCGCTGAAAATTGAATTTTACTGACTGAACTTTGCTAACAGATAGAACATACCATGCAAAATAGCCCTCAAAAAAAGAAGCGAAAACTCGGTATAAACGGATTCGGCCGGATTGGAAAACTCACGGTCTGGGATCACGTACAGCGAAAATATTTTGATGAACTCATCGTCAATATCGGCCGAGAGGCCGGCACCTCGATCGAAGACCTTGCCCACTACGTGGAGAGGGACTCAACCTATGGCATGCTGCATGGGTTTCTGTATGGCCACCAGGCAAAACCGGTTGTCTCTGACCTGGATCATACAAACGGGTGCATGACCATTGACGGCATACGGGTCAGGTTTTTAAGGTCTTTTCGGAATCCGGCTGAAATAGGCTGGGCAGAAAACGATGTAAGGCTCGTGGTCGATACAACGGGGCAGTTTCTCGATCCAACTCTCTCCTCGACTCACCCCAAAGGCGCTGTAAGAGGCCATCTGGATTCAGGCGCCGAAAAAGTGATCGTATCTGCGCCCTTTAAAATCATGGACAAGGGCGAAGGAATACCGGATGATGCAGTGACCACTGTTATGGGGATCAATTCCCATGACTATGACCCCAGACGTCATAAAATTGTTTCTAATGCATCCTGTACCACAACCTGTCTCGCACACATGATAAAGCCGATTCTCAACTTTTTCGGGCCAAAAAAAATGTTGTCCGCTTCCATGGCTACAGTCCATGCGGCCACCGGATCTCAGATGGTTTTGGATCGTCTGCCAAAAGCCGGCAAAAATGACCTGCGGAAAAACAGGAGCATCATGAACAATATCATCCTGACCACCACCGGTGCGGCCAAGGCGCTCAGTCTGGTGATTCCCGAGATGGAACAAATCGGCATCATTGCGGAATCGGTAAGGATCCCGACTTCCACAGGCTCTTTGATTATTCTGGTGATAAATCTTCAGGAAGAAATTTCCGGGAAACCGATAAGAAAGAAAATGATAAACCAAATTTATAGACAGATTGCATCTGACGATTCAAATGGCTACCTCCATTACACCGATAAGCAAAACGTGTCCGGGGATATTATAGGCATACCCAAAGCCGCTGCGATCATAGAGGGTCACGAAACACACACACGGACCGCAGAAGTAACCATTGATATGGAACATGTGCCAGGAATTGATAAGGATATTATTTTTTCACTAAAAAATGATATAATCCGAATACCGGTAACCCAGGTTGTGGTCTATGGATGGTATGATAACGAAATGGGAAGTTATGTACATATGCTCGGAGACAGAGTTGTTTCGATTGCAGATAATTTGTAGGCAAAATAGCAGGAGAAATTTAAATTTGTGAAGACTCGCCACAAATAAAAGGATAACTTTCATGGATGAGAAAATTGGTGATCCGTCCCCGGAAGATCAAAAAGTCATTTTTGATACTCGCTGCTGACCTTCCGACGAAAAGGCTCAGTTGAGCCTGCCCGGTCTTAAACAACCTTTTGTTTCGGGTGCAGTTCGAACATCAATTGGGCGGTTGCCGCAAGTTAAACCCTCGCTGCACTGGCCGGATCACTGGGGGGCTATTAAAGCCCGGTGGGGTATCGGCCGCATGAACTATATGCTCGACCCTGGGCTCTATGCACTGGGAAATCCGGACCCCGAAAGTTCTGTATTGGTGACCGGCAATTACAAAATGAGTTTTGATCAGCTGCGCGAAGCAATGGGCGATCGCCATGTATGGATACTGGTTCTGGATACAAAGGGAATTAATGTCTGGTGTGCGGCGGGTAAGGGAACATTCGGAACCGAGGAACTGGTCCAGCGCATCGAATCGAGTGGATTGGCAAGCGTCGTTTCTCACCGTAAGCTGATCCTGCCGCAGTTGGCGGGTCCAGGTGTTGCGGCACATAAGGTAAAAAAACTTTCAGGCTTCAGGGTGATCTACGGACCGATAAAGGCTGTCGATTTGCCGAATTTTATGGATGCGGGCCTAAAAGCCACACCAAAGATGAGACGAAAAACCTTCCCTACTCGGGAAAGGGTGGTTCTGATCCCGGTCGAACTGGTCAGCGCTCTCAAATGGGCTCTGTTGGCTCTTCCGGTGTTTTTTTTGATAGGAGGCTTAGGTGGAACCGGTGGGTTTTGGTCCAATGCATCAAATGACGGTCTTTTTGCCGTGTTGTCTCTGCTGGCCGCTCTCACAACCGGTGCGGTTCTGACGCCTCTGTTGCTGCCATGGCTGCCCGGACGTACTTTCTCACTAAAAGGGTTCTCTTTGGGACTCATCGCTGCGATCGTTTTAGTCGTTGTTAGAACCGGAACCGAAGGGTTGTGGCAGAATCGAGTGGAAATTCTATCCTGGTTTTTTCTGATCCCGGCTATCGCCGCGTATTTAGCAATGAATTTCACCGGTTCTTCCACCTATACTTCGCTTTCAGGGGTTAAAAAAGAGATGAAATGGGCGCTCCCGATGCAGATCAGTACAAGCGGAATCGGTCTATTCCTCTGGCTCGGGTCGCGTTTTATAACATGAGGAGATAAAAAGATGAAAAAGTCGGTTTATCTCAAAGACGTTGTCTCGTTAAGGCTCAATCAGGGAAAATGCAACGGCTGTGGCATGTGCCTCATCGTTTGCCCCCATGCGGTTTTCGGGCTTGACAATGGGCATGCATTGATTCAAAACCGGGATGCCTGTATGGAATGCGGCGCCTGTGCTCAAAACTGTTCTGCAAATGCAGTCACCGTACAGGCAGGCGTGGGATGTGCTGCTGCCATTATCAACACTGCGTTGGGCAGAGATTCATCTTCTTGTTGCTGCCTCGAAGAGCCGAAAAATACCCCAGCGACTCAGATCGATATGATACAACAGACCGATTAAGTTGGCCGCTGCAAAAAGCCGGATGTGTCGCGCCGGCGGATTAGGGGTGCGAACTTTGAGCTACTAATATTCCAGATCGAACTCCTGAAAATCGAACCAGTACCCGGTATGACTCAAATAGTCCAGTTCTGCGCGAACCGTGGCAATATGCCCAGCTTCGATCTCCAGGAAACGCGCAAACATCTGTCTCCCTTCCCCGGGCATTTCGCCCACCATTTTCTGATAAAAACGGCTGGTCTCAATTTCAACCTTAAGCGCCTTGCTCAACAGTTGTTTTTCATCGCCCCTATCTTCCTTGGGCATTTTCTTCGCAAGCTTTTCCGCTTCACGGGTAATAATTTCACTTGAAGGAATCATTGTCTCTAGTTTTTCAAGAACCAGTTTTCCGGTCTTTTGCCATCTCTGGAGCCTGTCCGTGAGATAGTCCAAATGGTTCTGTTCATCCTTTTCCAACATCTGAAGGGCTTTTTTCCCCAGCGGATCGTCAACAACTGTTACCGCCTCTTTATAAAGATCGCGGATTGTAGTTTCGTATTCAATGGCTACCTTTATGGCTTCTCCAAGTGTCATTTTCTCTTGCTTCCTGCATTGCGATTTGGCCTTGTCAACAGCCTCCCGTGCCAAACCCTTTTCCTTTTCGCCGCCTCTAAAGTCTCCAATAGGCCATGTCCAGGCTATTTTTATCTGGAGGGTTAAAGGCCCCTTTTATGTCTATCACCATGGGACGATGATTTGAACATAATTTTGCGATATCTGAAAGCCCCATTTTTCTGTATAGTTGATGACTCACCGCCACAATAACCGCATCAGCGCCATAAAGACTGTCCAAATCCTGCAGTTTAAGATTGTAATAGGTTTTTGCTTCATTCGCATCTGCCAGTGGGTCATGAACGAGCACTTCAATTCCGTAGTCTTTTAGTTCATCTATCATGTCCACTACTTTGCTATTTCTGAGATCCGGAACATCCTCTTTGAAGGTTAATCCCAGAACAACCACCCTTGAACCCCTAACCTGCCTTCCTTCTCCGATGAGAAGTTTGACAACCTTTTCGGCAATGTATTTTCCCATACGGTCATTTATCCTGCGTCCGGCCAGTATCATTTCCGGATGGTACCCCATCGATTCCGCCTTATAGGTTAAATAATACGGATCAACACCAATGCAGTGTCCCCCCACGAGACCCGGCATAAAAGCAAGAAAGTTCCATTTGGTTTCAGCCGCATCAAGAACCGCCCTCGTATCTATCCCCATTTTATCGAAAATCATGGCGAGTTCATTCATTAGAGCGATGTTTAAATCTCTCTGGGTGTTTTCAATGACCTTGGCTGCTTCGGCCACCTTGATGGAGGACGTCTGATGGATCCCGGCCTTTACCACTTTACCATAGACCTTAGAGAGAAATTCGACTGTCTTTGGGTCGGATCCTGACACAATTTTTACATTATTATCCAGTTTGTGCAGTTTATCTCCGGGATTGATGCGTTCAGGGGAGTAACCCACCACGAAATCGACGCCAAGTTTGAATCCTGATTCCCGTTCTAAAATGGGCACACAGACTTCTTCGGTGGCGCCAGGGTAAACGGTCGATTCATAGACAACGCAGGAACCGTTTTTCATATATTTTCCCACTGCACTGGAGGCGCTGTGAAGGGAAGTTAAATCAGGAATTAAATATTGGTCAATCGGTGTCGGAACGGCAACTATGATAAGTTTGCATTCAGATAAAGCGGCCGGATTGTTCGCAAAATCAATATCGGCACTTCGGAGGTTTTCCTCGGGAACTTCTAATGTGCGGTCACACCCGGATTTAAGTTCCTCAATTCTCTTTGATTTAAGATCGTATCCCACAACTTTGAAATGCTTTGAAAGCTGTATGGCTAACGGAAGGCCGACATATCCCAATCCGATCACAGCAATCTTGTCTTTTTGTGTGGTCAAAGATTCTATGGTTACCATTTCCACTCCCTCGTCGGTTACCCCAAAATATAAAGCTTCCTGCAACGAGTTGCAGAAAACGTCCATCGATGGGGAATTCTTTTTATTTTATGAGCCGCCGCTGTTTTTATACAAAATAAGGGATCGCTAGACCCAGATTAATTACCATAAAATCACACTAAAAGCATTAAAATTATCTGGCTGAATGCGCAGGAGATACAAGATGCTGATGACCCACTTGCTTTACAACATATTGATTAATCCTTTTTTTTCCTTTTCTGTAAGGTAGCGCCATTGGCCTTCGGCGAGTGTTGCGAGTCTAATGTTTGAAATTCTGATTCGTTTTAACCGGATGACCTGGTTTCCGACCTTTCTGACCATCCGACGGATTTGTTTGTTTTTACCCTCTCTGAGGACAATTCGAAAACGGGTCGGGGAAATTTTTTCTATCTTGGCAGATCGTGTTTTTGTGCTCATCATCGGGAGCCCTTTTTCCATTTTCTTTAGCGCCCCGTTTGGGATCGGTTTTGCCAGAACAACTTCGTATTCTTTTTCGTGGTCATGGGATGGGTGCGAAATTCTATGATGAAGCAAGCCATCGTTTGTCAAAATTAAAAGCCCGGTAGAGGCCTTGTCCAGGCGGCCGACCGGAAAGATCCGTTCTGGAATATCAATCAGGTCCAGAACGATTTTATCTTCTGGCTGTTTGCAACTTGTTACATAACCTTCTGGTTTGTTCAGAACGATATAGACCCTATTCTGTGCTTCTTTTATGAGCTCTCTGTCAATTTCGATCCGATCACGGGTTGGATCAACTTTTGTACCGAGTTCGATAACCACCTCACCGTTAACCTTGACATATCCTTTTTTGATATATTCTTCTCCCTGCCGTCTTGAACAGACCCCTGCGGAAGAAAGAAATTTCTGCAAACGCACCATTGGCATCATCTTATCTCAATTAATCAATGTATTGAAGCAGAGGGAGGAATACAGACTATGATCTGTAATCCGCATTGATCTTGACATAGTCGGTAGAAAAATCGCAGGTGAATACGGTGGCTCGACAATTGCCCATGTGTAAATCAATTGATATGGAAAACTGATCCTTTTTTAGTATGTTTGTCACGGCGGTTTCAGCGACCTTGCCACACCCCAAACCTTTTTTAACCATCATGACATCATCAAAATAGATATCGATCATTGCTGGTTCTACGGGGACACCCGCCCTTCCCACCGCCGCAATAATTCTTCCCCAGTTGGCATCTTCGCCAAAAAATGCTGTTTTTACCAGGCTTGAATTGGCAACCGTATCGGCGATTTGATGGGCGTCATGATCTGACCCAGCGCTTTTTACTTCTATCTCGATAAATTTTGTTGCCCCTTCGCCATCTTTTACCAACTCCTTTGCCAAGGTGGTCATGACCTCATTCAGTATGCGTTGGAAATGCTTGTGCTGCTTTTGATGTTCGATTTTTATATTTGATAATCCGTTTGCCATAATGAGAACCATGTCATTCGTGCTGGTATCCCCATCAATAGTGATACGGTTAAAAGATTGTTCGGTTTCAGCAAAAAGGATATTCTGAAGCAGATCTGGCGCGACTTCAGCATCGGTGCAGATAAAACATAACATGGTGGCCATATCTGGACGGATCATCCCTGACCCTTTGGCCACCCCGGTTACGATGAACGTTTGATCATCCAATTGCCCCTGTCGGGTGACCACTTTCGGCAACATATCTGTTGTCATAATCGATCGGGCAAAATTTAAAACCCCGTCGGTGCTCAATAATTCGGTAAGGTCCGGCACTGCTGCCTCAATTTTGTCTATCGGCATCGGTTCGCCGATGACCCCGGTTGATGAAACCAACACCAGTTCTTCGGATAGACCCAGACTGGATGCGACAAAGGCTGCCATCGCTCTGACGTCGCGCATCCCTTGATCCCCCGTACAGCAATTGGCATTGCCGCTGTTCGCGACGATTGCCCGGCAGACACCTCGCTTGATCCGCTCTTTATCCAAAAGGACAGGGGCTGCTTTGACCCTGTTTTTAGTAAAAACAGCGGCCGCGCGGGCCGGCGCTTGAGAAAATATAAGCCCCAAATCTTTTTTGCCATTTTTTTTTATGCCTGAGGCAACACCGGAAGCCTGAAATCCCTTTGGAAGTATTGTTTTCATTTCATCTGATTCCCCATAAATTTTTACTTTTCCCGATGTGGTTTTGACAGAACTGAAAAATTTTGTCAATCATGAGGGCGATGGTCCCGGAAAAGCATTGGAGAGACAACAAACCGACCGTTTGCTCTTTTTTCAAATTGTAAAACATGGGTGATGCATGGTGGAATTTCTTCCGGGTGATGGGTGACATAGAGCAGTTGGGTTCGGGTATGAGTTCCAATAAAATCAAACAAACCCAGCATTTGCTCCCGGTTCATTCGATCGAGGCCTTCGCAGGGCTCATCTAATATTAGAATAAGAGGGGATTTCACCATCGACCGGGCCAGCAACACTATCCGCTGTTCCCCATAGGAGAGCTGATCGAAAATCTTGTCAACCAAATTTTCAATACAAAGGGTCCCTGTCAACTTCTCAACGATTCTTCTTTGGGCGGGGGTACAGCTCTGATAAAGCCCCACGGAATCATAAAAACCGGAAAGCATCACTTCAAAAGCAGTTAATGGTTTTCGGTATCGGATCTGAAATGAAGCAGAAACAACACCGATCAGTTTCTTGATCTCCCAAATCGTTTCACCCGATCCCCTGGGTCTACCGAATAGGCAAATCTCATTGGCATAGGCTTGGGGGTTATCCCCTGTGATTAAACTCAAAAGGGTGCTCTTACCAGCGCCGTTCGGCCCCACGATCGCCCAATTTTCTCCCTGTTTCACGGTCCAGTGCAAATTGTTCAATACCACTGTTCCCCCGTATTTTACAGTGACTTTTTTCATGAAAATCAGAATTTTTTGTTGATTTGCTGGCGGTTGTCCCTGTTTTTGAAAATGCTTCGGCATCAAAAAGACCTTTTTTTGTTTCAGGCTCCCTTTGTATAAATGCTCCACGCTGTTCAGTACATTCTCCCGCTTTCCCTGCATGATCACTTTCCCATTGTCGAGGCAAAGCACGTGGGAAATATTAGATGGAATCTCTTCAAGCCGATGGGTGACCAGTATTATCTGTACATTCTTGTTCATCAGGTTATTGATAGATTTGGTCAACCAGGCAGATGAATCGATATCCATCCCGTCAAAAGGTTCATCCAGGATCAAAAGCCGGGGACGATTCATGAGAGCCTTTACCATCAAAACCTTTCTCAGTTCTCCGGTGGAAAGAAAACGAATCCCTCGATCAAACAGATCGCGTACTTGCAGGTAGCCTGCCACCTGATTTAAACCTTTTTGACTGAATGAATTGATATGATTGCCGGAAAAGATAACCTGCCGGACAGTGGTGCTATGCTCCAGGTTCCCGCTAAAAAATCGAGATTCATCTCGGACCTCATCCTGATCGATAACCTGCCGGTGGCGTTCAAAGGAAACATAGCCGATGGACGCTTTGGGAAGTCCTCCATAATGGTGGATTATATTTCCACGAACCACAGGCAGCTCACCTGCTAGGGCCCGCACCAGAACCGATTTTCCCGCACCGTTTGGACCGAGGATTACCCAGTGCTGATGGGTCTTAATTTCCCAGCAGGTATGAGGAAGGATGAACCTGTCTCTTATCCGGATGGTGATGTCCTTGAGCGTAATAAATGGTTTTTCGATGGGCTGTGTTTGTTTCATGTTATATGGTCGCCCCGGGAGTAATCCATTTTCGGCAGAAAAGGAAAACATTTTTACCTTTATCCCGTTTTTTATCGTCCCACAAAAACCGAAAACCTGTCAAGGGGTGTTCCGATCATACGGCCGGGTTGTCCTTCTGAACCGAAAGAGGAAATATCCTGTTTTTTAATAAAGGTTTGTGATATTTTTAGAAGCCGTACAAGAGGGGTTGAAATGCTAAAAAATTTTAAACTCACCATTGAATACGATGGGAATGCTTACCACGGTTGGCAGCGGCAGACAAACGAGCGATCGATTCAGGGTGAGATTGAAAAGGCGATCATGACCATGACGGGGGAAAGAACCTCTCTTATCGGTTCAGGGAGGACCGACGCCGGCGTGCATGCCTTGGGTCAGGTGGCAAACTTTCATTCTGACACGAACTTGGCTCCCAGCGCTTTTCTAAAAGGGCTGACCAGCCTGCTCCATAAAGACATTGTGATTAAAGCATGTTCAAGGGTTCATCGGCAATTTCATGCCCGCTATGATGCAAAGAGCAAAACTTACAGCTACAGAATCTTAAATCTTTCGCAACCTGCAGCCGTCTGCCGTCAATATGCCTGGTTTATCAGTAAAAAACTTGATACCGATGCGATGAAAAAAGCCATTGCCCATATTGTTGGAATCCACGACTTTAAAGCATTTGAGGGGACCGGGAGTTCCAGATCCAATACCACAAGAAATGTCATGGATGCGGCGCTTGTATGTCAGGAACGGGGAAAGCTTGTTTTTAATTTTAAAGCAGATGGCTTTTTAAGGTATATGGTGCGAAATATAGTCGGCACGCTGGTGGAAGTGGGACGTGGTAAAATTACGCCCAATGTGTTTAAACATATACTTATTGGTAGGGATCGTAATCTCGCTAGCGCAACGGCTCCTCCCCATGGTTTGTTCCTGATGGAGGTCAAATATTGAAGGCTTCATAAAATCAGAGTCGAACCTGCTTCTATTGCACCGCCCTGCGCTTTATCTCCTCTATCTGCTGCTTATAAAATGCGATAACCTCTCTTCTGTTCAACATTCCGACAAGAACATTTGGATCATCATCCCTTACGACCGGAAGGCTGTCGATGTTTTTTTATAGTAAATTTTTTAAAACCGAGTTGAGATCGTCGGCGGGGGTGGTGGCAATGATTTTAGAAGTGCCGATATCTTTCATTACGACCAGGTGCTCTGTTTCCGCTGAAAAAAGAACGCTTCTGATATCATTGCTGGGAAAAATTCCGATAAACCTTTCATTGGAGGCGGTCACCGGAAAATAGTGCTGCTTTGTTTCAGAAAATAGCTTTTTAAATTCCAGAAAAGGCATGTCCTCAGGGATAGACTCTACCTTTTTCACCAGGTGCATCAGATCTTTGACCATGATCAATTGAAATATATCAACGAAAAACCACCGGTGGCGATCAGGACGATGGCCAGAACCAGATAGGGCCCCAATTCCAAAGGATTTTGAAACTTGAAATCGGGTGATTCAAACAGAGATCCCCATCCAAACACCAGACAAAACAGACAGTAGGCCACAACTGAAGAAATCCCAGCAGGAATGATCACCTCTGATTCAAACTCCGGGTTTCTGTACAGAACTTCGGAGGCAAATAGGGCCCCGCCAGTGGCGCGCGGAAGATGCTCCCTACACCCGCTCCAATTCCTGCAGCCATCATTATCCTTTGCTCCCGGTCTGAGAGGTTTAGTCGGGTGGCCAAAAAGGACCCAAACCCCGCCCCGATTTGGGCAATGGGTCCCTCCCTTCCCCCTGAACCACCCGTTGTCAAGGTTATGGCTGAAGCGATGGTTTTGATGATCGGCACCCTCCCCCGAATAAAGCCCCCTTTTCTGTGATAGGAATCAATGGCGGCATCCGTGCCATGTCCTTTTGCTTCAGACGCAAAGGTATACACCAGCCAGCCGCTGAAAATACCCCCGATTGCAGAAAGAAAGAGAAGAATAATCCGATTAAAGTGTGTCTGGGTGGGAAGGGGCAAGTGATGCTCACCGGCAGGGGCAGGTGGCCGGTAACCGGCTATAAAATCCATGAAGTAATGGGCACCCAGCTGACATAATCAATTAAATCCGATCGAGCCGAGCCCTGCAATAATACCGATAAATATAAAATAAAAGTCCACTTTCCGACATGCGCAATAAAGATGGAGCTGTCTTTTCCTAGAGCCTCCTTCAACTTTTTTATAAATATATTGTATGTTGACATTATTGATTCTGTGCGGTTAATTCTCTAACCCCTTTTAAAATAATCTCGAACAGTTCTAATATTTCATCTTCATCCATACACGAAAAGGCGATTCTCAGATCCCGCTTTCCCAAAGAAATTAGCCCGACGCCATATGTTTCAAGAAGATATTGCCGGAGTTTTTCAGCATCAACTGTTTTGAGACGAAGACACATAAAATAACCAGAATTAAACGGATATGCATCCCATACTTCTTTAAACCGATGATCTTTCAAAACAGTTTTAACACGCTTCGCCCTCCTTTTTAAGGTTTCAAACTTTTCCTCTTTTTCTTCAGTATACCGTTTGTCATGCATTGATTTAAGCACAGCCGACTGGCTGAAATGAGAAACATTGGATATGCTCCCCCTCACACATCCAGCGGTCTTTTTTTCAAGAGCGCCATAAACGATCGATGAATCACCATCGATTTTTGATCCGTAGGTAACAAATCCCACCCGCAACCCCCATACAAAATTTTCCTTTGTCGCCCCATCAAGCTTGATGGCGAGAAGCCTGGGGTGTTGATTACAAAGCCGTGCAAAAAGGGATTCTTTTAAAGATGCATCCTCGTAAAAAAGTCCAAAATACGCATCGTCACAAACGGCAATGATGTTTGTACCTTTGTCGGCCACATCTGTCAGGACCTTGGCAATTCGATTTCCTTCTTCGGGTGTCAGCATATACCCGGTCGGATTATGAGGAAAATTTAGCAAAACGATTACCTTATCCAGTTTCGTTGACGCTTCCCAAATCTTTTCTTCAAATGCAACAAGATTCAATCCATCGTTTTGAGAGAAGAGGGTATACGGGCTCAACTCCGCTCCCCCTCTTACTTTGAATATCATGTTGTAGTTTCCCCACATCATGTCCGGTGCGATAATTACATCATTTGGTTCAATCCAGATATCGGCGAAGACGGCGAGCGCATGGGTTATGCCGGCCGTCACCACAGGGAGGCTTATATTCTCATGTGCAAGCGAAGGGTTTTTTTCAAACAACTCATCCTGCCAGGACTTTCGTAAAGCGGGAATGCCATAAGAAGACGCATAGGTCAGGGAGGCTTCCGGGCTGATGCCCGCAATCGCATCCATTATTGATGGCAAATGCATGGTTTTCCCCTGTTCCGTTGCAATACCGATGGTCGCATTGAACCGACTGGCCTTTGCTTTGGCTTCCGCTCCCTGGCTTAAAATCCCTTTGGGGAAAAAAAGATTTTTACCTACTTCAGACAGCATTTGAAAAATATGGGGGTTCCCTTTTTCGATCATTTGATTGAGTTCTTGTGCGATCGGATTCATATGTGGATCCTCCTCGTTAAATAAAATTTCAATCGCCCTCATGGCGGGCGAAATCACCTTTTTTGGCGGAGATCTTTATCGCATTAATAACAATGATGTCAAACAAAAAGGGCTTCAAAAACCAGACAGTAAAAACCCATGAACAAAAAAATAACTCTTGACAAAAACTGCTTATATATTCAAATAAATTTTTGATGCTTTATCAAGTATCCATCGTTTCATCTATATCAGTCTGACGAAGTGGCTGCGGGTTTAAACCCAAGCAAAATAGATGAAATCATGACTACCATCAGATACATCCACCATGAGCTTGGCATTACGGTATTCCTCATTGAACATGTTATGGAACTGGTAATGAGAGTGAGCGAACGTATCATCGTACTGGACTATGGCCAAAAGATTTCTGATGGAAGTCCGGAAGTCATTGCAAAAGACCCCCAAGTGATCAGAGCCTACCTCGGGGAACGCTATGTCGAGGAACATGGCGACACATCAGGGTGACCCATGGACGTGTCGATATTGGAGATAGACAACATAAGGGTTCGGTATTCCGGGCTTCCCGTTCTCCACGGTGTATCTTTGCGGTTGGATGCGGTTGAAACCGTGTGCGTGATCGGTGGGAATGGCTCAGGGAAATCAACGCTGCTCTGAACTGCCATGGGAACACAACGTGCCTTTGAAGGTCGAATCCGCCTTGAAGGCCGCAACATTCAAAATCGCAGAACCGAAGAAATTGTTCAGATGGGTATCGTCTATGTACCCGAGAAGAGGATGCTGTCTAAACCGCTGTCCGCGGCGGAGAATATCCTGATGGGGGCTTATGTGGTCGGCGATAAAAAGCAGATTAAACAAAACCTTGAATTCGTTTATACTCTGTTTCCACGCCTTTGTGAACGGCAGGAACAACCCGTTTCCACCCTTTCCGGCGGGGAACAGCAGATGTTTGCAATTGGACGCGGATTGATGTCCAGACAGGCCGAATTATCCGGGAGGGCACAGGCCGGGAACTCCTTGAAAGCGATATTTTTCAAACCGCCTTTTTTGGAATTTGAACCTATCTATAGCAGGCCGTCTTCAATGGTGCTAAACTTGCGTTTTGATTTAAAAGATAGAGGTATCACTTTGCTTTAGTGTTCACGGTTACGAATGGAGAAGAAGTTATGAATACAATTGATCTGAACTGCGATATGGGCGAAAGTTTCGGTGCTTACGACATCGGAAGGGATAAAGAGGTTTGTACCTATATCACATCTGCAAACATCGCGTGTGGATACCATGCAGGAGACCCTCTGGTGATGGACAAAACCGTAAAGATGGCCGTAGAATCGGACGTCGGTGTGGGGGCACATCCAGGATATCCTGATTTGGTTGGCTTTGGGCGTAGAAACATGGATTGTTCGATGGATGAAATCCGTGGTTTTGTAATTTATCAAATCGGCGCACTTCAAGCGTTTTGCGAAGCGAACGGAACGATTCTTCACCATGTGAAACCCCACGGCGCCCTGTATAATACGGCCGTTCAAAATGAGGAGATCGTATGTACCATTGCGGAGGCCATCTCAGCCGTTAATCCAGAGCTACTTTGTGTCGTACAGGCCGGTACAAACGCATCCCGAATGAAGCAGATCTGTCAGGATGTTGGTGTGAAAGTCGTTTTTGAGGCGTTTGCTGACCGTGCCTACACCAATAATGGGACGCTGCTGCCGCGTCGCCTGCCGGGTGCGGTGATGACCGATCCCGAACAAGTGGCCAAACGGGCACTAAAAATGATAAAAGACCACCAGATCATCTCCATGGACGGCAGCGTTATTCCAATTGAATTTCAAACCCTGTGTGTTCACGGCGATACGCCGGGGGCTGTTGAATTGGTAAGACATATTAGACAAACCCTGGAAATTGGTGGTGTAACGATAAAGCGAATGGATTTGATTTAGTACCAAGAAGCTGTCGTTTAATTGGGAAGGATCGCTTTGCGCAACGCTTTATTTAAAAACACGCATTTTCGCATTGTGGGTGACCGCGGCCTTTTGGTGGAATACGGTAATGCCATCGATCCGGTCGTGAATCTAAAGGTCAGAGCCATATCAGTTGCTGCGGGAAAAAACATGCCCCCAGGGGTGTTGGAAATTGTTCCGGCCTACCGATCCTTAATGATACTGTACGACCCGTTGGTCACCACCCCGGCAGACCTGCAGAACGCCTTTCTTTCGATTGAAAAAAAATTGCAGGATACGGTCATTCCCGCTCCACGGACGATCACAATACCGGTTTGCTACGGAGGAGAATTCGGCCCGGATATCGAAGTGGTAGCAGAAAGCAACGGCATTTCGACACCGGATGTAATCAGACTTCATTCCCAACCCGAATACATCATCTATATGATCGGATTTTCGCCGGGTTTTCCTTTTCTGGGTGGACTTCCGGAAGCACTTCACACCCCACGCCTGAAAACACCCCGAACCGCTGTGCCACAAGGGTCCGTCGCGATTGCAAATGAACAGACTGGTATCTATTCCGTTGAGAGCCCTGGCGGATGGCAGCTGATCGGGAGAACACCCCTTAAACTGTTCGATTCCGCACGTTCACATCCCATCCCTTACCACCCCGGCGATCTGATTCGATTTGTTCCCATATCCCATGAGAAATATTTTCAGCTGCTCGAAAAAGAGAGCACGCCATGAATACGTTTTTAGTGCTTACACCCGGCTCCTACACCACTGTTCAAGATAACGGGCGTTATGGCTACCAGCAGATGGGGGTTCCGGTATCCGGCGCACTCGATCTGTTTTCTTTTAAAATCGCCAATTTTTTGGTGGGAAACCCGGAAGGATGCGCCGGTCTTGAGGTCAGCATTGCCGGGCCAAGATTGACGGTTTTAAAAGAGGCGGATGTTTCTCTTGCCGGTGCGGACATGGAAGCCAAGCTGAACAGCAAACCGGTGGAACCATGGACCTCCTTTCGCGTTACTCCCGGGGACGTGTTATCGTTTTACCAAGTACGAAGCGGCTGCAGGGCATATATGGCAGTCACGGGAGGAATCGATACCCCCGAGGTGATGGGGAGCCGAGCCACCTATGCCGGTGGCCGATTCGGGGGATACCACGGAAGGCCACTGAAAAAGGGGGATATTTTAAAAAGGGGAAAGGGGAGGCTGCTGAATTCACCCAAACACCTTCATTCTGAATACCGCCCGCGATATTTGTCCGAAATTGTGCTGCGTGCCATCGCTGGCCCTCAGGATTTTTATTTTCGGGAAGGGCTCGAAATTTTCTTTCAGTCCGTGTTCAGCGTCAGCACACGGTCGGACCGGATGGGGTACAGACTCACCGGTCCCGAGATTGTCCAGCGTGAAGACATGCCGAAAAGCATTATTTCAGAACCGAGCATGCCGGGCGGGATCCAGATTTCACCGGACAGGCAACCGATTATCCTCCTAGTCGAGCAGACCATGGGCGGATATGCTAAAATTGCGACGGTTATTTCAACGGACATCCCCAACATTGCTCAGGCCATTCCAGGAGACAGTATTCAATTCGAAAAAATGAGCCTGGAAACTGCCCACGTCCTTTATCGTGAACAACAAAACCGGATGCTGGAAATAGCGAAAAAATTGGCGGAACAATGAAATCACTCTTGGTCTCTTGACATTGGCCGGGAGCGGATAAATTTACCGGTTGTCCCCGCACGTGAATATAAAAAAACCCCGCCCTTCAATAGGACAGGGTTTACCTTAAGATCGATGGGGCCGGCTAACGTTTCCCCCGTTTGGATGCTTTGAGTGGATTGATTTTACTTTGGCCGGCTTTTGAAGCTGAGGTTACATGAGATGCCAGGTTGCATTTGCCGTATTTCCACTTTATTGAAGGATTGGGAAAGGTTGCGCAATACCAGCCCGATGAAAACTCGGCTGAACGGTTGCATCCGTTGCACTGCTCCACGACCTCATGGCAAATCCCGCCATTGTATGAACACCCTTTTTGCGTCATGAAAGAACATTCCTTTTCTTTTCTGACAGTTGTACAAACCAATTGAATCACCCCCTTTTCAAGTCTAAGAAATAAAAAAAAGACCCGGAGAGAGCCCCTCCCGGCCCTTGGAAAAAAATTCGCCGTCGCCCCCTGAATGGTTACTGGCACCAAGGGGCGTGAAAATTGAAAAACCCGTAAAAAGTCATTTGCGAACGACTATGCGCATCTAAACGCCACCAAATAGCCATTTAGTGAGCAACATGGATTTTTTTCGAGCCCATCAAAATTGAATATAGAATCAAAATTCTGGCGGAATATAAAGACGAGGCCACCCATTGTCAATTAAAATTTTACAAAATATTTCAAAATTTATTTTGAGCGACATTTTGTCAAAATGGGAATCCAAAAGTGAAAAATGAGCTTGTGAAACGCTTCTATCAAAATCAGAATGAAATCTATCGGGAAATGGGCCCAAAAAACGCTTCACCTCTAACTGAGAAGTTGACGGAGTTGTGATATCGTTCTATAAGAATAAGCCATGTCCACGTTACCCAAATTTCGCGCTTCCCATGCCGGATGCGCGGCTCTTCATGAGGGCAAAAGCGGGAAACGTGAGTCCTTTTTGAATGTGCAATCGGTGTTTCGAGGATTACTCAACAGATGGTCATCGAACAAGCAATCGAAGTTTTAAAACTGGAGGCCGAAGGCATTTTAAAACTGGCCGGTCGAATTAACGACAATTTTGCCAAATTGGTAGATTTGGTTTGCGAATCGAGCGGTTGCCTGATCATCAGCGGCATCGGAAAGTCCGGGTTGGTGGGGCAAAAAATAGCGGCCACCTTAAACAGCACCGGCACGCGCGCCTTATTTTTGCATCCGGTGGAGGCGAAACACGGTGATCTAGGCATGGCGAGACCGAACGATATTTTTGTTGCCCTTTCCAATAGCGGGGAAACAGATGAGCTCAACAGTCTTATACCCAGTATTCGAAAAATCGGGTGCAAAATCGTGGCCTTTACCGGGGATGAAAATTCAACTTTGGCAAAAATCAGTGACATTGTGATCGATGTCAGTGTGGAAAAGGAAGCATGCCCCCTGGGACTATCCCCGACGGTGAGTACCACCGCTCTATTGGCCATGGGAGACGCCCTGGCGGTGGTCCTTAGCAACAAGAAGAAATTTAAAACGAGCGATTTTAAAAAAATTCACCCGGGCGGCCGCCTGGGTCACCGGCTTTTATGCAATGTAAAGGATTTTATGCTGACCGGGGCGCTTGTACCGCAGGTGCCGGAGCACGCCAGGATGGATGAAGCGATTGATGAAATCAATCGCCTTCAGCTCGGTGTGACACTGGTGACAGCCCCTGATAACAGCACCCTGACCGGTATCATCACCGACGGCGACATCCGGCGTTTAATTTCGAAGAAAACGCCGGTGTTTGATCTGATGGTGAGCGAAGTCATGACGACAAACCCACAGTCGGTCACGCCGGACACGCCGGCTTATGATGCATTGAATCTCATGGAGCGACATCAAATTACAGTGCTCCCGATCATCAATTCGAAAGGGAAGATTCTGGGGGTTTTGCATTTACATGACATACTGGGCAAAGGGGACTTCAAATTTAATGGCACGTGATGGCTCAGGCAGCCTCCAAAAGTTTTTCAACCCCAAACCTTCGCCTTCCCCCTTAAAAAGGCGATGATTCCATGGACCGGGGGTGCATAGCTTGCATGGGGACATGCTGCAATCAACATGAAAACCCACATCATCGATTCCGCGACTTGGTAAACCGAAAATATTATCACCGATCCAGGATGAAAGTACCAAATTCAACCGAAATTTCGTGACCGATCAAGATCGGGTTTTAATCAATGTTGATGTCAAAACACTGAAACAGGCAATTAAATCAGGGGAGGAGATTTCATCTTTTGAGCGGGCGGGTCCGCGGAGCAAAATATACTTTGATCCAAGCAAACTGAGGTGTGGATTGGTAACCTGCGGCGGGTTGTGCCCAGGCCTGAACGATATCATCCGTTCCATCGTTCTTGAACTATATTACGGATATGGTGTCCGAAATATCTGTGGCATCCGGTATGGTCTACAGGGACTTATCCCAAAATACGGTCATGAAACCATCGAGCTTCGACCGGCCCTGGTAGCTACAATACTTAATCTGGGTGGATCAATCCTGGGGTCATCCAGGGGACCGCAGCCGATTGACGAAATTGTCGACAGCCTGGAAAGGATGAATATAGGAATCCTGTTTATGATCGGGGGTGATGGAACCCTAGTTGCTGGAAAAAAAATTGCGGGGATCATCTCCGAAAGAGGCTTGAAAATCAGCCTGTTGGGGATACCAAAAACCATTGATAACGACATCCATTTGGTATCGAGATCTTTCGGGTTTGACACGGCGGTTGATGTTGCAACGCAGGCAATCAAAGGGGCGCACAACGAATCAGACTGATGGGGCGATATTCCGGTTTCATCGCGGCAACAGCTACGTTGGCCCAACAAAATGTCAATTTTGTGCTGATACCCGAGGTCGATTTTGATCTTGAGGGTCAAAACGGGCTTTTAAGTTCTCTGGCAAGACGCTTAAGACAAAGGCGCCATGCCGTCATCGTCGTAGCCGAAGGCGCGGGTCAGAAGTTTTTCGAAAACAGAGAAAAAGATGTCGACGAATCTGGAAATATCAGACCCAATGATATCGGACTGTTTCTAAAAAACACCATTTTAACCCATTTCAGGGCCAAAAATATTGAAGTTGCCGTAAAATATATCGATCCCAGTTATCTGATAAGGAGCCTTCCAGCAAATGCAAATGACCACGTCTTTTGCATTTTTTTAGGTCGGGATGCCGTCCACGCAGGGATGGCCGGAAAGACAGAACTCATCATCGGGCATTGGAACAATGCCTTTGTACATATCTCCTTAAGTGCATCGGCCGGAAAGCGGAAACAGGTTAATCCACAGAGGAAATTGTGGCTGAGCGTACTACAGGCCACCGGTCAATACTCATTGCAAAATAAGCTGGCTGCGAACCCCATCAGGTGAGTAAACGTTGAATGACCATCGCATGTTTTCGGGCTGACCCCTGATTTAACACCACGGCTTTTTTAGCCAATCTTCCAATCATTTCCGCCTCCTCTGGATGGTCGAAGAAATAGAGTGCTTTTTCAGCCAGTTCCCGGCCATCTCTCACCTGTATACCGCCTCCTGTCTTGTCAAGAAGATCCTTTGCATCGAGAAAATCTTCCATCGATGGCCCATAAAAAACCGGTTTTCCCCATACAGCTGCTTCGAGGATGTTTTGTCCGCCCAGGGGGACCAAACTCCCCCCACAAAAAACAATGGATGCGATGCTGTATGTGGACTGTAGTTCACCGATCATATCGATGATGACTACGGATGCGGTTCGTGGGCGGTTTTCTTTATCAAGGTCTGTCCGAAACTGGTATGAAAATCCTCTTTCTCTGACCATCTCTTCGATGTGACGTGACCTTTCCACGTGTCGGGGTGCGATCATCAAAATAACTTCAGGATGAGCTTGGACGATCTTCTCATAAACATCAATAATGATCCTCTCTTCTGCACCGCGAATACTACCGGCCATAAAAACCGGCGAGTCGCCTCTGAGTTTGTACAGGCGTTTCATTTTTTCGCAATCGGTTCCATCCACCTGCTTCAACAGCAGATCGTATTTCGCATTTCCGTTTACCTCAATTTTGTTTCCGGGGGCACCCATCCTTTTGATCCGCTCAGCATCCGATGCCCGGATCATGCTAAAAGCATCAACAGACTTTAACGTTTCCTTCATCAATGGCAGGATCTTTATATACCCCTTAATGGAACGTACGGAAATTCTGCCATTGATGAGGGCGGTCTTGATCCCCATTCTATGGGCCTCGCTGAGCCAGTTTGGCCAAATCTCCGTCTCGAGACATGCCAATATGTCCGGTTTGAGGGTAGACAAGGCCTTTCGCGTTGAGGCGATAAAATCAATGGGGGCAAAAACGCATGTTGTATTTTCTCTCACTCGACTTTGACGGATCTTACGCTGAGCAAAGGCATGTCCATGCTCTGTTGTTGTCGAAAGAATCAGGGCACAATCCGGCATTAAAAAGGCAAGGGATTCCATGACCGATAGGGCAACATTGATTTCGCCCACGGAAACGGCTTGAATCCATATACGGGGTGTCCCGGAAATTTTGGAGATGAGTGAATCAGGGTAGATCCCGATGCGCTGGTGAATACTTTCACGGTACCGGCCGGTAATGCGCGAATACAACCAAAACGGAGGGAACAGGGTTAAAAAAAGGCCGGTGCCCAGAAAGTTGTACGCGAAATAGAAAAGGTTCATAAGGCCCCAATTCCTCAATTTATTTCGACAAATTTATCGCCTTTGATTTTAAGAAGGTAAAGCTTTTTCCATGCCTCGCCACGATCATCAAATGAGGTCCTCCCGCTGGCCCCCTCAAAATCGCGAAAGTTCATCAGTTCGTCTTTGAGTTTGGTCCTTAATCGAATATCAGGTCGACCGACCATTTTAAAGAGAATCCTGGCGGTGTCAAAGGCCACTGCCTCTATGAATCCCGGCTTTTCTCCATAGGTCTTTTCAAAAGATTCAACAAAATTTTTAACCACCTTTAATGTGCTTTCTGAATAAAAACCGTCCGCCAATATGGCGTTCTGTGCATAATGCCCGGCCATTTTGATCAACTTCTTGGAATGCCAAAGATTTGTCCCAAAAAGATAGACATCCTCGATATCATAAAAGGCCAGCTGAGGGATTATCAGCCCCGCTTTATTTGGCGCATCGGGAATGAAAATGACATCAAAATCAACGATCGCTTCCGGATTTTCAGAGTCTTGTTCCTTTTCTTCTTCCGCGGTTTCAGTTTCAGATTCGTCATTGCCGATGGCTTTCCGATCGTCGGTCCCGTCATTTTTTTCTTTTTCATTGTGGTCGATTTCTTTATCAGCCACCTGTTCGCCCGGATATTTGAGATCTTCAGGGATGTCATAATTCAGACCCACCAGCTTTTTGATCGGATCCGCAAAATCCGTGTGGTTTATATTGTAGGGCTCTGCACCGACCACTTTACCGCCAAGGGCGATCACCTCGTCCCAGAACAGGTTCATAAAGGTTTTTCCGTAATTCTCATCCGGATAAAGTATAGCAAACCGCTTTAACTGAAGCTTCTTTATTGCATAGGATACGAGGGTTTTAACCTGCATCCCGGGCGTTATAAAATTTCGAAAAACATAGTCGCCCACATCGGTAATTTCTCTTTTCTGAGTGAGTGTGATAATCGGTAATTCCCTTTTTTGAGCCTCACTCGCAGCCTGTGTAGCCGTGGCAAGGGGGCCGATAATGGCGGCGACCCGTTCCTCATACAACTCCCCCACAGCCTGGACGGCTTTTTGTGGATCAGATTCCGTATCTTTGATGATTATCTTTATTGTGGGACCGCTGTCTACATCAGTGTATTGTCCCAGAGCCAACTCGATGCCTTTCAAAACCTTGTTACCGTAAATTTTGTATGGACCACTGAGCGGAAGCAAACAACCAATGGTATACCGCTGATACAGAGATTTTTTTTGAAGTTCTTCCAACAATGCTTTTGCCTGGTGAGTCTTTTCGTGTTTGGGAAACTTTTGAACCAAAAGAGACAGCATTTGCACGGCACTTTCAAATTTTTTTTCATCAACACAGCCAATTCCCAACTGATATAAAAGATACCCGCTCAGCAATTCATCATCCATCTCTTTAAAGAGAAATATCAACCTGTCGGGCTCCAGTTGGCCGATTGCTCCGGTCAGTTTCTGAATCACATTTGCTTTTTCTCCCTTCTTCGATTGCTGATATGCCACGATAAAAGAATTTACCGCTTCTTCCGGTTGGCTAACCGCTAAATACGAGCCTCCAAGAAGCATGTGTATTCTGAAAATATGATCCTTCAAAATAGTTTTTTCCAGTACGTTGGCTGAATTTTGTATAACCTCCGTATATTTTCCCTCTTTGTAAAGCATGAAAAGCATCTTCATCATTGCATTCTGGACAAAAGGGCTTTTTGGGTAATCGGTCGTCAACCGTTGATAACTTTCTCTGGCTTTTAAGGTTTTATTTTCCATCTCATAGATTTTAGCAATCCGCATTAAAGCATCATCCGCCTGTGGTCTGTATGAAAATTGGAAAAGAAATCGTTGGTAGAGTTCAAAGGCCCTGTCATACGATTTTGACTGAAACATCTTTTCTGCCCTTGAAAAAAGCGCATTTCCCGGATCAATTTCAACCGGCTCCGGCTTGATGACGACCTTGGGGGTGCACGATAAGAAAAGAAAGGCTGACATCAGAACAACCCATCTACAAAATAAAGCGGCATGCCGATAAGCTTGAGTACCTATTCCCGGATGTGAATTGATGTGGATTAAAGGGTTTAAAATGTTTTTTTTGTTAGTTGCTTTCATCTTTTTCCGCTGTTATCTTTTTACATTCTTGACCATCAAAAAGATACATAAAACATCAATCCCACCCGGTCAAATCCAAATTACGCATGCCGCGAATCAATATCGATGCCGAATTTTTGAAATAGACAACTGTCTTTACAAGCCGCGATGATTGTGAGATAAAAAAATAGGACTTCCCTTTAAATATTTTCATTTTTGCCTTTATGCTTCAAGAACTTTCCATCAGAAATTTTGCCATCATCGATGATCTTCATATCCATTTCTCAAAAGGGTTGACCATTTTAACCGGAGAAACAGGTGCCGGAAAATCGATCATTATCGATGCGGTCAACCTTCTTCTCGGCAGCAGAGCGTCGTCCAGACTGATACGAACAGGTGCCGAAACTGCAGAACTTGAAGCCCTCTTTGAGGTTGTACCAAAAAGCAACATTGCTGAAATTATGGAGAGCAATGGTTACAATTCTGTCGAAGGACTGCTGATCAGAAGAATAATTTCCAGAAATGAGAGGCACCGGATCTATATCAACGGTCGTATGGCCACCATCCAGGTGCTCACTTTGATCACCGAAAACCTGGCCAGTATATCAGGACAATATGAACATCAGCGGCTTTTAAAGGACCATCAACAGTTGATTATCCTCGATCAATTCGGTGGTCTTTTGCCGCTTCGCGAAAAGATCTTCAACATCTTTAATGAAATCGTCCCTTTGATTCAAAAGCTAAAGAATTTGAAAACAAAAGAAGGCCGACAATCTGAGCATGTTGGATTGCTCCAATTCCAAAAACAAGAGATCCTTGATGCTTCGATAACAGCCGGGGAGGATTCAGCCATTGAACAGGAGCGAATCCGCCTAAAGCATGGAGAAACCCTTTACAAAGCGGTTCATGACAGTATTGAAGCCCTTTATGGGGCACCTGGCGCTATCGTTGAAAGACTTGGTGAGACCACAAAGGAGTTGGAAAGGGCATGCCAGATCGACCCCAACCTCTGGTCAGAAGCAGAAAAAATTTCCGATACAACACATCGGATAGAGGATACGGTTGATGCGCTTAGGTCCTATCTTAAAAATATAGAGATCGATGATCAGCGCCTGGAGGCGGTTGAGGCCCGGCTCGATACGCTTCAGAAGTTAAAACGCAAATATGGAGGTTCGTTGGATGCGGTATCTCAACATCTTGAATCGATTGAGCATGAGCTTTTGGGAATCGAAAATATATCCGAAACTATCGCTGAAATCGAAGCAGAACTTTCCAAGCGGCACCTCATTTTAGCTGACTCATCCCAAAGGCTTTCAGAAAAGAGATTGCAAACCGCAAAAGCTCTTTCCCAAAAGATGGAAAAGGAATTGGCCACACTCAAAATGCCACAAACAAAGTTTGATGTGTCAATCGGTTGCATAACAGCCGATCCAAATAGAGATCCACATCTTGTCTTGAATAAAAACTGTATCGATAAAACCGGTATTGACCATGCTACTTTTATGATCGCTCCAAACGTTGGGGAATCGTTGAAACCCCTTTCCGATATTGCTTCGGGTGGCGAGCTTTCCAGGGTAGTTCTTTCTCTAAAAGCCATATTGGCCCGGACAGAATCCCTCGAAACCATTGTTTTTGATGAAGTTGACGCTGGGATCGGAGGGGGCGTGGCTGAGGTTGTCGGAAAAAAACTTTCTTCCCTTGCCCGTTTTCATCAAATTATCTGTATCACTCATCTGCCTCAGATTGCGGTATTTGGTAATCATCATTTCCTAATAGCCAAACATGTTTCAAAAGGAAGAACAAAAACAACAATTGAACCGGTCAATGAAAAGGAAAGGGTCAAAGAAATTGCCCGAATGTTGAGCGGAGCAAAAATCACCCGAGCAACACTCGACCACGCCGGTGAGATGCTGGCCAAAGCTCATCAGTGAAGGCAAATTGAGCCAAACCTCTTTTTCTAACAGAAGTGTGTAATATGATACAGAATCATCACCCGGAAACAATACGATTTGAGTATGCAGATGCCAACCACTGAGCCTGTATATATAAAAACCTTTCCAAAAGGCCTCTTGAGGAAAAAGCGAGAGGAAGCATACGCCATTTTGAAATCATGTACACTGTGTCCAAGAGCGTGCAAAATTGATCGAATTTCAGGTAAAACAGGAATCTGTAAAACCGGAGCACAAGCCTATCTGTCCAGCTATAACCCTCATTTTGGAGAAGAATCGCCTCTGGTCGGCACCCATGGATCCGGTACCATATTTTTTACCCACTGCAATCTTTTGTGCAACTTTTGTCAGAATTATGATATCAGCCATGAAGGCCGTGGTGAGGAGATTTCGGATGAAGGTCTGGCGTCCATCATGATGTTGCTGCAGCAAAGCGGTTGCCATAACATTAATTTTGTCACCCCTTCACACGTGGTCCCCCAGATCCTTTCAGCGGTTGAACGCGCTGTCAATCAGGGGCTCTCTGTTCCGTTGATTTACAACAGCGGGGGGTATGATCGTGTTGAAACCCTGAAACTCCTCGAAGGTGTTTTTGATATATATATGCCTGATTTCAAGTTTTGGGATCCGGAGATTGCCGAAACGACTTGCAATGCCAGAGATTATCCCGAAGTCGCACGACAGGCGCTGATCGAGATGCATCGGCAGGTGGGAGATCTTGTTTTAGATGGTATGGGTATTGCCCGACGCGGTCTGTTGATTCGGCATCTGGTCCTACCAAAAGGACTTTCAGGCACTCGAGAAATAATGAAATTTATTTCATGTAGACTAACGCCGAACAGTTATGTTAATATCATGCCACAGTACAGACCCTGCGGTCGGGCGGATGAGATAAAGGAACTTTCAGCTCACCTGGAGTCCGGCGATTACCAACTCGCATTGCGGTCCGCAAAAGAAGAAGGGATTTTACGTCTCGATCGGCCGAGGCGTGTGTTTACGGCATATTAGGCATTCGGATAAAATCTTTTGTCTGTTTTATAGTGACCGATCTGTAAAGCCCAACCGGTATGACCGGATTTTCATTTTGTTATGGAAAGAATTTTTGCAATCGGAGACATCCATGGATGTATGGACAAGTTGGGTACGCTCATCGATCAACTCGATATCGAATTTGAGCGTGATACGGTCGTCTTTATCGGCGATTATATCGACCGTGGCCCCCGTTCTTTTGAAGTGGTGGAATACCTGATCAATTTTAAAAAGCGATATCAGAATACTATTTTTTTGAAGGGCAATCATGAAGACATGCTCGAGCAGTACCTCTCTGGAGTTGATCGATTTGCCTTCCTGGCCAACGGCGGTCAGCAGACCCTAGATAGTTATCTGGACCAGGATCGTACGCCGAAAACATTTCCAATCCCCGATTCGCACCTCGACTTTTTTAAATCACTGGTCCTTTTTTTCGAGACCGATCAATACATATTTGTTCATGCTGGCCTGAAAAAAAAGATCCCCCTCGACCTTCAGAACACCCACGATCTTCTCTGGATACGGAGCGAATTCATCCACTCGGATTATGATTTTGGGAAACAGGTTGTCTTCGGGCATACCCCATTTCAAGAACCGCTCGTTCTTCCAAATAAGATCGGGATCGATACCGGCGCGGTTTATGGCAAAAAGCTTACATGTATTAAATTACCCGAAATCGAATTTTATCAGGTTTAACAATGAGAATCTACGCCATCATTATCACCCTTTTTATTACTTTATCCAGCAGCGTCGCAATGGCTGAGCGTCTGGCGGTCTCAGCTTCTGTAGCCAATATCCGTTCCGGACCGGGTACAGAGTATGACATTATATGGAAGGTAGAAACACATCATCCGATCCAGATCATTAAAAAATCGGGCGCATGGTACCATTTTCGCGATTATGAACAGGATGAAGGGTGGATACATAAATCACTTGTCAGCAAGATCCGAACGGTTATTACCAAAAAAAAGAAATCCAATATTCGATCAGGGCCGGGGACCCGCCACAAAATAGTATTCACGGTTGAAAAGGGTATTCCCTTCAGAGTCATAAAAAGCAAAGGCAGCTGGATTTCCATCGAGCATGCGGACGGTGACAAGGGGTGGATTTATGAGGCGCTTGTCTGGTAGCGGTTGAACCACGGGGGCAAGGATATGCAGATCTTTGTATCTGGGTCATTGGCATATGATCGAATCATGGATTTTCCCGGCAAATTCACGGATCATATCCTTCCAGAAAAAATTCACGATTTAAACGTGTGTTTTACCGTAAATGACCTTTCTGAAAAATTTGGCGGTACGGCTGGAAATATCGCCTACAATCTTTCCCTGCTGGGGGAAACGCCACTGATATTGGCAAGTGCTGGCAAGGACTTCAATGGATACAGCGCTTGGCTTGAAAAAAATGGCCTGCCGGTAACCGGAATTCGAATCATGCCTGAAGAATTTACCGCCTCGGCATACATCACTACCGACCAGTCAGACAATCAGATCACCGGGTTTACCCTGGGTGCCATGAGGCATCCATCCCTCTATAACTTTTCAAAAACGATCGAGGGAGCCCTGGCGATTATTTCGCCGGGAAATATTGATGATATGCTCGCATACAGCCGCACCCTCAAAGAATTGGCGATCCCCTACATATTTGATCCCGGACAATCCCTACCCATCATTCCAAAAGACCGACTGGTTGAAATTCTTACCGGAGCTGATATCTTCATCTCCAATGACTATGAGCTTGAGATGGTCAATAAAACCACGGAAATGGATAAAAAAACAATTTTAAACCGTGTTAATACGGCCCTAATCACAACTTTCGGAGATAAAGGTTCCATGGTCTCTACTTTCGAGGAGAATATACGGATTCCAGCGGCAGATGCCACCCGGGTGATTGACCCCACGGGGGCGGGTGATGCATATCGGGCCGGTTTGCTGAAAGGGATTGCCACAGAAAAAGGTTTGACCGATGCGGCGCGCATGGGCGCTACCTGTGCCAGCTATGCGGTAGAGTACAAAGGCACACAGGAGCATCATTTTTCGGAAATTCAATTTTGGAAAAGGCACCAAAATTTCTTTGGATAAAGGGGTAAATCATATATAATTGAACCTTTGGACGCATTTATAGAGTTTCACCAGTTCACCCCCGTTATCTGTTGACTTTTTTTCTGCGCTCTATTATTAGCAACCCTTGCTATTTGGTTTACCGCACTTGATCCCCAGTAGCTCAGTTGGCAGAGCAGATGGCTGTTAACCATCGGGTCCGCGGTTCGA
>DCWS01000067.1:0-32294 GCA_002328165.1 Desulfobacteraceae bacterium UBA2156 | reverse complement strand
CGGTTCGAGTCCGTGCTGGGGAGCCAAAACATCCGAGGTTCAATCATAACAGATTGGGCCTTTTCATTGTGAAAATCATTGAGCTATTTGGTATATATCATTCAGAGTCAATCGACAGGCAGATATTATTGCGGCTATAGTGATAATGTAAAACGTCGTATTTGTCAGCATAACGATCCGGACTATCGAACAACCCGCACGACAAAGGTATGGAAAGGCCCCTGGGAACTCATCTGGACCCTTGAATGCCCCAACAGAACTGAGGCTGTAATACTTGAAAGAAGAATAAAAAAGCGGGGAATCGGCAGATATTTGCAAACTCGGTTAGCAGAGTCCCGCCGCAAGCGGGATTAACCATCGGGTCCGCGGTTCGAGTCCGTGCTGGGGAGCAAAAAATATATCTTATGATATCAAGTAATTATAAGTGTTTAGCGTGGTTGTTCGAACACAGGTATGACCTTTTTTTGGGTTGTGCCGAGGAGAAATTTAGTATAAACATGCCCTCCCGGAATTTGAGTTTTGATTTAATGAACAAATGCAGTCTCTTGTTTTGATGTTCAATTAAACCGGGAGTGTGAAACAATTATAAACTCTAAATGAAAAAATGGGTGAAAAATAAACAGGGAGACGTTGGGCTTTTTTTAAGGGCATGGTGATGGGGAAATTAGTTGTTACACCCAGGGAATGAATTGTTATCGAAATACTTCTATGAGGATTTGATCATATTGGCTATCGAGCAATATTCAAATTCAGTGCCGTCATAGTCATACGTTGATTCTTCTCCGAATGTTGGAATTAATTTAAGCCGACCTTTGAAAAATGCTGAACCAATGTTTTCTATCTCCTTTATGCTCAGATCTTTCCTTAAAAAATATTTGGAATAAACGTTTGGGTATCCTAGGTTATGCGTAATTTTATACAATTTCATCTGAATATTTGGACTCATCCATTTACGAAGACTATATGCGGTATTAACTGTGTTAACATCATATAAATGTGGGTTCATAAACATCAGGGAAGAAAGCCTAAAACCTTGTCTGCTGTGATTATCTTCGATTTCCGAGAGCTGATACGCTGTGTCATTACGCAGTTTAAGCGGCTTTCTGTAAAGTTTATCTTTATTTTCATTCATTAATACCACGGGAACAATAATGCTGGCCTGATCCTGAGACTTTTGGGCAATATGCACAAAACGTTCAATAAATTCTTTGGTTGTCAACGGTGAATCTGAAGCAACAAATAAGGCATGCTTTTTATTTTTATGGGCGGTGCTGGCACCGTACCCTTTTATTAAATTCCCCGCTATTGAATTGAATCTGACTTTTCGATTTATGATATTGAAACACTTGATGACATCAGGTGGTATTTTCGAATTTTGGTTAACAATACGGCACGGCTTTTCGAATTCATCTATGAAATTGCCAAGGTGCTGTTCTATTAGCATCTGATGGCCGACTATTACGATTTCATCAACTAAATCGCTCTCAAATAGCTTTTCAAGCGTAAGTTGCATTAAGGGCTTGCGTTCTATTTTACCGTTATTGACTGTTTCAAATTCCCTCAAGGGCCGATAATCTGTCTCAATAAATCGTTCGCCATAATGCTCTGCAACGATTCGGCTGTATCTTTTAACTTCCCTTTTGTTGTTGTATCCGGCCATCAAGATCGCACTAACCATTGCGTAGCTCACTTAAAACAAAATATGGATTATCATTTTAAAAAAATCCCCCCAGTTAGATGAGGTGGTAAATCGGGATTTGCCATTATCTCGCTTCAAAGTCAAGTTGTTATTAAATCCCAGGCCTACCGCCAACCGGAAAAGGTGCCGAAAATCAGGCGGTCGTACCAGTCGGTATACTGCCAGCCGAAGGTCAGCGGTCTTGAAGCCCCGAATTGATTCAGCGGAATGAAAAAGAGAAGATTTAGCATGGTCCCGGCCAGTGCGTGGACGATACGTATCGCATAAACAGGGATGTTCTTATAGTCGTCGCCGATCTTTTTGAATGAAAAGGTGCCGTCACAGCCGCCCAATTTTGTGGATGCGGCGAGGAGCAACTTGGCATGAGGGGGGGGTGAATAACGAAAAAGCGCATACCGGTACGGCAATAGGAGTTGATCAATTTCCCAAAGTGCACTTCGGCAAATACCACACTGTGCGGCCAGTCGAGCCAGACCAGATGCAGTATGCCCGAAACAACCAGAATTACGGCCGACAAAATCTGAGATCTGTGTCTTATCATAAGCGAATTAAATTATTTAAAAATCTTATGATTTGATTTGGCAATCCAGAAGGTAACCTATCCAGAAAATACAATCAATTAACTCGGATAAACCAGAAATTAAAACAAAATTCCTGCAACTTGTGTGGATGATCACAAAGTTGCACCTTCTATAACTCCAATTGAGCGGAAAAAGGCTCAACCGGGGGTCATTGATATTTTTTTTATGCCTTCTTGTGAGAAAGGACATTTTTATGTATCCTATTAGAAACCATTTCGATATTCTGCTTTAATCTCCAAAAAACAGTGCTGTGCTCCTGTCAATGCTCATAAGCGACCGTGTATTCAGCTATTTTTTACCGTTGCTCAAAATACCATCGAAAATGATTTGAGGAGAATAAATAGCAATGAGCCAAAGATATTTTGAAATACGCAAAGAATTAAAAGATTTTGCTATGAAACAAGAAATATTTTTTGTGGCCACCGCCAGTCGCGGTGGCAGAGTTAACATATCACCAAAAGGTATGGATACTCTACGGATTTTAGGCTCTAACCAAGTGATATGGCTTAATCTGACCGGCAGTGGCAATGAAACATCTGCCCACGTCCAGGAAAATGGAATAATGACACTGATGTTTTGTGCTTTTGAGGGTAAGCCGATGATTTTGAGGTTCTATGGGAAAGCAAAAGTCATACACCCGAAGGACGCCGAATGGCCTGGTTTGATTCAGTTATTTCCGAAAATTGCCGGATCAAGACAGATATTTGATCTGTCGATTGATTTGGTGCAGCGTTCCTGCGGCATGGGGGTGCCATTTTTTGACTTTGTTGCAGATAGGAGAGACTTAAAGGAGGTCGCGGAGAAAAAGGGCGAAGAAGGGATAAGGAAATATTGGAAAAAGAAAAATGCATTCAGCTTGGATGGAAAATCGACAAATATCGTTTAGCAATTAATCAAATTTCAGACTCCCAAATCGACTGGTAAATCGCTTTTATTACGGTTTTTAATACCCCATCCGCTTGCGGCGGGGAGTTTCATTGACAAACATAACGGCTAGGCTTGATTTGTCGATGTTTACCACGAATTTGGAGAGGACAATATGGCCTTTGAAACCAACGAGCAGGTCTTGGAAAAGATTCTCTCACTGGAGAAACCGATATGCCCTTATTGTGGTACGGAAATGGGCCTGTGGGAAGTCCCTCCGATTAATTTTAGCGATGGACTGGGGTGGGGGGTTCCCTATCTATATTTATGTTTTAATTATAATTGTCCTTTATATGAGGGGGGATGGGATAATTTAAGGGAAAATTATACCCAAAATGCCTCACACCGGTGTATCTGTTATCCGGGGACAACACAATTTGAATGTATGCCTGTATTCAGCCCGATAGGAGCGCAGGGTCAAATCATCGATGACCAGGCATTGACTACCGCAGAGATGTTAAAAGAGCGTCCAAACGCGGGATTCCAATGCTGACAGACTGCTATGTGGCCAAGGATCCGATGGCCATTCTTGAAATGCTGCTGGATGCAACTCAACCGATCAGTGTCAGAGTCAAGGCCGCGGAAATGATTGGTGACATCGGTGAATTAGAGGCGATTGAGCCGATTAGAAATCTAAAGTTCAGCAATGAAATTCTCAAAAAAGCCGTAGAGAAGGGAGTCAATAAGATCCATGACAGGTATTTTACGCGGGAATGCCCGTTTTGTGCTGAAATGATAAAAAAAGAGCCAAAATCTGCAAACACTGTGGAAAAGATGTGGCTGGACTGTAGTCTGTTTTTCAGCCGTGACCCACAGCAACGTGTTCCGAAAATAAAGATAGGGACTATTTGGTGGGACTTCAGTTTAGTTTTTCTCTTAATCTATTCTTGATCCAATCTATCCAAGGGCTAAAACCTTCTGATTTTGTTGCTGAAATTTCAAAAATCGGCATATCCGGATGTACTTGTAGGATATTATCAATAGCCGATTCTCGATTATAATCAAGATGAGGGAATAAATCGGTTTTGTTTAACAGTGCAGCATCGCATACCCGGAACATCAGCGGGTATTTTAACGGTTTATCCTCACCTTCTGTCACACTGAGGACGACGACCCGGGCATCTTCACCGATATCAAATTCAGCGGGACATACCAGGTTTCCAACATTTTCGACGATCAAAAGGTGAACGGAATCGAGGTCTAGGTTCCGGGTTGCGTTTTCGATGACATGGGCGGCAAGATGGCAGTCTCCGCCGAATTCATCGGTATTGACCTGGACAACCGGGGCGCCGGTTCTGGCGAGCCGGTCCGCATCGTTGGTGGTACAGATATCCCCAACGATCACCGCACAATTGATTTCCGGCATGATGCTTGAGACCGTTTTTTCAAGAATCGTCGTTTTGCCGGACCCGGGAGAACTCATCACATTGAGGACAAACACGCCTTGTTCTGAAAACATTTCCCTGTTCTCTTGGGCTATTTTTTCATTGACATCCAGAACTTTCCGAACAATCTTTATTTCCATAGTAACTTCCTTTTACCATTCGCAATTAAAAAACATAGCATTATTTTATCCATCCGCAATCTCTATTGATTCTATGTCCAGCTCGCGACCAGAGAGAATCTCTGTGGAACCACTGCTGCAGGCCTCACATTTAAAAGACAGCTCCTTAATAACCGATTCTTTATTGCACTCGTTGCATTTTACGACCACTGGGATTTCTTCAATGTGAAGTTTTGCGCCCGAAAGTGGCGTATCTTTTGCCACAATATCAAAACAGAAACGAAGGCTTCCCGGTATAACTGCGGCGAGTTTGCCCACTTTCAGATTGATTATTTCTACTTGCACATTGTTCATCTCTTCGGGTATCGAAGCGATTGACATCTCAACGATTTGCATTGCGATTCCCATTTCATGCATCTTTAAACACCGTGGTGCAAAATCGTCCGAAGCCGCCCAGATCTTCACAGACATGGATTCCACTTTTTTTCATTGCAGCAATCTTTCCTGTGGCGGTTCCGCTGCCTCCGCTGATGATAGCACCCGCATGCCCCATGCGGCGTCCTGAAGGCGCGGTAAGGCCCGCAATAAATCCGACCACCGGTTTTGTCATATTTTGGGCAATAAATTCCGAGGCCTCTTCCTCGTAAGTCCCGCCGATTTCCCCGATCAAAACTACTCCTGAGGTTTCAGGATCTTTTTCAAATGCATCCAGACAGTCAATAAAACTGGTTCCGCATATCGGGTCACCGCCAATACCAATGCAGGTGGTCTGACCTATACCCTCACGGGAGAGTTGATGCACCACTTCGTATGTGAGCGTTCCGGAACGGGAAACAACCCCTATGGGGCCACCGGGTTGGTGTATGGGGCTCGGCATGATACCGACCTTGCACTCACCAGGGGTGATGATGCCCGGACAATTGGGACCGATTAATCGGGAGGGTTTACCCGATAAATCGTTTTTTACCCGCATCATGTCAAGGACCGGAATGCCTTCGGTAATGGCAACGATTAGGTTGATTTTTGCATCAGCGGCCTCCATGATGGCATCGGCCGCAAAAGGGGGTGGTACAAATATCATACTGCAATTTGCGCCGGTCTGACCCACCGCTTCTTTTACGGTGTGAAACACAGGGGTATGGTCCATTTTTTGACCGCCTTTGCCTGGGGTTACCCCTGCGACCACGCGGGTGCCATATGCAACGCATTGACGCGTGTGAAACTGCCCTTCTCGGCCCGTTATCCCTTGAACGAGCAATCGAGTATTTTTATCAACAAAGATGCCCACTATGCCGCCGGCAATTTGGGTTAAATTCATCCATGTTTATCTGCACGAAACCCCAGAAATTTTCAACCATTGGTTACCAGTTTTGCAACCCTTTGTGCCGCATCCTTTAAATCGACGGCCATGGTCAGGTTAAGGCCCGATTCGGAAAGGATTTTCCGCCCCTCGTCGACATTGGTTCCCTCCATGCGGACAACGACCGGTACATTGATGCCGGTTTTTCTTGCCGCCTCAACAAGCCCTTTGGACAGAACGTCACAGCGGAGTATGCCGCCGAATATATTGATCAGGATTCCTTTAACATTTTTATCACTGAGGATGATTTTGAGTCCGATTTCAACCATTTCCTCACTTGCGCCGCCACCCACATCAAGAAAGTTGGCCGGCTCAGCATCTGCAAGCTTTATGATATCCATGGTTGCCATCGCCAGACCTGCACCATTGACCATGTTCCCCACATTGCCATCCAGGTTGATATAGTTGAGATTATATTTTGATGCTTCTACCTCAAGGGGGTCTTCTTCATCCGGGTCCCGGTAATCTACAATCTCTTTGTGCCGGAACAACGCATTGTCGTCAAAGTTGATCTTGGCATCCAGTGCCATCATGGTCTCTTCTTTGGTGGTCACAAGGGGGTTTATCTCCAAAAGTGAGCAGTCGTAATCGACAAACAAGCGATAGAGATTTGTCAGTATTTCATAAAATGACTTCATAACAGAAAGTGAAAGTTGAAGACCGAATGCGATATCACGACAATGAAATGGCAAAATCCCCAAAAGCGGGTTGATGAAAACCTTGATAATCTTTTCAGGCGATTCTTCGGCGACGGTTTCGATATCCATTCCCCCTGCTTTACTTGCCATGATGACTATCTTTGCATTTGACCTGTCGAGTGCGATACCCAGGTAAAGTTCCTCTGAAATGTTGAGCCCTCTTTCCACCAGAATCTTTTTGACCTTTTGTCCTTCAGGCCCTGTCTGATCGGTAACCAGTGTCATCCCAATAATTTGATCAGCGAACTGAATCGCCTCATCCATGGATGTTGCCAGTTTTACACCACCGCCTTTACCACGGCCTCCTGCATGGATTTGCGCTTTCAGTGCCACCGGAAACCCACTTAGTTTATTGGCGATCTGTTTTGCCCGATCAACGGTGGAAGCAACATCACCATCGGGGATAGGGATACCATATTTTTTAAATAATTTCTTTGCTTGATATTCGTGAATTTTCATAAGACTTGTTTTTCTTTCTACGCAATGATGCACAGCACATCATTCTTCGCAACAGAATCCCCGACACCGAAGTTGATTTCTTTGATGGTTCCATTGGCCGGCGCAGGAAGGGCATTTTCCATTTTCATGGCTTCAAGGATCACAACGATTTCTCCCTCGGTTACCGTATCTTCCACTTGTTTTTCATATCGGACAATCATACCGGGCATCGGAGCGATCATCGAGGTTTCGTCACCGCTTTCAGCAGCCGCGGGTGCCGGAGCAGGTTTGGGTGCTGCAGGTTTAGGGGGCACAGCCTGCGGCGGCGCCTGAACAACCGGTGGGGCTGGTGCAGGCGCTGTTATTGGAGAAACGACCTGTTCCTGTGCGGGCATCGGACGGATGTCGTAGACCCTTGATAATCCGCCGACTTCATCAACACCGATTTCGAAATGTTCGTCCTCGACAAATACATTAAAGGTCCTGAGATTTTCACTTTTTGGTGGGGCATCTTTTTCATTTTTTTCTACCAACTGACCGGCTTTGGCCTTTTGAATGAGTTTCTGTTCTACCTTCACTGCTTCGAGGGTTTTCGGTTTCACTTCGTCGGGCACTTCATCTTTGCCGTATTTCCATTTTAAAAAGCGCTTTCCAGTTACCGGGTAAAGGGCATAAATAAGTGTATCATCAAAATCTGCGGCGAGCCCGCTCACGTCCTCTTTGGCCTTTTCGAGCTCAGGTTCCAAAACCTCTGCAGGTCGGCAGTTGATCGGTTCTTCTCCTCTGTGGTATCCGCTGAGCGCCTTTTTCTGCACCTGCGGATTAATCGGTATGGCCGTTGTTCCATACAACCCGTAACAGAGGTCTTTGACCTGGTCGGTGATCATTTTATACCGTTCATTTTCATCGTCAAAGAGAACATTGTTCACCGTCTGAATTCCGACAATCTGGCTGGTGGGAGTAACCAGTGGAATTTGACCCAAATCTTTTCTGACTTTTGGAAGCTCTTCATAAACCGCATCGATTTTGTCTAGCGCATCCATTTCCCGAAGTTGGTTTACCAGGTTGGACAACATGCCGCCCGGTGTCTGATGGAGGAGGACATTGATATCGATGATCGAGATCTTCGTATCATCCAGAAGATGCTTATATTTTGGCAAAATATCCCTTTCAAGTATTTCGTTTATCCCGCCGAGGTGTTTGATATCAAACCCCGTATCCCTGTTGGTTCCAAGCAGTGCCATGACAAGAGGCTCAATTGCGGCGTGGGACGTGCGAAACGCATAGGGCGTCATACAGGTGTCAACAATATCTACTCCGGCCTCGATAGCTTTGAGTATGCTCATTGATGACATGCCGGATGTAAAATGGCTGTGAAGATGAATCGGAGGTTTTACTGCTCCCTTTAGCGCTTTGACAACGGCATACACATCATAGGGGGCGATCAGGCCGGCCATGTCTTTGATGCAGATACTGTCCGCATTCATTGCTTCAAGATCTTTTGCTTTCCGGATATAATAGTCAAGGTCGTATACCTCTCCGCCCATTCGGGGTTCGGTCAACGAGTAGCAGATACAACCCTGAAAGTGTTTTCCGCTCTTTTTAATCACCGGAACAACCGTCTCGAAGTTCCGATAATCATTTAAAGCATCAAAAGTTCTGAATATGTCTATACCGTTTGCAACAGAACGTTCGACAAAGGCGGTGGCAACATCATCGGCATAATTCCTGTATCCCACCAGGTTCTGGGCTCTCAACAACATGGAAAAAGGCGTTTTTTTGATATATCGTTTCAAGGTCCGGATCCGTTCCCACGGGTCTTCGTTCAAAAACCGGTGCATGGTATCAAATGTGGCGCCGCCCCATATTTCCATTGCCCAGAAACCGACTTCGTCCATCCTTTCCGCCACCGGGATCATATCCTCGGTCCGGCCCCTTGTGGCAAAGATGGATTGATGCCCGTCTCGAAAGGTCAGATCTTCTATCTTAACAGGATCTTTAGCGCTCGGCCTATCCTCGCTGTAGTTCATGGAAGTTATTTTGACTTGGTTATGATCACTCATCTTGCTCTTCTCCTCTTATTACAGGTTACAAATTCCCATTTTTAAATCGATGAAAGGCCTTCATCTGCATCTGCATCCTTGTTTGCATCTGAGTCTGTCTGCCGCTGATACTCCACAACTTCACCGAATCTATGGCAGGACGTTGAGCTGGGGATGGCATCTGTTGATGTGGGGGCATTGACTGCAAGGTGGTCAGCTCTTCCTCTGTTCGGATATAGGCCATTACCGCAGATATCGCGGCGGCCGTTTTTTTTTCTTTAGACATTTGAGCTCCGTTTATACCGGGATGTTCCCATGTTTTTTCAGGGGTCTGAGTTCCCGTTTGTTGCAGATGATTTCCAGGGCTTCGATCAACCGCGGTCGGGTCTCGCTCGGAACAATTACGGCATCGACATCTCCTCTGTTTGCTGCGCAGTAAGGGTTTAAAAAAAGATTGTTGTATTCCTCGATTTTTTGTTCACGTTTTTTGACCGGATCGTCGGCTTCTTTGATCTCCCTCCGGTGGATGATATTTGCTGCACCGGCGGCACCCATGACGGCGATCTCTGCGGTGGGCCAGGCAAAGGACATATCGGCGCCCAGCCCCTCGGAACACATCGCAATGTAAGCCCCGCCATAATCCTTACGGGTAACAACAAGGAGTTTTGGAACGGTGGCCTCGGAATAGCACCAGAGAAGTTTTGCACCGTGACGGATAATTCCGCCCCATTCCTGCTGGCTTCCGGGCAGATAGCCCGGAACATCTGCAATCGTGAGCATGGGAATGTTAAAGGCATCGCAGAAACGAATAAATCGTGTCGCTTTATCAGCGGCATCGATATCAAGGCAACCGGCAAGCACCTGTGGTTGGTTTGCAATAATCCCTATGCTTCGCCCGTTGAGCCGTGCAAAGCATACGATGATATTTTTTGCGTAAAATTTATGCGGCTCGAAAAACTCACCATTATCCACGATGCTGCGAATCACCTCCTTCATGTCATAGGGCTGATTGGGGTTGTCCGGAACAATGGTGTCCAATTTTAGACCCGTACGGTTTGAATCATCACCCGTATCTTGTTTGGGAGGATCTTCCATATTGTTTGAAGGGAGATAGGAAAGGAGTCTTTTAATCTGATTTATGACATCTTCATCGGTCTCACCGGCGAACTGGGCGACGCCGCTCTTTTCATTATGGGTCATGGCACCACCGAGTTCTTCAAAGGTAATCTCTTCACCGGTCACCGACTTGATAACTTCCGGACCGGTGATAAACATATAACTGCTGTTTTTAACCATAAAAACCCAGTCTGTCATTGCCGGTGAATAGACAGCACCGCCGGCCGCGGGGCCCATGATCGCTGAAATCTGGGGGATGACACCCGAAGAAAGGGAATTTCGGTAAAAAATTTGTGCATATCCTGAAAGGGAAGCGATTCCCTCCTGTATTCTGGCGCCTCCGGAATCGTTCATTCCCACCAAAGGTGTCCCTGCTTTTAGTGCCAGATCCATGACTTTGCAGATTTTTTTTGCATGCATTTCACCCAGGGTTCCAGCCCTGGAAGTAAAGTCCTGGGCATAGGCAAACAAGGGTCTTCCATCCACAAGACCATGGCCAGTGATCACACCGTCGGCGGGGATATCGGTTTTTGCCATATCGAAATTGACACATCGATGCGTCACGAACATATCGATTTCCCGAAATGTTCCTGGATCAAATAAAAGATTTAACCGTTCACGGGCGGTCAGTTTTCCTTTTCCTTTCTGGTTGGCTGTCGCTTTTTCACCGCCCATTTGCAGAACCTTTTCTCTCCGGTGATGCAGGTCCTCAATTTTATCTTTTACGATGCCCATGATCTGGTTCCTTTCGTATAATAAAAATGAACTATGATACAGTGGATTAAAAAGGGTAAGTCTGAAAAAAAGTGCCCGCTGAGAAACCTATCTCTCGCATAGCTCAACCAGCACGCCGTGGGTTGACCGGGGGTGTAAAAATGCAATTTTTGCTCCACCTGCACCTTTTCTCGGTTTTTCATCAATCAGTTTTATACCTTTTTCCTTTAACTCTTCCAATGCTTTTTTAACGTTCTCCACACGGAAAGCGATATGCTGTATCCCTTCCCCCTTTTTTTCGAGGTATCTGGCGATCGGTCCGTCGGGCGCTGTCGATTCCAGGAGTTCCACTTCAATATCTCCAACCGGAAAAAAGGCGGTGGTGACCTTTTGTTCTTCAACGATCTCCGATCCTTCAAACTTCAAACCCAGAACATCTGCCCAAAAGCGCTTAGTTTCATCAATACTGTTTACGGCAATGCCGAGGTGATCCATCTTCAGTACCTTCATTTTCGGTCCTTTCTACTTAAAACGGTCTATTGTTTTTCTGAAACCGGGAATCGCGTTTAAAATTGTTCGATCTTCCACACAGAAGGCTAGCCTGAAATATCCAGGCCCCATAAATCCGCTCCCGGGCACGGCCAGAATCAATTGGTCCCGGAGCGCATGAACAAATTTAACATCATCTTCAATCGGAGATTTTGGAAAGAGATAAAATGCACCGGCGGGTTTGATAAAATCATATCCACAGTCTTTTAAGCCGTCGCACAAAAGCTCTCTTTTTCCGGCATAGGCTGACACGTCCACGCTTTCCCCCTGCAGCGATGACACCACGCGTTGCATGAGCGCCGGTGCGTTGACAAACCCTAAGATCCGGTTGGCCAGCGCCATACCACCCAAAAGCGGTTCTCGGAAGGTGGCTGCCGGGTTGACTGCAATACACCCAATCCGTTCCCCGGGGATTGAAATATCCTTGGAATATGAAGTGGCAATAATGCTTTCCGCATAATGCGGGAAGATGCTTGGCACTTCAATGCCATCGTAGATGATCTTACGATACGGCTCATCTGAAATCAGATATATGGTTCGGTTGAGTTTCTCCCCCATGTCCTTTAGCAATATCCCGAGGGCTTTGATGTTATCTTCGGAATAGACCTGCCCCGTGGGATTATTCGGTGAATTAATAAGGACTGCTTTGGTTTTTGCGGTGACGGCAGAAGCGATGGCATCCATATCTAGGGTAAAATCCGGCCGGGTTAAAACCGTTTTTAAAATGCCGCCATGGTTGTCTGCGTATGTATTATATTCTACAAAATAAGGGGCCGGAGATATGATTTCATCCCCTGGGTCAAGAATGGTCTTGAGGATGACATTGAGGGCGCCGGCCGCGCCACAGGTCATGATGATGTCATTTTCCGTGATCTGGCTTTTTTGTTCCGTGGACAGATATGCGGCCACAGACCGGCGAACATGGGGATATCCGGTATTGGGCATATACCTGTGATCCCCTTTTCCAGATGAGTTCACTGTGTCCCTTAAAACATCCTTGAATTTATTCGGGGGCGGAAGGCTTGGATTACCCAGGCTCAAATCATAGACATTCTCATTGCCGTGCAGAGCCTTCAGTGCCGCTCCTTTTTCAAACATTTGCCGTACCCATGATTGTTTGTCCCGCATGGCTTCTATTTTCTTCGATATGCTCATCATATACTCCCGTTGTTGCCGGCCAGCTGCAGCCGACATAGCAGAAAATTGGTATTTTTTTCAGAATTATATACTAAAAAATCGGTTTGATTTTGGTCAGCGCCGGCTCAACTTTTTCTTTCATGTTAGATTCCCCTCTCCAGTTTCTCATAAAAATCTGTTTTAAACGCTTCAAATTCATTTTTTAGGATTGCATTGTGCATCTGTTCCATAAGACGAATGTAGAAATGGATGTTATGGATCGTATTTAGACGATATGCCATCAACTCTCTGGCAAGATAAAGGTGTCGGAGGTAAGCCCGAGCAAAATTCCGGCATGAATAACATGTGCATCCGGATTCGATAGGATCTGTATCATGTTTAAAGCGGGAATTACAAATATTTATTGTGCCATTTTGTGTAAACAACTGGCCGTTTCGGGCATTCCTCGTGGGCAATACACAGTCGAACATGTCAGCTCCAAGGGAAACAAGTTCTAGAAGATCTTGAGGCGTGCCCACGCCCATGACATATTTGGGTTTTGAATCCGGAAGTTGTTTCAGCGTAAACCCGGCGATATCGAGCATGATATCTTTTGGCTCACCCACGCTCAGGCCACCGACGGCATATCCGTTGAAACCTACCCGGACAATGTCGTCAACCGATTTTTCGCGCAGATCCCTGTGCATCCCCCCCTGTATGATTCCAAACAGGGCATTTTGTCCGTCTTCCAACCATGTAGCTTTGCATCTTTTTGCCCAATCGGCAGTCAAATCCAGGCCATATTCAGCTTCATTTTTATCTGACGGATATCGGATGCAGTTGTCCAGACACATCATGATGTCAGCACCAAGGCATTTTTGAATTTTAATCGATTTTTCCGGAGTTAACCGATGCTGTGATCCATCAATATGCGATTGAAAAGTCACCCCTGCCGTTTCAATTTTTGCAAGTTTTGACAGAGAAAAAATTTGAAAACCGCCGCTGTCGGTCAGGATCGGTCGATCCCAGTGCATGAATGGGTGAAGTCCGGAAAAGAGCCGGATGACATCACATCCCGGCCTGAGATACAGATGATAGGTATTCCCCAAAATGATCTCGACCCCGGCATCGATAAGCTCTTCAGGAGACAGCGATTTCACAGTGCCAAGGGTTCCCACCGGCATGAAAACCGGCGTTTTCACATTGCCGTGTACGGTGTGAATCAGACCTGCCCTTGCACGGGTTGTATCGGTTTTTGAAATTATTTCAAACGCAAACATCTTTTTTATGTAATAAACATGGCATCGCCATAACTGTAAAATCGGTAGATTTTTTTCACTGCCTCCTGATAGATGTCAAGCAGTTTTTCAAGACCCGCAAAGGCGGCAACGAGCATGAGGAGCGTTGATCCGGGCAGGTGAAAATTTGTAATCATCGCATCCACCGCTTGAAATTTAAAGCCGGGGTAGATAAAAAGATCACACCTGCCGCTTCCAGGGGCAATCTCCCCATCGAAATTGACCGCATATTCCAAGGTGCGTACAGATGTTGTCCCCACGGCCACAATTCGACAATTATCTTTCCTTGCACGGTTTAGGGCCCCTGCACTCTCTTTGGTAATATGGTACCATTCGGAATGTATCCTGTGGTTTCTAATATCGGTTTCCCTCACAGGCGAAAAGGTACCGTATCCCACATGCAGCGTAATAGGTACGATCTTCACCCCTTTGGATGATAGTCTTTTTAAAAGTCTTTTTGAAAAATGGAGCCCGGCGGTCGGTGCAGCCACCGCCCCCTTTTGTGACGCATATACCGTCTGGTAATCCAAACGGTCATCACAGGATTTCCGATGAAGCCCGCGTTTGATATAAGGGGGGAGCGGAATTTGCCCCAACTGATAAAGACGGTCGTTGAAATCACCATTACAAAAAAACTTGATCCTATGGATACCCCCTTGCAAACTGACAATTTCCCCCTTTAATTCTGCATCGAAGTATAGGCGTGTTCCTGGTTTTGGCTGATTGGAGGCCTTAACCAGACAATCAAATATATAAATATTCTTTGATGGCCTCTTTTTGTTGGCGATTGCATAATCCAAAAGGAGAATTTCAATTCTGCCCCCGGTCTTTTTCCTCCCAACGAGTCGGCCCGGGATGACCTCGGTGTTGTTTATGACCAGGACATCTGCAGGTGAAAGCAAGTCAAAAAGATCATGAAATCTATGATGTGCCACTCGACCGGTTTCACGATCCAAAACGAGAAGTTTTGATTGGTCCCGTTCTTTTGCCGGCTCCTGTGCAATCATTTTTTCAGGAAGTTTATATTGGTAATCATGCAGCGAGTGCAAGGTGTTACCTTTTCCCCATGTAGACCAGCCACACGCCGGTGAGCATAAGCACAAAACCGAACTTACGAAGCGTTCCCTCCGGCATATCGAGAATTTTATTCATCCAGGACTTCATCTTCTCAGGAAATGCAAAATACGGAAGCCCTTCTATGACCATTACCAGTCCGATTACACAAAGGAAAAATTTCATTTCATCCCTCTTTTTGTATGAATTCAGAGGCTTTTCTATAGATCTTACCGGCATGTTTTGTCAAAACAAAAGGGGTTGACTCCGCAGGGTAACAAGATATAAGTCCAATGATTATGGTCGTCGGGTTGTGTGGGGCCCATAGGGCAAAAACACATAACATAAAGAGAAAAAAGTGATATTTGAATCCGTAATCGGTCTTGAGGTTCATGCACAGCTGAAAACAAATACAAAGATATTCTGCAGCTGTTCAACCACCTTCGGTGCATCTCCCAATACCCATACCTGTCCGGTATGCCTCGGTATGCCGGGTGTACTCCCGGTGCTCAATAAAAAGGTGGTTGAATACACCTTGCGCATGGCGGTGGCAACCCATTGTCAGATCACCCCTGAAAGCCGTTTTGCTCGGAAAAATTATTTTTACCCGGATCTTCCAAAAGGATATCAGATCTCCCAGTACGAACTCCCGCTTGCAGAAAATGGGTTTATTGATATCGAAATCAATGGAAACAAAAAGAGAATCGGAATCACCCGGATTCATATGGAAGAGGATGCCGGAAAATTGAGCCATAATCCTGCCTGGTCTTATTCGATGATCGATTTTAATCGGACCGGTGTTCCGCTCATAGAAATCGTGAGCGAGCCGGATATGCGGTCAGCTGAAGAAGCCGTCGCATATCTAAAACAGTTGAGGTCTCTTGTCCGGTACCTTGGGATCTGTGACGGTAACATGGAAGAAGGGAGCTTCAGATGTGATGCAAATGTATCCATCATGCCAAAGGGATCTCAAACCCTGGGGACAAGGACCGAGCTCAAGAACATTAACTCATTTAAAAATATTGAAAAAGCACTATTATTTGAAATTAACAGACAAAAAGAGACCATCCATGACAGCGCCCGGATCATCCTGGAGACAAGGCTGTGGGACCCGGAAAAAAATCGAACCCTGTCGATGCGCGGAAAAGAAGAGGCACACGACTATCGATATTTTCCGGATCCCGATCTTTTGCCCCTTGTTGTCGATAATCAGTGGATCAATGCCATAAAGGCCGCGCTTCCCGAACTGCCGGATGAGAAAAAAGAACGCTTTGTCAGAGAATATAGCCTCTCTCCATACGATGCCGGTATTCTGACGTCCACCCGTGAGTTGGCCGATTATTTTGAGAATTGTTTGAAAATTTTTCCCCGATCCAAACCGGTGAGCAACTGGATCACGGGGGCCCTTTTGGGACTTTTAAATGCTGAAGGCAAACCGGTTTCAGAATCCCCGGTCTCTGCCCAAAACCTGGCGGCGCTGCTCAAGCTGATCGATGAAGGAACGATCAGCGGTAAAATAGCCAAGACTGTTTTTGAAGAAATGGCACGATCAGGAAAGTCACCAGGGGAAATTGTCGAAGAAAAGGGTTTGGTACAAGTGGCGGATTTTTCTGTTATCGAAGCGGTGGTTTCAAGTGTGTTAGATCGTTGTCCTAACGAGGTTAAAGCGTATAAGCAGGGGAAGTCCAAGCTGTTAGGGTTTTTTGTGGGGCGGGTCATGCAGGAGACCGGGGGCAAGGCAAACCCAAAAATTGTCAACCAGGTGCTCAAAGAAAAGCTGGAGAGTTAATCTGTGTATTGCTCTTAATTTGTTGAGGAAAGCCGCATCGGGCATAGGATAAAAAGAAATTTATCTGGAAAAAATAAGTGACGAGTGCTTTAACAACTGCACAAAACTTTTTAAGAGTTATCATTCCAGCAGCAACTGATATTACCAAACAATCCAAACCATCGCGTTCCTGGGCACGGTGATTACTTAATGGATCGCTATTTACAACGGTTGCCACTTTGTTTTTCCAAAAAATTTTATTCGCCCCACACCCGATACGGCACCGTGCCCCATCGGGGGTGCGAAACGTGAGTGTTAATTTAAAAGAATCGAGAATATCAAAGAACAGGAGGTTATACTTGAAAATATCGCGTTATTTTAAAAACAGATGCTTTTTATTCCTATCCGTGATTTTTTTATCCATGACGATAATCGGGCCGAAGACCGCCATTGCTGAGCCGTATAAGGTGGCCATTATCCCTTTTAAGATAAATGCTGAAAAAGATTTCACTTTTTTAAAAGACGGGATTTTCGACATGCTTGCTTCCCGGCTTTCGTGGGGGAAAAAGGTAATTGTCATCAGCCGGGAGGAGGCTGAAAGGGCGCTTGACGGCCGGGAATCTCCCATAGATGAAGGAGCGGTTCGTGATATCGGTGCCAGGCTGGGCGTCGATTTTGTTCTCTACGGAAGCCTGACCATCATCGGGAACAGTGTCAGTTTGGATGTAAAAATGGGGGATGTTTCCGGTAAACAGCCGGTTCACGCATTTTTCAGCCAAAGTCAGGGGATGGACGAGATCATACCCAAAATCAACCTTTTTGCAACTGAAATCAATGAGAAGGTTTTGGGCCGGAGGGTCGCTTTAAAACCTGAGCCAAAACAGCCACAACCCGAGCAGCCCGACTTGTATGCCCACCCCGAAAAACTGGTTGAGGGGGGATTTGTTGGTGATGGAACCCAGGATCAAAGAACAGGTTCCGAGCTTTTGTTTGCCGCCGGTGATGGTGCTCGACTTTTATCCATGAAATTCAGAAAGACCCGGAACTTTAAACACTACATCACCGGCATGGCACTGGGGGATGTGGATGGAGACGGCAACCAGGAAACCGTTATCACGACGCATCGTGCGGTCTTTGTTTATCGGTCCAAAAACAACCGGTTTCTCAAGATCGCGGAGACCGCAGATGAACGGTACAGGAACAACATCGGCGTGGATGTTGCGGATATCAACGGCAATGGATATGCCGAGATATTTGTCAGCGGGCTGAATTCTCACAGAAAAGGCGTCAGCTCGATGGTGCTTGAATGGAATGGGGATCATTTAAAGAAAATCGTGGACAACAGCCCCTGGTATTACAGGGTTGCTGAGCCTTCCGGGCGCGACATCGTTTTGCTCGGGCAACGGCAAAAACAGAGAGACCCTTTTCGCGGTGAACTCTGCGAAATGATGTGGGCCAAAGGCACATATGTTCCGGAGAAAAAAATTCTGTATTTAAAACAGAACAATTTGATGGGGCTAACCGTCGGCGATGTAATGAACGACGATCGGCATATGGTCGTCGCCTACAACCAGGGAGACCATCTGCAGGTGATCGACCCGCCGGGTAAGGTGGAGTGGAAAGACAATGAGTATTTGGGGGGAAGCATGCTCTATTTTCTCCTGCCAAAGGCAGGCCACGAAGAGATGGAACAGCGTCAATATCTTCCGATGCGGGTGCGTATCCAAGATATCGATGGCGATGGGAAAAAGGAAGTTATCGCTGCGAAAAACCATGAGATGGCGGGTCGGCATCTGGGGCGGTTCAGGAAATTCAAAACCGGCCGGATCATGGTGCTTTCATGGGACGGCATCGGTCTTGCCCGGATGTGGACGACGCGCAAAGTAAGCGGTCATATCAGCGATTTCAGTATCGGTGATTTTGACAATGACGGTATAGACGAACTCGTCGCCTCGGTTGTTGTCAAAGAGGGGGCTATGGTTATGACCACCCCCAAAAGTACAATCATCGTCTATGAGCTCAATACAAAGTAGAACTATAGTTGAGCCTTTTTTCGCTCAATCATAAAAAACCCAAAGGGAAAATTTCCCTTTGGGTTTTTTTCACTGTCTAATCTGAATCGCGTCAGATTAGAAGTTCATTTGCCACTTTGCGCCAAAATAGGTCATTTTACCACTATCCTCGTGGTAATTGTACATTCCAGCTTCAGGAACGATATAGAAGCCGGATGCGACGGTGATGGGAGCCTGAACATAAAAGACTGAGGTTGTATCATCATCGTCGGCCGAATGGTTTACGTAACCATAGCCGCCCTCAAATTTCAGCTGATCGGATGCCTTGAAACCGACAACGGCGATACCGCCGACGGTAGTGGTATCTTCAATAGCTGCACCGGAGATGGTTGCGCCAGAGGCACCTGTGGTCCACATACCGTAGTTTCCGACATTCCGACCGGTCATGGCACCGACCTTGACATAGGCCGGCCCGAGGTTTACATTAGCGCCGCCGCCAACAACCCAGGAAGTGACATTGTAGTCGCCAGCATCCGAGGAACCCTCGACCGCATAGGTCTGGTACCCCGCAGCGGCTGTGATTTTAACCGCACCGGCGCTAAAAGAATACGAGCCCTCGACTTTCGGCATCGTGTTATCGCTATCGCCATCAACACCAACCGCCCCAGATCTGGGCGTTAACAGGGCGATCTTAAAACCACCGGCACTCACTGCGATCTGCGGATTACGGCCGGTGTAGAAACCACCGACGTTGAGCATACCTGCATCGCCGCCGTAGACCTGGCTGCTTTGGAATATGTTCGCCGGGCCATAGGTCTGACCCACAAGGAGCGTCCCGCCACCGAAATTCCATGTACCGTAAAGGAGCCTTAGGTTCGGACCTGAACCGTATTCAAATCTACCGCCGACGGTATCACCCGAGACGTTGGCGCCGATACGGGAGTTGCCTTGCAGACCCCCCCATGCCACTTGTTTATCGTCGCCTGCGTCCTCGTCTTGCGATGTATAGAAGGTCCCCATACGGGCACTGCCGTAAAAGCTCCAATGGTCGTTAGCAGCCATTGCTGGTACGGTAAAACCTACCAGTGCGAGGGCTACAAAAAGTATAAATAATTTCTTCATCTTGGTTTTCCTCCTTAAATGTACGTAAAAGTCATGGTTTTTTATTACCTAAATCTTTAATCTTTAGATCTTTATGATCTCTTCTTTTTCACCTCCTTTCCGGATTAAAACAGATTTTTTATTCTCAACATCCTGATAAAATTGAGTATTTTTATCTATCTGTGGAGAACAAATCCAAGCAAATTGATCTAACAGCAAAACATGGGGGTGTCAAGTGTTTTTTTAAAAATTTCTTGTTTTAAAAGAAAAAAACAGGCCACCCCGTGTGTTTCTCCGATCTTTTCCATAAGCGGCTTTTCCAGCTGTATTTCAACGGATCTGCAATTTTGCAACAAACGAAAAAAGGACAGCAGCCGTACATGGCCCCCCCCTGGCGTTCCGGCCGAAGAAGCGTGTCGTAAAGGTTTTTTACTCGAAAAGGCAGGGCAGACCACGGGACAGTTGGCAAAAGCCGACCGGGCAATCGAGTCGAAGCACCATTGACAAACTATCAGTAAATCGCTAAATTACCCGGCCGACCGGTCTGGAACTATTTGAACGATCCGGTATATCTGCTGTTGTGCCTAAACAGATACGGCCTCAAGAGAATTTTGTGAGGACGGGTGCGGGATGATGGAGATTCGGTCTATACACTGGGCCAAAATTTAGCTTACCATTTTGTTGAGCCAAAAGACCTGTTACCCGGATATTTGGATGCAATTTGTCGTATGGTCGAAGCGGGTAGTTCGGTAGACACCAAGTGGGAGAGGTACAATCTATAGAGGGTGTTTTTGAGTCGAATATGCCGAGGAAGAGGGTTTGATTGTGGGAAATGCAAGTTTGAAGCGACCCCGGCCGGAATATCGAGGTTTGGGTATCAGCATCAAGCTCTTAGAAGGGCTGACCGTACGGATCGACGATCGGAAACTTTTTTCCATCAGCGGTGAGGATAATATCGCAACCCAAAAAATTGCGATACGGAACCGTACCCAAAAAGTAGCCACTTTCTACAGTGAGCCTATAGGAAAGGAAATCGGTGTGTGGATACCGATCTGGATGCTTGAGGATTAGGCCAATCCTTGAACCGAGACAGCGAGCGCACATTCCGCCTTCGGAGCAGGCATTTACCTAAATTTAAAGAGAGGAGCTTTTTGTGAAAACTAATTTTATTTTCTCAATATATATTTGTAGTCTGTTTCTTTTCATCAACAATAGCGACGCTTTTGCTGAAAATGAAACCGCCAAACCATTTGAAAAGCATAAGAATAAAGTAAGCTATATTATCGGAACCAATATAGCGAAGTCACTAGAGAATTTCAAAGAAGAGATTGAGCTCGATATGTTGATAGACGGCATAAAGGATCAGTTCAATAAAAAGACGCTCCGAGTGGCTGAAGAAGAGTCTGAGTCCGTCATGCGTAAATTTTCGGCAAAAATGAATAAAAGGCAGAGCGAAAAAAATAAATTATTGGCAAAGGAGGCTATGGAGGTGGGAAATAAATTTCTGGAAGAAAATAGAAAGAAAAAAGGTGTAGTAACAACTGAGAGCGGTCTACAATATTTGATTTTGAAACAGGGCGACGGACCCAAGCCAGAAAAAACCGATAAGGTTAAGGTACATTATAGAGGAACCACAATCGATGGCGTTGAATTTGACAGTTCCTACAAAAGAGGAAAACCGGCGTTATTTCCTGTTACCGGTGTGATTAAGGGGTGGATTGAAGCACTTTTACTTATGAACGTGGGTAGTAAATATAAACTCTTTATACCACCTGAGCTAGCCTATGGTTCACAGGGCGCCGGCCCAAGGATCGGTCCAAATGCAGTGCTGATTTTTGAGATTGAACTTCTTGATATTGAAAGATGATCTTGGCGCTTTGACCCGCAATTATGCCGTGTTTTTGGACTTTATCTGGCGTACCCGGGATAATTGAGTTTTACAGGCAAGCCTTTGGGATTTACATCGGCGATTCACTCTCGATCGCTACTCGAGTCATTTGTTTTTCATGGTCTGTTTTCTCACCACTTTTCCAATGGTAAGTCCCTGGACGAGAACAGAGAAGATAACTACTGCGTAGGTGATCGTTAGGATGATCTCGCGCGTATATCCAGTCGGCAAAGACAACGCCAGTGCCACTGAAATACCGCCCCGAAGACCCGCCCAGGTCATGATTACTATGGCGCCCGGGTTAAATCGCTGTATGGGACGTAGCAGTGTCACCTGACAACCGATGACGACAAACCGAACCATAAGTACAGTCGGTATGACAAGGAGACCGGCCAACACGGAATATCGCGGAAAAGTCAGCACCAGCACCTCAAGACCGATCAACAGGAACAACACCGCGTTTAAAATTTCATCGATCAACTCCCAGAAGAGATCGAGATGGTCACGCGTTTTCTCCGACATGGCTAACAGACGGCCCTGATTACCCACAAGAAGCCCGGCCACCACGATGGCGATTGGACCGGAAACGTGGATGGCGCGGGCAAGTGCATAGCCGCCGGTTACCAGGGCAAGTGTTATCATCAACTCCACCTGATAGTTGTCGACACTCTTTATCATCCGGTAGGCTATAAAACCGATGGCTGACCCCAATACAGCGCCACCCATAACCTCCTGACAAAAAAGCATGCCGACGTGGCCGGCAGAAACAGGGTGGGTTCCGAGGGCAATCTCCAGAAGGATTAAAAAGGCCACAACGCCGATGCCGTCATTAAAAAGAGATTCTCCCGCAATCTTTATTTCCAGACTCTTGGGTGCGCCGGCGGTTTTAAGGATCCCGAGGACCGCAATGGGGTCTGTCGGTGAGATAAGGGCACCGAAGAGCAGACAGTAAATGTAAGAAAGGGGAATCTTTAATACTGTCAGAATCAACCATACTATGGTCCCCACAAAGAACATGGATAAGAGTGTACCAACCGTCGAAAGGGAACCGATAATCCATTTGCCTTCAGCAAGATCGTTTATGTTGATATGTAGCGAACCGGCGAAAAGGAGGAAGCTGAGCATGCCGTGGAGCAGGGTTCGATCAAATTCAATCCGGCTCAGCACCCTGTTGGCATATGCTTCCAAACCAAAACCGAGCATACCGAGGAGGATGATTACCAGGGACAGGATAAGGGCGATCAGCATGACACCGATTGTGACCGGTAACCCCAAAAACTTATGGTTGATATAGCCGAAGAGAGCGGTCAGAGTTACAAGAATGGCCAGCGTGTAATACAAGTCCATTTTTTACCTAAAACCCGGACAAACCGGAAAAGTGAGCTAATGTTTTTAAAGTGTCAGGACACGATCTGCTTTTGAAACCGTGTAACCGAATTGATCTGAATATCGAGTAACTCCGCGACCTTTAGCTTGGCCCGTATCCCCTTTGGGCCGCTGGCCGTTGCCGCGACTGTCCCGATGCCCAGGTCGTTTCTGATCTCGCGCATCACCGCTTCATCGGTTAAATCAAGAAGGCTTACACCCAGTCGATCTGCCACGTAATTTTTGGCCTCGGCAATTTTCATCCTGCGGGTAATCTGCATCCAGGCCACCAGATCTCCGGCGGTCCGGATACCTCCCATACCTGACGCCATAATATGGGCAATCGGCATACCAAAGGGATCACCGACGCCGACCTACAATCCATCCGCCTTGCCGATCTCCACCAATGCCTTCGAAGCCCTTGTCACACAGTCAATAGGGGGTTCATCGAGCATGGGGATTCCCCCGACACCCATACCGACATTGACATGGACAGGTATGTTTGCGACGGAAACTGTCTGTTTAACAAAAGTCACAGCACGGGCCAGATTCCACGGGATGGACTTGGCAGTATCGGTGTTGATTGCCGGACCATAAATGTCAACCCCCGCTGCCTCAGCCGCTTTAACCTGTTGATGGGGGTACATGCCGGCGACCTGTTTTCCGTCAAATCGAATCTCTCCGTGCATCCCCATAATAAATTCTCCGGAAGAGCCAAATTCCACTCCCATCTCCGGAGCAGCCTGCTTTAGTGCCACCACGGCTTGTAAAGCGGCATAAAAGTCCACGTCACCCGCCGATCCGGCTGTATCGAGATTGATACCCTCACAACCGACTTCGGAAAGTTTCTTCCCAACAAAAACGATATCACGGGTCAGTTTCTCTGCCGCTGCCTCCTGTGCTTGAAAAGATGCCTCGATCTCCCCTTGCTTCATCAATTCCCAAGGGTTTGAGAAAGGACCGTCCGGACGGAAATAAAGACCCAGATTCGGCTGGGCCCCATAAAAGAGCGGTACCGTGGTCAACATTGAAGCGTTATAGTATTCATGTGTTTCATAGTTAATGATCGGTTTTATTGGTTTAAAACTGTAATCGCCATGACCGATGGAGGTGGTATCGGCAGCACAGGCCCGCTCATGGGTGAGCACCGCCTGTAAACGGCTCAACGGAATACCCACGCCCCCGCTATCCTGCACAGAATAGAAGCTCATGCTGCAACCATCGTCGGTTACAATCACCTCGCTACCCGGCGAAACACTGACCACCCTCGATGGTTCCGCAATAATGTCAAAGAGCTGTTCAAGATCGTCCGGCGTCAATTCAGGGATACTCCCTTTTTCAGCTGCATCTTTTGTGCCTTTTAACAGATCTTCTTTTATTGCTGTTTTCGACATAAAAACGCGCTGTCCATCGCCCATCCGGGTTGAAATAGTCTCTTTCATCAGCCCTCCCAACTTTTTTCAAAACTCTAATCGAGTCAAAACTCGATTAGATGTTGTCCGTTTAACTAAAAACCCCCCAGTTAAGGCTTTTTTTGCTCAATTGGGATTAAATTCTCAGTTCCTTTTCCGTTATCTCAACGATGGATCTGAGTCTTGAAAAGACATTATCCGGGAGCGGTTCCGGCCGATGGGTGTTAACGATGTGTCGTGCTTGGTCGGTCGGTCGCCGGTACAAATCGGTTTCGCCGAAGCTCAACCGGTCCTCCCAGGCTCTACGGTCTACTAGGCGGGGTCGAGATTGCGATCGCATATGGTTAAATGTACTGACATGGCTTAAAAAGTCCCGGAAGGGCCCCTCTTCTTTTATGACATCGACGGCCAAGCTCTCGTCGCTTACCGGAATTCCCGTCAGCGTATGTTTGATCATCCGTGCAAATTCATTATCCAAAACCAGTTGGCCAAAACCAAATGTGATGCCGCTTTCGAGTATCCCCAAACCATAAATTAGGTTGGCGCTTGCCAACGCTGGAATAAGGCCTGTGCGTGTCTTTTCACAAATATCGACGTCACTGAGAAAATCGACGACTCTGGACACATTGACAAGATCCGATTTGATCGGCGTTCTGTGCTTGCCGGTATATAGATCGACCACCTGAATACCCTCGCTCAAACAGTTCCAGGGCGTTCGCATTTTCAACAAAAATACCTGTTTTTTCCAGAACCTCCAAAGTTGCAGCGTGGATCTTGTGTAGGTCTTCATTTGAGAAAATGTGGAGGCCCAGCCGATTATGGTGTTGATATTCGGTATCGAATTTGCCGACCATGATGTCCCTCATAAAACCGTTTCATCATATCGATATTTTTAAGACTAATCATACATCTTAACAAGTTCAAGTCGTTTTTTCCATAACAATCTCTATTTACCCTTTGCCTCAAGAGGGTATTCGCTTTAAAAAAGAACCGGTTGTATTAAGGGGATAGGCCTGTTTTGCAGGTCCGAGATTGCAGTTGACCCTTTATGGCCGAATCGGTATATTTAAAGTCACCGGAGCATCGCCTTCACGCTCCGCCGCATGCGGCTCTCTCCAAAACCAAAGGTGCGAAACTTGAACGATACGTTTTGTTTATTCTTTTTCAACACCAATAACAGATAAATGATAACGAATAACTTCTAATCGAGTTTTGACTCGATTAGGGTTTTAATTCAGGGATTAGAAAAGCTGAAAAAGTGAATCATGAGCCGTTCTTTACAAAAGCGGGTTTCGAAAATACCGGGTTTTTTAGGCCTGCAAAGGAGCACCGTGGGGATGCTGTGCATGGTGATTCTGGTTGGGATGGGCGAAAGAATGGCGGAGCGGTTTCTGCCGATTTATCTCATCGCGCTCGGCGGCGGCGCCTTGTCGGTGGGAATCCTCAACGGCCTCGATAATCTGTTATCAGCCCTGTACGCTTTTGCAGGAGGCTATCTTTCCGACAGAATCGGGTCTAAACGCGCTTTGATGGTTTTCAACTTCATCGCCATGTGCGGGTTTTTAATCGTGATTGTCATACCCAAATTCCAGGCGGTTTTGGCAGGTGCCGTCCTTTTTTTATCATGGAGTGCGATATCGCTTCCGGCGACCATGAGCCTCATCGCCCGTGTTCTCCCAACCGATAAGCGAACCATGGGTGTAAGCATGAATTCGTTTGTCCGCAGAATTCCGATGGCCCTCGGGCCGGTTTTAGGCGGGATATGCATCGGTATTTGGGGGGAACAGGATGGCGTACGCATCGCCTTTATATTTGCCTTGGTACTCGCCGGAGTTGCATTAATACTTCAACAAAGGTTTATTGAAGAGAAACAGCCTGAAAAATTAAATGGTCAGCCCGACAATGCGCCTGAAAAAAATCCTTTAAAGATGCTTCCCCATATCGGCTCGTCTTTGAAAAAGCTGCTCGTCTCCGATATTTTGGTACGTTTTTGTGAACAGATACCCTATGCGTTTGTTGTTGTTTGGTCCATGAAGATTATTGCCGAGCCGGTCACGGCGTTGCAATTCGGTCTGTTGACCGGCATTGAAATGACCACTGCCATGCTGATATATATCCCGGTGGCATATTTTGCAGACAAAAGTCACAAGAAGCCGTTTGTTGTCATTACATTTATGTTTTTTACCTTTTTCCCTTTGATGCTCTTATTCTGCCGATCCTTTGAATGGCTTGTTCTGGCTTTCATATTAAGGGGCCTGAAGGAATTTGGTGAACCAACGCGAAAAGCACTGATTTTGGATCTTTCACCCGATAAAATGAAGGCGGGCATGTTTGGTACCTATTATCTTCTGCGTGATGTTTTTGTATCCGTGGCCGCTTTTGGCGGGGCTTTCTTATGGCAAATCGGACCGTCCACGAACTTTTTGGTCGCTTTTGGCTGTGGGATCGCCGGCACCCTATGGTTTGCCATAAAGGGAAGTGACCTTGCAAATGGATAAACCCTATAACCAAATCTTGGCCAAAACCAATAACTGATAACGAATAACATCCAATCGGGTTTTGACTCGATTTGGGTAGGAGACAACTTCATACATGAATCGATTGAAAAAATCTTCAAAATGGATTGAAGATGCAATTAAGGGTCTCATCGAAAAAATGAAAACCTCCGCAAGTATTTACAGTCATTTTTAGAATCAGAGGACTACAAGGCGATTGTCCCTACACTCACTCCCCAATTTAGCATAAGAATCTCGCCATAGCATGGGATTGCCTCTACATGGTCCGAGCGACATGCAGCATGTGCGACGGCCTAATAACATCCGTGGGAAAGGCGATGCGTGTCGGTTCGGTTGTCGCTCGAATCCAGGTTCCACCCACCCCCAAGCCCTGCACCAAACACACCGAGTACTGTCTTTATTTTACCGATGGTATCTGTGGAAAGTGCATTTCAAGATGCCCGGTGGGAGCCATCACAGAATCGAGAAAGGATAAGGCAGTATGCTACAGACACCTTTTTCCGGTTACCAAAGATTATGTGACATCAAGTTATGGTTTTGATGGATATGGATGCGGGCCCTGCCAAAGCCTCGTCCCCTGTGAATCCCAAATACCAAATAAAAAAGACTGCTTATAACCCATGTTTACCACTTTGAAAGTGTAAGTACTTAAAATATCAAGTAATAGTAAATAGACACAGCAGATTATTCGGCATAAATCAAATTATTGTTTGCTTTCTCCACTATCTTACTATTTATTAAATTCGATAAACCAACCCGCTGTAAGAGTTCATTCTGTTTTTAAGTTGACCTAGTCGGGCTAAATTTTTTTTGCTGAATATTTTTTTCTTCTATATAATCCAGCAAACATATAGAAAAAATGCCCGGCGTACGGGTCGTTACTCTATGATAGCATGTGCAGGATTTGCTTTACCAGAATTTTTACAATACCCTTCCCTAGGTTAACCGCTGAATTCAATTAGGCTCGCAACAAACTGTCATTTTGAAACCAAGCATCGAAGGCATTCCATGAAGCTTGTCGGTGCAAAAGCAAAGCTCCTTCTCAATCGAGGCTGCGGCGTACTTTAGGTTCTTGATTAATAAAATGATTATTTTTGAAAATATATCAAAAAATTATAGCGGACAAGAACTTTTTAATCGAGTTAGTTTTAAAATAAACAGAAAGGAAAGAGTCGGTTTAATTGGTAATAACGGTCATGGGAAAACCTCACTCTTTCGCCTTATCATCAAAGAAGAGATCCCTGATGCCGGCAAAATCACCATGCCAGGAAATTATCGGATTGGCCATGTCAAACAGGAAGTTAAAATCACGGAAAAAACTGTTTTGCTCGAAGCAGCCCTCGGGCTTCGGGAAAAAGATCCTAAGTACTTTTGGAAAGCAGAAAAAATCCTATTCGGACTTGGATTTAGTAGCCAAGACATGCAAACAGACCCTGCAAATCTTTCCGGCGGTTTTCAGGTGCGTCTCAATTTGGCCAAGGTTCTTGTCTCGGAGCCGGACATGCTCCTTCTTGACGAACCGAACAACTACTTGGATATTACCTCAATCAGATGGCTTGCCAGATTCCTTTCCGCCTGGCCCGGTGAACTCATCCTGATCACCCACGACAGAAGCTTTATGGATAAAGTCGTGACCCACACCATGGGAATTCACAGAAAGAAAATATCTAAACTATCAGGTAATACGGAGAAGTTTTATTTGCAAACAGCAAAGGAAGAGGAAATTTTTGAAAAAACACGAATTAACGAGGTTCGAAAGAAGAAAGAAATCGAGCTTTTCATCAGCCGCTTCCGATCAAAGGCAAGGCTTGCCGGTATGGTACAATCAAGAATAAAAACCATTTCTAAAATGAGAAATCTTGAAAAGCTCGATCAGTTGAAAACGCTTAACCTTTCATTCACCAACAAACCCCTGGGTGGAAAATATGTAATGAGCGTTAAAAATGTATCTTTTTCATACACTCTTCAACATCCTTTGATCAAAAATTTTAATTTAACCGTAGGTGCCAAAGACAAAATTTGTGTTATCGGACAAAATGGCAAGGGGAAAACAACGCTATTAAAAATTATATCCGGTAATCAAAAACCGGATGAAGGTGAAATGTTAAACCATCCGCTTGCAACAATCGGTTATTATGAGCAGAGCAACATTAAAAATCTTGAAGACTCAAGAACGGTGCTTGAAGAAATAATGATCGAAAATAAAGATGGGGGGCAACAAAAAGCAAGAAACATTTGTGGAACAATGATGTTTGAACAGGATCTTGCGCTTAAAAAAATAAAGATTCTCTCTGGCGGCGAAAAAAGCCGAGTTTTGATTGGAAAACTACTTGCAAAGCCGGTTAATCTGCTGCTGCTCGATGAGCCAACCAACCATCTGGATATGTCCTCCTGCAATGCTCTTGTTACGGCCCTGGACAACTTTGAGGGAGCCGTGATCATGGTTACCCACAATGAAATGCTCCTTCATGCTTTAGCCAAAAGGCTCATCGTTTTTCAAGATGACAGGATTAGCATCCAAGAAAATAGTTATCAGGACTTTCTGGATAAAGGGGGATGGGGTGATGAAGAACTTCAAAAAATTCCTTCAAATAAAGTCAAACCGGCAAAGACAAAACTCTCTAAAAAACAACGTAGGCAGCGTCGCTCTCAAATTCAACAGGAAAGAAATAAGGTTTTAAAGCCGACGGAAAGACAGATATCCGAAATAGAGAAAACGATTGAGTTACATGAATCAGAGCTGAAAACCCTTAACGCGGATTTAATCAAAGCTTCCAAGTCTCAAGACAGCGCTTTGATTGCAGAACTTTCCAAATCAGTTCACGGCAGACAGAAAACAATTGATTCTCTCTTTAATAAACTCGAATCGATAACCAACAAATTGGATAAAATGAAACTCGACCTCGGTTGAATGCCTTCGGAGGTATTCCATCCAGCAATGCCGCCCGGGGAGTTTTTCCCCTTGATGCAAGTTTCATCTCCCGGTTGCGATTTGATGCGGTGATTGAAAGGGATCATGCAGATCAGCGCGGCTTGTTTTTCGAGATAATCCGACACGCCGAGTCCGTTAGAAACCGTACATATTCACCATAGGCTTTCGCGTGGTCGGAGCTGGCAATACCGTCGATTCCACGCTTGTAAACACCCTGGACGATAGCGGCAAGACGAAACATGCTAAAAGCCATAAAGAACTGATAGTTGGGGATGTTGCCCCACCCGGTACGGCGGCAGTACGCCGCAAAATAATCGGTTTCTTCGGGGATGCCCAGCTCCGCGAGGTTCAGGTCCTTATAACCGGTAAGCCTTCCTTCCATGCTGGGTATGTGATAGCTCATACAATTGTAGGCAAGGTCTGCTAGGGGATGACCGAGCGTGGATAGTTCCCAGTCGAGCACAGCAACCACACGGGGTTCAGATGGATGGATGATCAGGTTTTCAAGGCGAAAGTCGCCGTGGACGACCGTTGTGGTATGATCGACCGGTATGTTATTCTCCAGCCATTTAATCAGACGGTCCATGGTTTCGATATCGTCGGTTTTCGAAGCCTTATACTGCTTTGTCCATCGCCCGACCTGACGGCCCATGTAGTTGCCCGGTTTACCGTAATCGGTGAGCCCCAGCGTTTCCCAGTCGACCAGGTGAATCTTGGCAAGGGTGTTGTTCATGTCATCGAAGATGGCCGAACGCTCTTTTGCGTCTGAAGCTTCAGAGGCGACAGGCTCTCGGAAAATCCTTCCTGCCACCCGTTCCATGACATAAAAGGGCGTGCCGATAACCGAGTCATCCTCGCAAAGCATCCATGTTTCGGGGACCGGTACGTCTGTATTCTTAAGGGCATTGATAATTCTGTGTTCACGGTCAACCGCATGTGCTGAGGGGAGGAGCTTCCCGGGCGGCTTTTTACGCAACACATACTCTTTTCCACCAGCCGACAGCAGAAAGGTGGGATTTGACTGCCCGTATTCAAACTGACTGACATGGAGTGTTCCTGCAAAGCCGTTGATATTTGCTTTGAGATAAGTGGCAAGACTGTTTTCATCAAAACTGTGAGCAGGCCGCACCGGTGTGATCTCTCTGCTAGAGTTCATGTGTGCTTCCGCAACTCCAATCTGGTGATCGTCTCCAAATGGACTTCATCGGGCCCGTCTGCCAGACGCAATGTTCGGACAGCGGCCCATGCTGCAGGCAACCCGGTGTCCTCGCACACACCCTTGCCGCCGTGCACCTGGATCGCCCGATCGAGTATCTTGAGAGCTATTGTCGGTGCGACCACTTTTATCATCGCAATCTCCGCCCGGGCTACCTTGTTACCGACCGTATCCATCATATGTGCAGCGTACATTGTCAACAGCCGTGCTTGATCGATTTCGATGCGGGACCTGGCAATATCTTGTCTGACTGAACCCATTTCTAGAATTTGTTTGCCGAACGCCACACGGGATTTTGCGCGGACGCAGAGTTCTTCGAGCGCGCGTTCAGCCACACCGATGATTCGCATGCAATGGTGAATTCGACCCGGTCCAAGACGCCCCTGGGCGATCTCGAAGCCTCGCCCTTCGCCTAACAGGAGATTCGAGACCGGCACACGAACATTTTCGAATATGATGTGGCCGTGACCGTGGGGGGCATGATCATAACCAAAGACCGGAAGCGTTCGGACGAATTTGACACCAGGAGCATCTGCCGGTACCAATATCATCGACTGCTGCATGTGACGCGGGCCGTCGGGATCGGTTTTGCCCATAAAAATAAAGAGTTTGCAGCGGGGATCCCCGGCACCCGAGGCCCACCATTTATTTCCGTTCAGCACATACTCGTCGCCATCTCGGACAATGCTCGCCCGGATATTCGTGGCATCCGAGGACGCCACGTCGGGTTCGGTCATGCAAAAAGCAGAGCGAATTTCACCGTTCAGCAACGGTTCGAGCCACTTTCTTTTTTGATCCTCATTGCCGTACCGGACGAGGGTCTCCATGTTGCCCGTATCCGGTGCAGAACAGTTGAACACCTCCGGTGCCATCGGCGAGCGCCCCATGATTTCACAAAGTGGCGCGTATTCAAAATTGGTCAACCCGGCACCGTATTCGCTCTCCGGCAAAAAAAGATTCCACAGTCCTTCCCCCTTGGCCTTTTCTTTTAG
>DCWS01000064.1 GCA_002328165.1 Desulfobacteraceae bacterium UBA2156 | reverse complement strand
TTTGGCGGCCACATTCGTTTCGGCACTTCCTCTGATCAGGGACACACTCTGTTTACAAAATTTTCCTGGGTGTTTTAATAAAAAGAAATAATAAAAGAAGCCTCTGAAGGGATTGCAAACCGAGACTCAATTGATATGGAAGTCATTGGTTGCGATAACGACCATATTCACCTGCTATGTGGAGCGCATCCGAAGTTTGAAGACAAGATTTTACACCCTTTGGGTGGTGTTATATTTTGGTAATTCCTTCCACATCGGTCTAAATCAGCCACACTTCCTTTTCGGCGTCGACTGAATGATGACAGGCAAGATCTGTGGTCAACTCCCCTCCCGTGGCGTCGCCCACGACCTGTATGTTCCACGGATCTGTTCAGGCTTCCCGAACGGCTTCGCTTCCGGCCCAGCTCTCAAGAGACGGAACATTGAAGTTGACCACAAAATCAATCTTGCTGAACAGCCACTTGCCGTTGCGACGCTCATAAAACTCGTCATAATCGCCGAGGATCCATCGGCTGATTTTCTTTCCGTCTTCCATAAAGGTACATGGCATTAACAAACGCCACTTACCGGTAGCCTTGTCGCCATCCACGTTAATAATGAAATTCATGGCTAAATGGGCCGCAAAGACGATCTGAGCCGAAACACCCCCAAAAAATTCCTCGATTGCGGCACGCCCAGCATGGTGGCCGAACTCGGCGTTGGTCCAAATCGCTTCTTCGGTGAACAGAGGGCCGAGCTTCACCGGAGGGTAGCCTGAATCGCAATAGGCCATGTATGTGTGTTTGAGGTTTTTGATCGCATGGATCGATTCCAGCTGATCGATACGGGTCTCTATGTCTGCACTCATGATGGTCTCCTTTCGTCGATCGTATGTGGTGGTTGGTATTGAGAAAAACGAGCCTCTTCCAAATTCAAGACAGGACCACAATAAAATACACGGCTATTCTATCCGATCTTCCACTCGGAACAACATGGTGAACTTCTCCTCCAAGTCCTTTTGCATGGCGTCCAGATCAATCACCGGCTGATCAGCGATCCTTATAATCACCTGACGCTCACCCCCATCCTTGTTGGTGATGGAGGTCATTATACTGGCCATACGGCCGCAGTGTGCCCAGATGATATCCGCTACCTCCTTGATGTTGCCGGACTGGTCGGGCAGGAGAAATCCACAAGGGCCTTGAATAAATCGCCTTCGGAGATGATACTGATCAGGAGGCCTTGTTTACTCAGGACCGGTAATCCGGAAATTTTGTGGGTGAGCAGAAGCTGAGCAGCGGTGATCACTGAGTCATCCACCGAGATTGTCCTCAGGCTACGCGACATAATGTCCTTGAGCTTGATTTTAGTCATTAATTCATAAAGCTCTGGCATCAGTTTTCCGCTCTTTCTCATCGAAGCTCAGCACATGTGACGGGGCTGACGAAAGAATGTCGCGATCAGTCACAATTCCCACCAGTTTGTTTTCTTTCATTAGTGGAGTTATTCCCATGCTCTCTTTGACGTTCGTTATATTAAACTGTCGCCAGTGAAGATTACAGATGTACTGGTTTTTCGTTAAGATGAAGCTTACCGATTTTTCAGGGATGCCATCATTTGAAAATCTTCTTTAGAGGCCTTTTTTAGAGGCAAAATCTTCCCGAACATTGTCTTGATGACCATACCGATAGCTTGTCTGCTAAATGCAATCTTGATCACATCCCATAGATCTTCAGGCTCAACGCTTATCCATATGCACCACTTGACCGGATCATACGTTTTGCAGTACATGATAAGGGACCCCTCTGGCGGTTTGGTGGGCGGCAGCTTGGTAATTTCATTCTTACTAGCCAATCTCATTTTGAGTGATTTTTTGCCTAAACCTGTTGAACCACACTGCATGGTTGCCTCCATTGAGAGCAAGTTACCAATGCTTTATTGCATTGAACTAAAAATAATCTAGGCTAAGGATAGGGCGAAACGGCCGGGTAAATCCGGCCGTTTCCGGTCCATACTTAGTAGCCAAGAGTTAAGACGGGATGTATCCTTTTTCCTGGGCCTTGCCGATATAATCGGGCGGTGTCCACCATTTATCGAGCCCCAGATCCTCGGCGACAACATTGGAGGCCAGGTATCCCGATCCCAGAAGAATCATTCCGCCGGGATAACTGGATGCCCCGGCGAGGTACAATCCTTCAATCGGTGTGCGATGCCTGGAACAGTCTTCGTTGGGCCTGAGGTAGCCCATTTGCAGGGCGTCGTACTCCCCATGCTTGATTGAACCTTTTTTCATGGTATGGAGTCTTCTTTCTATATCTAGCGGACTGTGGGCAAACTTGAACAAAAGCTTGGCCTCACCAAGATTGGTTGAATATCGCCCTATCATATCGTAGCATTGTTGCCGGTAATCGTGTTTCATTTCATCCCAGTGTTTGCCGTCAATCTCATAGGATGCCCATGTTTCATACCGCAACGTATGCAATGGTCCATATGGGCCCGGGCTGGCTTGGAAAGGATCGAATTGCGTAGTACAGGTGAAGTGGCCTGCGGGTTTGCCGACCTTGCCTTCACTCACTTCGGCGATGTGCCTTTTAACATCCCCTTCCGTCTCAAAGCCAAAAACATGTACTAAGGCAATGTTGACATCGGGATTGAAGGCCGCCGCCTTAAATTCCGGTGCATTGCCCTTAATCCCGAAATGGGCAGTAAAAAAACTGCGACCCTCCCATTTCCAGAGTTTAGCGGCGTCGACCACGTCTTCATCGTGGATCTCTTCTTCCTCGATACACTTTAGGAAGGTTTGCTCCGGATTGAGCGTGCTGACCACCACCTTGCCAAAAAATTCGCGACCGTCTGCTAGGCGCACCCCTCTGGTTTTATTGTTTTCCACGATTATTTTCGTTACGTCCGCACATTCGATGATATGTCCTTTGTTTGCCTTGAAAGGAGTGTTCAAAGCCGACGAAAGTGTATGCGACCCACCGGCTACGATCGATGCGTTCAACATCCGGTAAACATATAACGGGATCATATATCCCACCGAAGTGGAGTCAGGATCCAAACCCCACATAGTTGAGATATACAAAAGGGCCCCCCGCACCCTTGGGTCCTTGAAACCGTAAAAGTCCAGCATCGACTCCGGGGATTGTTCCGAAACCTCGACACAGCGTTTTCCCAGTTCGGTCTCCTCAAGGAGTTCAACATTGTCAAGAGCCGGAATAGGGTGCACATAGGTCGCAGGTATCAGAATTTCATCGCAAATCTGTTTGAATTCGGCATACATTTTTTCGAAGACCTTGGCATCTTCAGTCGAAAACTTTGCGATGGACTCCGCCGATTTTTTGGGATCGGTATAGAAGACCAAGGCTTTTCCGTCGTCATAATGGAACGCCATCTGGGTTTCAGGGCGAATGAATTCGACGTTGTTGTTGGCCAGATCGAAATCATCATAAGGGGGCATCAATTCGGCCATCATCATGTAAATAGCATGCAAGTTGAACCTGAAAGGTGTTTGAAAATCATCGGTAGCCAGCCCGCCACCTGTTTCCCATTTTTTTTCTAAAAGTAAAACATTGGCACCGGCCTTTGCTAGGTAGGACCCGCAAGTAAGTCCATTGGGTCCGCCACCAATCACGATGGCATCATATTCGTTTTGGGCTCCAGTCATTGTATATTACCTCCTTTTCATGATTATTATTCAACCCAGTAAGGATTTTTTTCAACCAGTAGACGTCCAAGGTTTTGCAAAGTCCATTCAACAGGTTTCGCTTTCCACCAGGATTGATCGCGAATGCCCATGTCCTCGGCTACAGCACAGGCTACATTGTAGCCACCGGCTCCCCAGGACAGCTGTATCGGCCAGACACCGTTGCAACAGTAGAGATTTTGGATCGGCATCCGATAGGGCATTCTTTCCAGCATCCACTGGTTTCCCGTATAACTGCCGCCGACGCCGTTCCCAGCCACGCCTGCGCGATCGCCCCGCCACAAATCCAAAGGGGTAATGGAGTACTTTTCAAGAATCAGATCCCTGAAGTTTTCGATCAAGTCAGCAAACATATCGGTCTGTTTCTCCAGGATCTCGTCTCTTTTTTCATCCCACATCTCGATGTCCGCCTTACCGCTTCCACCGCCTCGTTCCCGCCAGTAGAAAGGCAACACTTCCTCCACGCGCAGAGATACGTATCCTTCCTCGGAGGCGGCCGTCTCATCGGTGACTTGGTGCATCACGGCCTCGCAAATGCCGCCCAACGCGCCATAGGTGTCACCGCTTTTTTGAGCCATATGCCACCGTTTTCCGTGTTCGATGGATTCCCATCCTTTGTAAAAGAAATCCATCTTGCTGATATTGGGATTCCATTGCATTGATTTCCATTTGGGAAATTCTTTCAGAACCCACAGGGACACAAATGAAGCACGAGAGGCCATGTCCCAATATTTCATTCGCTGTGCAAGAGCCGGATCGGCTTTGGTAAGGTTCTCCTCGCCTATCATACGGAAACTCTCGGGAACACCGGCATTGGTTATCACCGCGTTCTTGGCCATAATCGTTTCCCCACCGTTGACAACGGCATCGTCATGGATCTTGATACCTTTGGCCACGCCATTTTCGACAATAATATCCTCCACCGGGCAGTTCCGAAAAATGGTACCGCCATGCTCTAGGAAAATTCTTATATAAGCATGTGCCAGGTTGTGATTGCCACCGACCAACTGACCGGGGATAACCATAATCCAGGCAACGGCTGCAAACGCGCCCTGACAAGGCTCGCCAATGTCTCCAAGGGTTTGCACTCCGGCCACGCACATGAATGTCTGTTGGACCTCGTCGGATTCAAAGACTGTCTCTACAAGCTCGAAAGCATTCATTTCCCGGAAAGATTCAACATCAACCCCCCAGACATAAGCCGCCATTTCAATCATCTTCTCTTGCTTTTCCGGGGTGGGAATGGAATAGAAGCAGAGATCATTGAAATCGATGATCTTTTCCACATACCTTTCCAAAATTCCCCGGGCACGTTCGGCGTCTTTTTCAGAAAAACGGGCGATATCCGCGCAGGTGCCATCAATATCATAGGGAGCGATAAAGAGACTCTTGTGGTTGGGGAAAGTGATCCCTGTTCCTCTCGGCGACAGTTTCAAGTTCACCCCGTAGTTCTCCAGATCCAGATCTGCCATGGCTGGAGAATTACCTATGAAACTGCCGGCTGCACAGGGTGTCCACAATACACCGGGCCATACTTCATTGGTTTTGACATGATGGCCGAGTTCCTGAAGGGCATCCACTATCAAAACACGCGCGCCAGCTTTTTGGAGATAGGCCGCAGCAGGCAACCCACCAGCCACTCCCCCTCCAATAATGATTACATCATAGTCTTTCATCTTTGTGCTCCTTTCTTTTCACAATATGTTTTTGCAGTTTGTGACTAGTATCCAATTTACTTAACCCGGTTAAATATTAATTTGGTTGAATATAGGATTCCCTTGTTGCAATGTCAACAAGAGTTTTACTTCTCAAATTCCGATGTTGAGTAATGAAAATAAATGGTGATTCCTATTACATTAGGAATGACACGATTACCGGGCTAGTCAATTCTTTTAGTTTCTAGTTATTTGTTTGATTTGTATCCTCTTTGTTTTTGTACACACCTTACCAATGTTTCCAGATTAGATTGCCCATAGCTTGCTCCTTTTCGACACCTGCTTAGGTTTATTTCGCCCCTCATTATTTATCCGAAGTTATTTTTGAATAGGTATCCGGCCGCCGAATCCACCACAAATCCGAAGCTGGAAGATCGGGTACCAGCATTTTATCCCGTGTGGCGGCTGAGGGACTGATATCAGCGTATATAATTTCCTCCTTATCTTCACTCGCTTCGACCATCACGTCGCCATAAACATCGATGATCTGACTTCTCCCTGCAAAGGGAACTCCACGTTCAGTTCCGATACGATCCGCCGCGACGACCCAGACATGATTTTCAAGGGCTCGAGTTTGTAATATATGATCAGGACAGGCTATGCCGGCGGGTACACCCACGGCATTAGTGGGAAAGGCGATGATGTCAGCGCCGTTTAAGGCCAGTATCCGGGCAGGCTCGGGCACCCAAGCATCGTAGCAGACCATCATCCCGATTTGTCCTAACCCGGTTTCGAAAACAGGATACCCCTGGTCTGAATCGCCGAAGGTGACAGGCCACTGCGATTCGGCCGCGAACCAAGGGTGCATCTTGCGGTATTTACCTATAAATCCTTCAGGTCCAAACAGCACCGCAACATTGTAAAAACTCAGTCCATAGATCTCGATCATGCCGACAACTATGTAGACATCTTTTTGCTTGGCCTCTTTTGCAAAAATATCCGTGGAGGGACCGGGAACCGTTTCCGCGACTTCAGCAGTTTCAGTTTGGTTTTGAAACACATAACCGGTCAGGGCGCACTCGGGAAAAACGATTAGCCGTGCGCCTGCACTGGAAGCTTCGTCTATGAAATTGAGTAGTTTTTCCAAATTCTCCTTTTTTTGCGATATTTTGGGTTCCATCTGAACCGCGGCGACCTTGATCAGATCCGCCCTATCCCGGGCACTCGATTCCGTCCCCGTGGTTTCTGAATTTTCAGTCATTTTTACCTCCTTTTTCGGCTTGGAAACTGGTTAATACACGCCGGACTTTTGGAAGACATTGAGAGAAGGCGCTCTTAAGCTAAACGTCTGCTTATTCCCGTCGAAGTGCATTCCCGGGCGGCACTGTTCCCCGTAATTTGTTTTTCAACACTTTCCCGCCAGGATTCCGGGGCAACTCTGTAACCAATGTCACCGATGACGGCACCTTGTAATCGGCGATTAACTTTTCACAATGGGTGATAATCTCCTCTTCCGTGGGTTGGACGTGCTGCGCGGGAACGACAAAAGCGTGCACCGTCTCGCCGAATATGGTGTGGGGGCGCGGCACAACCGCTGCCTCCAAGACCATAGAATTGGTCAGCAAGGCAGCTTCCACTTCAATGGAATACACGTTTTCACCGCCGCGATTGATCATGTCCTTCTTACGGTCGGCGATAAAGACAAAGCCTTCATCATCGATGCGAGCAAAATCGCCGGTTTTTAGCCAACCATCACCCAGACCCTCGGCGGTAGCTTGGGGCTTGTTCCAATAGGCGCCGACGACGTTGGGACCCTTGATCCAAAGCTCTCCGATTTCATCAGGGGTAACCTCCCGACCATCGTCGGTCATCACCCGCAACCGTATACCGGATACGGGCAGCCCCACCGCGCCCGCCTTTCGCAACGCATCACAGCAGGGCAGTACCGTGGTCAGACTGGAGGTTTCGGTCAGCCCATACGCATTGTAAAAATTCACGTCCAACTGCTGCTGCAAGGTCTTGATAATCTCTGGTGCCATGGGAGCGCCACCATAGGCGGCCAACCGTAATGCCGATAAATCGGAATTTTCCAGCGACGGATTGGCCAGCATAAGCGTGTACATGGTGGGAACTTTGAACGTGACGGTGACCTTGTGCTTGGCTAGTAGATCAATCATGCGGGCGGTGTTATAGTCACGCATAATGACACTGGTGCCGCCCACATAGATAAAAGCCACCAGTTGGCTGTTCAAACCGGTTACGTGAAACAACGGCACCACAATCAGGGTCTTGTCATCCTCGCGGTAATTGAGATGTGCCCCGCAGTTTCGGGCATTAGTGAATACATTGCGATGGCTCATGACGGCACCCTTAGGCAGTCCTGTAGTTCCGGATGTATACATGATGCAAGCCGGATCGTCGGGAAGGATTTGCGGAGCGGGTAGCGTATTGGCCACTGGCGAGATCAGGTCTTTCAAAAAGTCGATCCCCTCTAAGGGTGCATCCCCCGCGTAGATCACTTGGGATGGATGGGTCAGATGTTCCCTGAAGGAGAGGTAAGTCTCCCAGAACTGATACCCCACCACCAAGGTACTCGGTCCAGCATCGTTGATAATGTAAGTGAACTCCTTGGTTGCCAGCCGGTTGTTGAGAGGTACAGCAATGGCACCCAGGCGCACGACCGCAAAATAGGCGATGCAGAATTCAATACAGTTCGGAAAAAGCAAGGCCACGCGGTCGCCTTTGGTCACGCCCCGCTCGGCCAGTCTGGTGGAAAACGCCTCGACCCGGGACAAGGCCTGCGCAAAAGTGAGTTCATTTTCGTTTTCGATCAGGGCAATTTTGTCGGGTAACCGCACGGCCGATGCTTCTAAAATTTCATGAACTAACATCTATGTCTCCTACCAGGCGGTCCATCCTCCGTCGATGTAAACGGTTTGACCGGTGATAAAATCCGAGGCAGGTGCCGCCAGAAAAATAACAATGCCTTCTAGTTCGGATGGATGACCCCAGCGTCCCATGGGCGTCCGGTCATTGATGAAGTTAAAGCGCTCCGCGTCATCGCGCACTTGGGCCACAAGTTCGGTCTCAAAATAAGTGGGTCCGATGGCGTTGACGCGCACGCCCTGTTTCGCCCATTCCAGGGCCATGACCTTGGTCAACTGGTCCACGCCTCCCTTTGAGGAGGCATAGGCTGCCATCATGGGCAACCCCACAGCTCCTAGTACGGAACTCATATTGATCACTTTTCCGTAGCCGTGCGCCAGCATTCCCGGCACTACGGCCTGTGCCATCAGGAAATAACCTTTGAGGTTGGTGTCTATGATAAGGTCCCACTCTTTTTCAGGAAAATCCAGCAGCGGCACCCGATAATTGACACCAGCGTTGTTCACAAGGATATCGATTTGACCAAAATGGTCCAAAATGTCCGCAACCGTTTTATTCACTTTGGACCTATCCAGAACATCCAAGAAAAACCCCTGTGCCTTGCCGCCCATGTTCGTAATTCGTCTGACAACCCTTTCCAGATCCGGTTGGCTGCGGCCACAGACCGCCACCGCTGCGCCGGCTTTAGCCATTGCCACAGCGGCAACTTCCCCCAAACCGCGGGTACCTCCCGTCACTAGTGCTACTTTCCCGGGGATGTCAAAAAGTTCAGATCCCATTTTTATCCTCGCACTCCATTATATGGTTTAGTTGCGGGCCCATTTCTATCTGAATCATTTATTCTGTGGTTTATCTTAAGCGGGCATTTTCAAGCTAATAGCAGCGATATTTCAGTAGTCAGTGCAATATAAGATTTCGATCTTCGTGGCCCGATGAGCATCCAACTTCGCGTTTCCAGCTACCATATATGGCTTAATAAAAAACAGGTCAATCTGCTCCAAATGGATGATCGATTATATATTTCCAGCTACCATCAGATTGACGCTGAACAATTTCGGTTCCATTATGGGTCATGTCAACCGCTTCACCATCTGCTGTGGTACCCGTAAAATGCCATTTTGAACGCAAAAGTGCGATATCCCCATATTCGACAATGAACTTCGTTTCCATAGATATTGTGGGATTGAGAGCAAAAAATCCTTTCTTAAATTCCCGAATTTCCTGCATTCCAGATATGGGTTCGGTTCCTGGTTGGGGCACGATTACAGCATCATCGGTAAAAAGATCACATAAGCCCTCCAGGTCACCCGCATTCATTTTTTCTTCATACAGCGAATGGGCTTCTACAGGTTTTCTCGCAGGCATTGTTACCTCCTTTTCTTTTTCTATTAAACCAGAGCACTAAAATTAGAAAAAATTTCAGTTTTTCATGATGGGGCCTCTTTTCTAGGAGGAATTCCAGCCAGAACTTTAGCCAACTTTATTTTCTCACCCAGCTTGCCTTCCCGGAAGATCATGATCCGCTGGGCTTGGGGAGAACCTGCACCGTGAATGGATTCCACCATGGCCGTACCTCCGGTCATCGCTTCTATGAGCCGGCCGATTTTGATTCTGTCTTCTACCGGAAAACCGGCAACACCACTTAAGTATTTTTTCACCAGATGCCCCACCTCCTCGCTTTTCAAATCATATTCGCTCGGCATCGTAGCAATGAATCCACCGGCCAGATCCACGGCTAAACGTGCAACTTCGAAATGAAACCGAGTGACATTGTGTTTGCAGACATTGGCCAGCATGGTGTCGACTAGGTAAGCACCCGAAGGCGTAGGCTCGCCTTCTGCAGAACAAGCGATAGAGGAACTGTAGAGTGTTTCACTGAGATGGATCATCTCGGTAACCTTGTCTCGGACGTGCGAGCTTTTGGCGGTGCCTTGGATCTGAGACAGATAACTCACCGCTCCGGTCAAAACATCCATCAGCCCGGTTTTGCATGCACCATAATTGGCTCGGTGGTGAGCCGCGAACCGGTATACAATGGTCCCGGTAAATTCTATCTCGCCATTCAGAAAGATTCTTTCATTTGGAATAAAAACATCATCAAAGACGATGACCGCCTCTCCCCCAACGGAGCCGAAACGGGGTTTGCCCGAGTCGATCTTCTCCCGTCGGTCCCGTCGGTCGTCATTGGCCTGACGCCCGAAAATCATCGTAATACCCGGAGTATCGATGGGAACTGCACCGACAAAAGCGTAGTCCTTAGATGCCTCATCCATAGCCGATGTTGGCATGATCAGGATTTCATGAGAGTTCACCGCTCCGGTCATATGCAGTTTGGCACCGCGGATGATAATTCCGTCGTCTCGACGCTCTACGATACGGACATACTGATCCAGATCCGGCTGCTGGGTCGGACTTTTGGACCGGTCTCCCTTTGGATCCGTCATGGCGCCAACAACCATGAGGTTCTCGTCTTGGATATAGGTCAGCCACTTTTTAAACCGTTCCAGATAATCGGTGCCGTGTTTTTCGTCGATTTCGTATGCTACCGAATAGACAGCGTTAATTCCGTCGAAGCCCACACATCGCTGAAAGCATGTCCCGGTTTTCTGGCCCAATACCCGGAGGAGCTTCACTTTTTTGATCAGATCCTCGACATTTTGATGAACATGGGTGAAACGACTTATTTCTCTTCCAGTAAGATGGGAGGTCGTCGTGGCCAGATCTTTGTATTTTTCTTGACCGGCCAAAGCGTAGGTCATGGCGGCAGCCCTCACATGAGGCTCTGTTGCTGCATGTGTGGTCACATCCTTAATCCTTTTGCCTTTGTAATAAATGGATAAATTCAGTTTCTTTAAACTTTCAATGTATTCGGAGCTACGGTTGATTTTCATTTATTCGAATCTCCAAAAACTTTATTCAATTAATTATAATTTCAATCTCTTATATTTATGGATGAGTGCTTCCTTATCCCTGATTTATTGATAAGTTACTAATTTTTATTTAATGTTGAATTAAAAAATTGAAAAATTAAACTATATTTCAATATACTAAAATTAATTATAATAAAAGATTATCCATTGTCAAGTTTTTTGCTGATTATTAATGGATATGAAAGTAAGGATTCCCTACTGGTTAAA
>DCWS01000073.1 GCA_002328165.1 Desulfobacteraceae bacterium UBA2156 | reverse complement strand
ATCAAGAATCAGACCGGCCGGGACGAAGACGACGATGATGATGGTAAATTTTGAGGTGTAACCTCAACGGCCGCTTTTGAAGCTGCTCACAGCTATCGAGCCTCCTGTTTTACCGGAGCGTTATAACTTTTCCTTTGCAATCCCCACCACTTTGTGGTATAGATATCCTAGAGGGCATTAATCATCACTGAAAATAGGGCAATATCCAGATTTCACAACATTAAATTGCTCATAAAATCAAGCCGGTACAGAAAGTTTACCGATTTTGATTTGTCAGACCCTATTTATAGGCAATCGATTTTCGACTATGTCGAGATCTGCGCTGCGCTTCGAATTGATTAGATTTGTGGCGAAAAATTCTGATAGACCGAAAAGAGAGGTGCCTATGACGCTATTAATTGTGACCAAAAATTAAAAAGGAATCCGAAAGGAGGATTTTGTGAGGCCAAAGGAGATTATACTAAAGGCTTTCGAAGGGGGAAAGCCGAAGCGGATGCCGGTAACTCTTTTTGGTGCCGGAATGTGGAGCATCAATAACTGGGGATCAACTTTTGAAGGCCTTGCAACCGATGCTGAAAAAATGACCCAGATGCTTGTAGATATGAGTGAAAAGCTTCAGAGCGATATTGTGTACGCAGGATCCGGGTATAACAATTTCCACTCCGCGGCCCTTGGTGGTAAGGTTAAATACCCTGAAACGGGTGCGCCCGAGCTTGAGGAAGCATTTATCCGGTCCGAAGAAGACTTGGCAAAACTGAATATAGAGGATATTGATAAGGATGAAACCATAAGCACTGTCATTGAGGCATTGAGACGTACAAAGGAAACGATAGGAAACAAGTATGTGGTTACCATGACAGCCTGGGGGCCCTTCACAAATGGCGCGAGAATCTTCGGAGAAGAACACATGATGAGGGCAACTTTCAAAAGGCCTGCCCTGGTTGAAAAAATTCTTGATTTCGCGACCGAACTCCTTATTCATCTTTACGAACCAATAGTAAATGACGGAACCCTTGAGGTCATCAGTCTTGCCGACCCCACGGCTTCCGGAGACATGATATCAAAGAAACAGTTCGAAAGGTTTGCTCTGCCTTACTTAAAGCGGTTTACGGACTGGGCGACATCAAAAAATGTCCATACCCTTTTACATGTTTGTGGAAATACCACCGACCGTCTCGACCTGTTCCCGTTGACAGGTGCTAGCTGCATAAGTGTTGATCACAAGACGGATATCGCAAAGGCAAAAGAGGTCCTGTACGGAAAAATGTGTTTTGCAGGAAACGTTAATCCGGTGGATGTAATGCTTCAGGGAAGCGCTGAACTGGTTGAAAACACCTGCAAGCAGATCATCGATATTGTCGGTGGGGATGGTGCCTTTGTTCTAATGCCCGGTTGTGACATACCTCCGCATATTCCTTACGAGAACATTACAAAATTTATTCAAACGGCAAAAGAATGGAGATTATAGCCTGAAAGCCCGCCAAGAAAGGAGGTGAAAAGAGATAAAAACCTAATCGCACAGGAAGAAAAAAATGGGAATTATAGAAACGATTAAATCATTTCTGGCCATGAAGCCGGAAAATACAGAAAAGGAGGAAATCATGTCAGAAGAACAAAAAATGACAGCGGAAGAGACAAATCAATACATGGAAGATCATATGCTCTTTACCCCACGCATGTTCAAGGTGATCAACCAACTCCACCCCATAGCGGGTAAGACCTTTGCAGATTTTTATGAATCGATTTGGGGGGATGGCAATCTATCGAGGAAAATCAAGGAATTGATCTTTATGGCCGGAGGTGTTGCATACATGTCACCAAGGTGCATCATCCATGTCCTGCCGGCTGTTAAGGCAGGTGCGACAGTTGGTGAGGTTTTTGAGGCCGCCGCAGTTGGTATGATGTTGGCTGGCTTCGTACCAGGCGGTCCAGGGATCCCCTATGCGTTTGAGTATGCCGCCAAGTGTGTTGAGCTGGCACAAAAAATCCAGGCCGGCGAGGATTGGGAGTACATGTCACCGCCGAAGTTTGACAAAGGTGTATTTTAAGGCTTTCTAAGTTTAAGCCTTAAGCTGCATTAAGCGTCTTAATTTTCAAGATGCCATAAAACCGGATCGGGATTTTAAAAAAATGCAGGTCACACGACCTGCATCTAGATTACTCAAATTTCGTACCCTTGATTTACAAATAGTCGCCTTCGGCTCACCTTTTGTCGAAGGCGACTCTATTGGGCTGTTTTTTAAGATGAGGTAGCATATGACAACGGCGGAAAAGCAGTTTATTGTGACGTGTACTTCGGGGTTTGATAAAATCGCGAATGCGCGTTCTGCTCTGATGTTTGCTTCGTTGGCCGCGGCAGCCGACTTCAAGACCATCCTCTTTTGCATCCAGAATGCCGTTGATGTAATGGTTAAAGGCGCTATTGAAAAAAATGAAATAGCGGTGCCCGGGGTTCCTACCCTTGCCCAGAGACTCGCGGAGGCATTGGAGATGGGCGTTGAGATTCAGTGTTGCACCCAGACGATGGCCAATAAAAAGATAACGGCAGAGGACCTGATTCCCCAGGCAAACCTGGCAGGGGCCATGAACTTAATTGATCTTACCGCCAAAGCGGACGGCACGCTCTGTTTTTAACATTCTTGAACCTTCAGCCGGGTAAATATAAACCACCAAACCCGGAAACCAAAACCGAAAAACCCGTGTTTTAAAATCGCTTCTAGACAGTGACAAAAATTCTGCAGTAAAGGCAATGTCGTATCAATAATCAGGTCCGCATCTTCGGTCCCCCGGTTCATCCCCAAGCTCGTGGGGAACTCGTAACTGACAGCGGGACATTTTACAAATCAATCTTAAAAACTTGAAACATTTGGATTAATGGAAAATGTAATACCTATTTACAAGATATGTGCTTATAATAGAGCAGAGTCCGGATCTAAAAAGGGTGAAGGAAAAACCTTAATCGAGTAGAAACGCCATTTACACGAATTAGGAGAAATGGACATGCCGATTATCGAAGAGAAAAAAGCAGAATTGGAAGGGGTTTTAACGATTGCAAAATCGATGGCCGTAGCGGCGCGAACAGCTCCCAAGGCAAGAGGCGACGACACCATCGAAACGTTAATTGTTTACGGGGAAGATCATCTTAATGAACTAGCCGAAGCCATGAAAAATCATGGCAACAATACCAAAATGAGCAAAATCTTTGAGCGCGATGCCGACAATGTCGTCAATTCCCAGGCCGTTTTGTTGATCGGTCTGAATGACCTGAGGCCCAAAAAACCGGATAAACCTTTAGATTGCGGTGGTTGCGGACACCGCAACTGCGCAGGTTTTCTAAGGACCGAAAAAACAGAAGGTAATGATTTTCCGGGACCGGTCTGCTTATTCCAATCCATCGATTTGGGGATCGCATTATCTTCCGCATGTTCTGTGGCTGCCCGGTTTCATGTGGACAATCGAATGATGTATACCATCGGAGGGTCTGCCCGAAATCTAGCATGGATGAAATCTCAGATCATTATCGGCATTCCACTCTCATGCTCCGGTAAAAATATCTATTTTGACCGAGGATAATAATAACTACCGGTTTCCAGCTAGCCGCATTCAGCAGGTGCAGAATTAAAGTAAAAAGAGAATATGGCAACACTCATAACTCATTGAGATTTTTTGGTGCCCCCGGCAAGGATCGAACTTGCGGCACATGGATTAGGAATCCGAAATAGGATATTAAACAAAGCCAATGATTTCAGCTAACTATATTGATTTTATTGGCTTTTCTTTTTTCAGACATGTTGGGAAATGTTAGGGTTTTTTAGGAAAAAATTGAGATGGCGGGCAAAGTTTAGGCAAAGTGCCCCGATCTATCTTTGATTTGAGAAGGTGTGAACGCAAATCAAAAAATTGTGTGTCAGTAGGGTTTTAGGAGAGAGAGATATCACGTTGGCTATAACTTTTTATCATTCTCATGAAGACTCGGGGGCCTGGGGGGGGTTTTTGGTGTTTAGGGACTGCAAAAAAACCTCGGAAAATCACCCATCCCATTATATAGCAGCGATT
>DCWS01000016.1:74150-124219 GCA_002328165.1 Desulfobacteraceae bacterium UBA2156 | reverse complement strand
AATGCGCTATCGTATTGATTCCTTGAAAGATGAGGACACGACTTTTATTGAAGTAGTAGTTTCACCCGAATCTCCATTAGTAGGACGGGAACGTACCTATTTGCGAAGGCGGTCATCTAACCAACTGATCCTTATGGCGGTTGCACGACAAGATAAACCAATACATAAGCGTTTGGGCAAGATACAGTTTCGTGTAGGTGATGTACTTTTGCTACAAGGTCGCGAAGAAGAATTGAAGAATAGTATTTTATCTCTTGATCTGTTACCATTGGCTGAACGGGAAATAGAGGTTGGTGAGTTTTCGAAGGTCAGCTATGCTCTGTTGATTTTTGCTGTTGCAATTCTTCTGAGTATGCTATCCATCATACCCACAACTGTATCATTTACAGGTGCAATTTTGGTTTATGTTTTTTCGGGTATATTACCAGTACGTGATTTGTATAAGAATATCGATTGGCCTGTTATCGTGTTATTGGGAGCCATGATTCCTTTGAGCAATGCTTTGCAAAGTACAGGCGCCACAACATTAATTGCCGGTCAAGTGGTCAATATGACCCAAGGATTGCCAACTTGGTCAATTATTGCTCTGATTATGGTGATTACAATGTGCTTGTCGGATATTATTAATAATGCGGCCACAGCGCTGATTATGGCACCAATAAGTGTGGGAATCGCAATCTCAATGGGAGTAAATATGGATCCTTTTTTGATGTCTGTGGCTGTAGGTGCTTCTTGTGCATTCCTAACCCCTATTGGCCATCAGTGTAATGCGCTTATTTTAGGCCCTGGGGGTTACCGTTTCAGTGATTATTGGCGTATGGGACTTCCCTTAGAGATAATTATTGTTGCAGCAGGGACACCATTGATCTTACATTTTTGGCCGTTGTAGGTAAATATTAAAGAGAGAATAAGGGAATGTAATATGGAAGTCAAAAAAATGGGTTAAAGCCTTGGTAAGGAAGAGCAAGAGAGAATTTTTCAAGAAATTAAAGACAATTCAACAAATGCTGAATCGGCGCACGGCAGCGGTCGCGCCGGTATCGTGACCAAATCACCCCTGAGCGGGTATTTTATGGACAGTTATGGCGGTGGTGATCTGGGGGCCCAATTAAAGCAATCCGGCCGCGACATGCTGGTCATAGAGGGCAAGTCTTCCAAACCCGTGGTTCTCTTCTGTGATGATGACGCGCTTTCTCTGATTCCGGCTGATGATCTGTGGGGACTGGACACCCTGGCCGTCCAGGACCGGCTGCGGGAAAAATTCGGAAAAGGGATCAGCACCCTCTGTTGCGGGCCGGCAGGCGAGAACCAGGTGCCGATCACTGAGATAGAGCTGGTCTGTTAGCAGGTTTTCCAAATCCTCAATATTTTCAATCATGAAATCCCCTCTTCTCTTGGGATCAGTAGTTTTTAGCAATTCCAAGTCTATCTGCCCGTTTCAATATATAAACCATAGCTGTTTTTTCGATGCATCAACATCTACTTTGTTTTTCATTTTTTTTGAACATTATCCATCTGCTCTATCGATAGGGTGTCATTCATGCTCCCGGTCCGGTAGCCCTCCAAATCCAATGTCACATAGGTATACCCAATAGACTTAAATTCGGTGACGATTTTTCCCCTGACATCGTCCGCCCAGAATAGTTTCATCTCCTTTAGGCCCAACTCAATGCGGGCAACGGTATCATGATGGCGAACCCTGAATTCCCGCAACCCCAAATTCCACAGGACGCTTTCCGCCTTTTCAACCTTGAGCAAAACCGGTCTGCTGATTTTCGTATGGTAGGGGAACCGGCTTGAGAGACAGGCAAATGCGGGTTTATCCCATGTGGGAAGTCCAAGTTCGCGGGAAAGCTCGCGGATATCCTGCTTCGTTAAGCCGGCTTCTTCTAAAGGGCTTCGGATCCTAAATTTGCGGGCGGCAACACGGCCCGGCCTGAAATCCCCTGCATCATCGGCGTTGGTCCCGTCAAAGACGGACTCGATCCCATGTTCCTTTGCAATAAATATCACTTTTGAGAACAGTTCGGACTTACAGAGGAAGCAGCGGTTCGGTGGATTATCTGAAAAACCGGGAACATCCAATTCTTCCGATTCAATAATAATCTGTTTTCCGCCAATCTGCCTGGACAACTCTTTGGATTGCTCTAACTCACGGACAGGATAAGTCGAAGACTGGGCAGTGACGGCCAATGCATTGTTTCCCAGCAGAAGGACACATATTTTCAATAGAAAGGTACTATCTACCCCCCCGGAAAAAGCGACCGCCACTTTCCCTGTTTCAATAACAATTTTGTTAAGATGATCATATTTTTTTTGTAAAATATTTTCCATGATGCGCCCCAATTTATTCGGTTTATGATTAATTTAGTCATGTTTCGCACCTGATATTTTAAGGAAATTTACATCAGGCATAGGGTAAAAAGAAATTTTTCTGGAAAAAATTGATGATGAACGCTTTGACAACGGCACAAAACCTTATAAGAGTTAGCATTCCAGAAGCAACTGATATTACAAAAGAAACCAGACCATCGCGTGCCTGTGTACGGTGATTACTTTATGTATACCGGTTCAAGCTGATTGCCACATTGTTTTTCCAAAAAATTTTATTTACCCCACACCAGATACGGCACCGTGCCCCATTGGGGGTTCGAAACTTGAGTAAATCATATCCTGGCCAATATCGCCAGGCCAAAAAAAATCTGTAATTGCGATTGGGTTCATATAAAGTGAAAGGGCTTGACCCTCCATCTACATACTGGGGCTCTTTTGCAGCCCGCTCAGAAAAAAACATTGCAAAAAATCGTAAATCAACATAAAAAATTTGCGATCTTAAAAAATGCGGAAATTCACACCCGCTTTAGCCGCTTTTAATAAGATACAATTTTGATTTAAATTTTACCAAAACCAATAACCGATAAATAATAACGAATAATATCTAATCAATTTCAACTCGATTAGGGTGATCCTTAAAATTTTCAAACATGACCAACATCGAGGATAATAAAAGCATGAAAGGAATCGTACTCGCAGGCGGGTCCGGCACCCGTCTTTATCCCATTACCAAAGTGGTTAGCAAACAACTGCTTCCGCTGTACGATAAACCGATGATATATTATCCCCTTTCGGTTCTCATACTGGCGGACATACGGGAAATCTTGCTCATTTCAACTCCACACGACCTTCCCCTTTTCAAAAAACTTTTAGGTGATGGAAACCAGTGGGGGATTTCAATTTCCTATGTCGTGCAGCCCCAGCCTGAAGGACTGGCCCAGGCTTTTATTATTGGCCGCAAATTTGTGGGGGAAAAAAATGTTTGCATGATATTGGGAGACAACATCTTTTATGGCCACGGTTTTACTGAGATGCTAAATCAAGCAAAGTCAAGGACCGAAGGTGCAACGGTTTTCGGATACTGGGTGAAAAATCCACAACAATACGGGGTCGTCGATTTTGACGATTCGGGCGTTGCGATGAGCATCGAAGAAAAACCGGAAAAACCAAAATCCAACTACGCGGTCACCGGCCTCTATTTTTATGACAATCAGGTCCTCGATATCGCCGCAGGGCTTAAACCTTCACCAAGGGGCGAACTCGAAATAACCGATGTGAATATGGCCTATCTGAAATTGAAGAAACTACATGTTGAAAGATTGGGAAGAGGGATCGCCTGGCTCGATACAGGGACCCATGAAACCCTCATGCAGGCATCCAATTTTATAGAGGTCATTGAAAACAGACAGGGTCTGAAAATTGCGTGCGTTGAAGAGATAGCCTATCGGATGGGTTACATCGATGCCGACCAGGTGGAGCAATTGGCCCGACCCCTTTTGAAAAACGGTTATGGCCAATATTTAATCGATATGCTTCAATTTGAAAAATTACGATAATGAATATTATCCCCACATCGCTCAGAGGTCTCCTCATTGTCGAACCCAAAGTGTTTCAGGACAGCAGGGGTTATTTTATGGAAACCTATCATCAGGACAGGTACCGGGAATACGGGATTGACCCGTGCTTTGTTCAGGACAACCTGTCCTATTCGGTTCAAGGGACCTTGAGGGGATTGCACTACCAGATCAAACACGCCCAAGCAAAACTCGTTCAGGTCATCTCCGGTGAAATTTATGATGTGGCAGTGGATATCCGGCCGGAATCTGACACATTCGGAAAATGGGTCAGCGTCCATCTTTCCGGCACAAACAAACGACAACTTTTTATCCCGGAAGGCCTTGCCCATGGTTTTTGCGTTTTCAGTGAAACAGCGCTTTTTTCATATAAGTGCTCTGATGTTTACGCTCCTCAGGACGAGAGAGGGGTATTATGGTCGGACCCTGACATCGGCATTGATTGGCCGGTGAAAAATCCAATCATTTCAAAAAAGGACAGTCAGTATCCCCGTCTTTTTGATATCCTTCCTGAAAACCTTCCTATCTTAAAGAAAATCCCATGAAAATTATTACCTTCGGGTCAAAGGGACAGCTTGGCCATGAACTTGTAAAACAGGGGAACCGGTTTGCTTTTGAAATCCTGCCCTTTGACCTTCCGGAGGTGGATATCACCAACCCCTTTCAGGTCGAAAATATAGTTTCGACCACTCCGGCAACTCTTGTCGTTAATGCCGCAGCCTATACCAATGTCGATAGGGCAGAAACCGAAAAAACCCCGGCCTTTGCGGCAAACAGAGATGGACCGGAAAATATCGCTCAATCATGTGAAAGGAAGAATATTCCCCTTATTCACATTTCAACAGACTATGTTTTTAACGGAAAAACAAAGTATCCTTACACGGAGACAGATCAGGTTTCCCCTTTGGGGGTCTACGGCCACAGCAAATCTGAAGGCGAAAAAAAAATACGATCGCAAATCAAAAGACACATCATCATAAGGACATCCTGGCTCTATGGTGTTTGTGGTCATAACTTCGTCAAAACCATGCTCGAACTGGGGAATGAAAACAGCAGACTAAAGGTCGTTTCTGATCAATTCGGATCCCCCACCAGCGCAGCCGATCTGGCGGAAACTGTTCTGACTATCGGCCGGCAGATACAAAATTCCATAAAGATCGATTGGGGAACATATCACTACTGCGGTTTGGGGACAGCCACCTGGCATCTTTTTGCTGAAAAAATTTTTCAAATCGCAAAGCAGTATACTCCATTGAGAATAGAGACGGTTGAACCGATAAAAACCGACGAATATCCCACTCCCGCAGAAAGACCGATGTATTCCGTCCTTGACTGCAGCCGGATTGAACAAAGACTCGGTATACGTCCCAAACCGTGGGAGGAAAGCTTACATGAAACAATCGCCCGGATAATGAAGAAAGACGGATGACACGCTTAACTCAATAAGGAAAAGAAGATGAGAGGATACGTTCAAGTATATACGGGGGATGGAAAGGGCAAAACCACCGCAGCACTCGGGCTGGCTATAAGAGCAGCCGGAGCGGGACTAAAGATTTTCATTGCCCAGTTCATCAAGCGGGGAGACTATAGCGAAATAAAATCCCTGAAACGATTTTCAGATCTCATTACCGTTGAGCAGTTCGGCCTCGGTCGCTTTGTACAAGTAACACCGCCAAAGGTGGATATCGATGTCGCCCGCAAAGGTCTTGAAACAGTGAAAAAAATCATGGAAAAGGGCGAATACAATATCATCATATTGGAGGAAGCAAATGTTGCCATAAATTACGGACTTTTTTCAGACACCAATCTTTTGGACATCATCAATGCCAAACCTTTAGACGTTGAACTGATCATTACCGGACGAAACGCCGCCCCTTCAATCATCGACATTGCAGACCTGGTGACTGAAATGAAACCGATAAAGCATTATTACAAGGAAGGGGTCGAAGCCAGAGTCGGAATCGAAAAATAGAAAAAGAATAAAACCGACCCGAAACCCTGCTTTGTTCGGGACCGGTTTCCATGCCCAAATACTTTGGAACATATTTTGAAAGAAATCGTACTGTTCATTGGTGGATGCAGGAGCGGTAAAAGCCGGTCTGCCCTCAGAATGGGGGAAAAGCTATCCGAAAATAATAAAATCTTTCTGGCCACCTGTGTTCCCCAAGACCAAGAAATGAAACAAAGGGTTATCCGTCATAAAAAAGAAAGATCGGATCACTGGATGACGCTGGAAGTTCCTGTTTTGATTCCCGAAGCGATAACCGATCACACCCCCAATATGGACGTCATGGTTATCGACTGCTTGACCTTTTGGATCAATAATCTCTTTTTAGAAACGGACGATCCTGAAAAAATCGCCGAGCATGCCCGCCGCTTGACCCGATCGCTGAAAAAAGCGCGATGCACGGTTATTCTGGTGTCTAACGAAGTCGGTACGGGTATTGTTCCGGAAAACAGGCTTTCCAGGCTATTCAGAGACTCGGCCGGTTTTGTCAATCAGGCTGTGGCTGAAACTGCCGATAAAGTCTTTTGGATGGTCGCCGGAATTCCTGTACAGATCAAGCCTTAAAACATCCGATGAAAAACTTTCTATCTGCAATACAGTTTCTAACCATCCTACCGGTTGGAAAATTGGAGGAATATGGTCCGCGCGGAATCGCGCCGTTTTTTCCTATCGTCGGGATTCTCCTCGGGGTGATGGTAGCTGCTTTTGATACGGCTGTTTCACATTTTTGGCCCTTGTCGGTTGTATCGCTGCTAGACGTCGTTTTCCTCGTTGTGATCACCGGTGCACTTCATCTTGATGGGCTGGGTGATGCCGCAGATGGCCTTCTGGGGCACCGACCTGTGGATAGGGCGCTTGCCATAATGAAAGACAGCAGGATCGGTGTGATGGGCCTTATCGTGATCATCTGCATGCTGTCCATTAAATGGGGCGGCATAATGAGTTTAACGGACAACCGGAGTCTTCTGCTTGTGGTCATACCCGCTTATGCCAGAGGAAGCATGATATTCGGCACAAGGTTTTTACGGTATGGACGACCCGACAACAAGGGCCTAGGCCGTCCGCTCTTTGAGAATCGGTTGAAAGTTTCAGCCTTTCTGGGTTTGCTTATACCTGTTGGTCTTTCTTTTTTTCTCGGATCAAGCGGGATCTGGCTGAATCTTATTTTCATGGCATTAACCGCTGCCATACTCCTTTATTATCATTGGCGGGTTGAGTGTATTACAGGTGATATGTTGGGCGCAATGACCGAAGTTATGGAATCTATGTTGTTTTTGCTGATATCAGTCGTCTAAGATCCATAAATAAAATGTCTTTTTAAATTTTGGCAGCCTCGTAAAAAGTCATTTGCGAACGACTTTGAGCGTTTTGGGAGAAAGCGTTTTGATAGGTGGTACGTTAAGAATTTGAAGCTGTTTGAGGAGTTTACGACGAGTTCTTAAAATTTTGTATCACATATCTAAACGCCCCAAAATGGTCATTTAGAGAGCAATATTGTCTTTTTACGAGTTCATAAATTTTAACCACATAAGAGAAAAGGAAGCAAATTATGAAAACTTTGTATAAAAAGCACTTTTTTCTAAAACAGACCCTGATATTGCCTGCCGCAGTGGCACTGATCTTCGGATCTGTATCAAAAGGTTCGTCTGCTAAGCCCGGCCATCTTATTCTCATCACAAAGCAAGAGGCGGCGTTGGCCGACGCGCCGGAAGATCCGAAAATCGGCACCAGGGGCACTGTGAAATATCTCCCACCGGTGAGAAGTTTTCCAGAGGTCGGGCGAGGACCTTTTATTGTCCTAAACAGTCCAAAAAACGGAGGGCGTTATCCCAAACCGATCAAGATCGATATTTTGTTTATCCCCCGTGATGATACCGCCATAGATTTTTCAACGTTCAAGGTGATTTATGTGAAAGTATTCGATATCAATATTACGACGCGGCTGAAAAAACATACAACGGATAATGGGATTCAAATCCCCGAAGCTGAACTTCCGTCCGGAAAACACAAACTCAAAATTCTTCTGGCAGACACCAAGGGACACATGACAACCCAAAAACTGGCTTTTGTGGTTCAATAGGATTAACGGCATCCAGCGGTTAATACGACCTCAATTGATCAAAAAAGAAAAATGATAACTCACCAATCAAAAAGATATAAAATCTAATTACCTGACCATCTCTGCTTGCTGACACTGCGCGAGAGACGATAGACCCGATCGAGTTCCTCACAAGCCATATCAAATGTTTTCCCGTGGATATATGCAAGACTGGCTTTTTTAGAGACCTCCCAGCCGATCTCCAGGGAAACTTTCCATGGCGTGACTTTTTTAGCCATTCGAAAGACCTTCAAAGGCCATTTTAACCAACCATAGGTTTTGTAAGATTTTTTAATGACATTTTGAAGCGATTTTGGAAGGAGATTATCGGAAAAAATTTTGGCTCTATAAATGGTTTCCAAGCGGGCTCTGTATAACCTGCGGATTAAAGGGTGTTCTCTTCCTTTGCTTACCTTGCCCGCCCAGGTTCGAGCGCTCTCAAGTAAAGGACCGAGAGCGGCTTCTTCCAAAGGAAAATCTGAATCAGGAAAATATTTTGTCGAAATAATTTCAGCGGCTTTGTGGACAGCACCCCGCCACTTTTTAATGTTTGGATTCGAGATCGCCATGGATGAAAACCAGACCAGCTGATTCCGAACCTCCTGAATTTGAGGATCTCTTTTTAGTTCATCGTCGTTTTCCAAGGCATCCAGTTCCTCCAAGGTTTCTTCCAGCTCTTTTTCTCCTTCGTTTTGGATAGAAGTATCCGTGCCACTGTAAGCTTCTATCGCCAGCTTACCAATAAAAATATAAAGATCCGCCATTAGATATTTGATTAACATCAAGGTGGTCAAATGTCGGAAAAGATAAACCAGCCAACTAAAAGGATCGAGAAACAGAAATAGACGAAATCGAGCCATCCGTTGAAACATTTTTTTATGGGCTGAAATCCATCTATACAGAACAGACCCGGAGAGCCGGAGGTACCATCGGCGAATATTTCTAATTTTTCGAATGTTAATTGATTTGAGTCTTTTAAAACCGGGTCGGCCGAGAATAAGATCAAACTGATTCAATGATTTTTCAAGACTCTGGAGAAAAGAACCGATGCCAATCTGAAGTTCGGGACAATCTGAATTTGGGTGAAAACAAGAAGCAATTGACCTGATGTAGAGCGGAAGCTCACGAAGTTCTTCGATATCCGGGGAAAAAGATTGAAAAACTTCCCCACAGGTGTCTTCAATGATTTTGACCCCTTTTTTTATTTGCAAACCATTCTGTTCGGCAAAACTTTTAAGTTCCTTTAATTCCTCCTTTAAAGACCTTTTCCAACTGAAAATACCCTTGACTCTCCATATAACAAAAAAAGCTGCCGATAGGATAATAAGTGTTGAAATGGCCCAAAGGGCCTTTAAAAAATACCACCATTCCATTTTATTGATTAGCGGCCCTCGAAGGTGGGCTGCCGTTTTTCCACAAAGGCCTTTGCCGCTCTTTTGTGATCTTCGGTACCCATTGTACGCACCATATGAAGCGCTTCCAGATTGAGTACTTCCTTAAGAGCAGTGCCCGCGGCTGCAGCATTGATATTGCGTTTTATATAGTTGAAGGCGATCGTGGGTCCGTTGGCCAGCTGATTGGTGATCTTGAGGGTTTTTTCCTCCAGTTCATCCCCGGAAACCACCTGATTTACCAGACCGACCTCCAGCGCTTGTTGCGCATTGATCTGCTTGGCGGTAAAGAACAGCTCCTTGGCTTTGGCCGGACCGACCAGTTGAGTCAGAAAATAACTGCAGCTGAAATCACCGGAAACCCCGACCAAGGCAAAAGCAGTGGTCATGATCAGGTCATCGGCGGCAAAGCGTAAATCGCAAGCCAACGCGATCCCCATACCTCCGCCGGCTGTCGGGCCACGCAACATCGCTATAGTTGGTTTGGGCATCTCGTGAAGGAGCTCGCAGGTCTCCATCACTTTGCGAATATCATAGGCCATGTTTTCCAGGCCGGCGCCCTCTGCACCCGCACCTTTTGCCTCATTTTGTTGGAACATCATCTTCACGTCACCACCCGCACAAAATCCACGACCGGCACCCGTTAAGACAACCGCACGAATCCCCGGATCAGCCGCGACTGTTTGCAGGGTTTTGCGCAGAACCAAAAGCATATCTCCGTATAGGGCATTAAGGCGATCGGGTCGATTAAGGGTGATAACTGCTAGGTTCCCCCGAGTTTCCAACAAAATTTCATCACTCATGACCTACTCCTTTTTTAAAGGTTATCGATAATTTCGTTAAAATAATGACTCAAGTTTCGCACCTCCGATTGGGCATGGTCCTGCATCTGTCAAAGCGCTCATCATCAATCTTTTCCATAAAAATTTCTTTTTACCCTATGCCAGATGCGATTTTCCTTAAAATATCAGATGCGAAACTTGAGTTATTATTAGATTTCGGGATTGCTGCAATGAATTGGTGGCGTTCTATCTGTCCATGGTCTTGCTTGCTCCAATTGAGCTGCCAGGCGAAAAAGTGTTGCCTCGTCCCCGAACCAACCCGCGAATTGCACACCGATCGGCATATTTTCCTCATTCCAAAACAGAGGTACCGACATTGCGGGTTGACCTGTTATATTATAGATATAGGTCAGCGTGGACAAGGTGTTAGACATCTTGGCCCATCTCATTGGATCGTCTGGCACCGGCCGGAAAGAACCGAGTTTTACAGGGGGAATGCGAACTGTCGGGGACAGGATCATATCATAGCCTCCCTCATCTTGCCATCGGGCTAATTTTCGTGAGAAGCGTTGGATGCTTTCCAGTGCGCCCAGATAATCCGCCCCTGTTCGTTTCAAACCGGCTTGATAAGTTATCCAGGTTATTGGCTCCAGTTGCTCCTTCGCTATCTTCTTTCCCAGCTCTGTTTCCCAATAGGCGATGAATCGCCCGGTAAGGCAGGTAAAGATTTTACCAAAGGCCTTGAAGAGATCCGGATAGCTCAAATCTCCCGGAACAACCTCTTCAACGATATGTCCCAGCGTTTCGCATAGCCGGGCCGCATCCTTCACTGCGCTTTCACAATCCGGATGTAACCGGGCTTCCAAGCTCCACCCTTCCGGTATGGAAGATAAAAGCCCGATCTTTAAAGGCCGAACCTCCTGCTTCACTTCTTCTAGAAAAAGGCGCTCCTTTGGCGGGGCATGGTACGGATCTCCAAGGTCCGGCCCTGACGTTGCGTCCAAAAGAGCTGCCGAATCCCTGACGGTGCGAGTCAACCCATGTTCATGGACAAGCCCGCCACCGATGTCGCCAAAATATGGCCCCAGTGGGTTCCGACTCCGAGTCGGTTTTAGACCAAAGAGACCACAGAAAGATGCAGGGATTCGAATCGATCCGCCCGCATCGCTACCGTGAGCCATCGTGACAATCCCCGCCGCCACCGCCGCTGACGACCCGCCGCTTGAGCCGCCTGTCGTTAAACTCGGGTCCCAAGGGTTGACGGTTGCCCCATAAAGAGCGGGTTCCGTGGTGGGAAGAAGGCCAAACTCAGGCGTATTTGTTTTACCGATAACGATTAATCCACTCGCTCTCTGTCGTTTTACCAACTCGCTGTCAAGTTTCGATACATAACCCTTGACGGCAAAAGAGCCCTCGTGCAAAGGTGCTCCCTTGTATTCTGCAATCAGGTCTTTCAAAAGAAATGGAACGCCATGGAAAAGACTGCCGGGCAATTTTTGTTTAGCGGTTTCCGAATCCCAATTTTCCGCAATTTCGCGAGCCTGATCGTACATCGTATGAATCACAGCGTTGAGCTTGGGATTTACCCGTTCAATTCGTTGAACCGTGATTTCTAGTAATTCGGTTGCCCTAATTTCACCTTTTCGGATCAATCCCTCCAAACCTATTGCATCATAGTCGATCAATTCATCCTTCATATAGCCCCTTTCATCTAGCCAGAATAAACCGGACAAGCCGGGATATCCCTAAGCACGATTATAAGTTTTGAAATAGCTTCTAATCCTGTGATAGTAAACCAATGAGTCGCTTAAAATCAGATAAAAATGCTGTTCTTATCCAGTTTCTGTAATCCATTTCCAAAAATTTGCCCGTATCACGGAGTCTCTTCTTTGTATCCGCCTTCTCAATAATATTTAGAATTGTTTTATAAAGATTTGTACGATCACCATATGCTTTCTGTATCATCGCTTCGCCCAAAGGATAGCCGTTTTTAAGAATAAACCATGCGTCAAATAGATCTCTTCCCGCCTGCCGCTCAACTAAGGTGAGGAGTTTTTCTGTCATCATAAATGAGGGATTTAGAGTGAGAGCCGGGACACCCCTGAGGGTCAGGACAGTGATTTCCAGAGAAATGACAGAGGGTTGAAAAACGGCGTTCGCTAAGGAAAAAAGAGAGCATCCTCTGTTGACAAGTGTATATAGATAGCGGTGAAGGCGGATGAGTATGGCTCTCTTGACAAGTCTGGAAGCTGTAGTCCGGACGCTCTCCCGGGTGATGTTAAAGATGGTCTGGATAGATGAAAGCGTAAAAGAGGGACTATCGGAACTTAATAATTTTGAAATATTATTTTTGATCACGAAAAGTTATGTTTGTAATTAATAAACATATTTGTTAATGTTTTTATATCCTATTTCGAATTGTATGCCAACCTTTCTAATAAATAGAGTTGCTTTCAGCAAAGCTCCGGTAAAAACGCAGATCGATATTCATTTGCCTGTAATCATAGGCATCCCCATTTTTCCTTTCGTATGCATAAAGTGTCCGGGGATAGATTATTTTCGGAACCGCCTGAAATCCGGTGGTCTTTTCTCAAGAAACGCCTGGACGCCTTCGTGTGACTCGTCCGTTCTGTAATATAGATCCACAGCATGCTTTGACATCGTGCTAATCCCGCTTACGTGATCGGTATCGGCGTTAAAAGAGGCTTTGAGAAAAGCCAAGGATGCAGGTGCTTTTTGAATGATTTCCTGGCACCATTTATCAACTTCGCTTTCAAGTTCCGAAGGCGGTACAACCTTATTTACCAAACCCATCTCCAGGGCTTCCGAGGCTGAATATTGCCTGCATAGATACCAGATCTCACGGGCCTTCTTTTCTCCCACGATCCGGGATAGATATACAGTTCCGAATCCCGCATCGAAACTGCCGACTCTGGGACCTGCCTGTCCAAAACGGGCAGTTTCCGAAGCAATGGTAAGATCGCAAACCAGTTGAAGAACATTGCCACCGCCAATGGCAAAGCCATTGACCGCGGCAATGACTGGCACTGGAATATCCCGGATGATACTGATGACCTGACCATGAGCATCCAACAGGCTAAAGATTGCCTCCCCTTGTTCATATCCCTCACCGTCCTTGATTTTTTGGTCGCCACCTGTGCAAAATGCCTTATCCCCCACAGCGCCTAGGACAATCACCCCAATTGTTTTATCAGCCCATGAATCCCGAAATGCGCTGTATATCTCCTCCAGCGTCAAAGCGGTAAAGGCATTATACCTTTCAGGCCGATTGATGGTGACTTTTGCTACTCCGTCTTTTTTTTCATAAATAATTTCTTTGAATTCCATATAGAACCTCCCTGGGAAAATACTATGAGAAAGCTAATCGAAAATCAGCCTTTAAGAACAACGCAACATATATGTTGTACGAAAAAAATTAAAAAGCAAGCCCATAATGTCAAAACATGCCAAACAAACGATCAGACAAAATTGATTTCCGGGACATTTTTTGTTTACACATAAAACATCAATTGTCTATACTCCGGAAATAAAATTAAGTAAAAAATACTTCAAGCCCTATGACTTAGAAACTTTAGCAGTGGGAGGAAAATGATGAAATTCGCCATCCTTGGTACCGGTGTTATGGGTCGTGGCTGGATCACACAATGTTCGATGACCGGACACGAAGTACATTGTTATGATGATAACTCGAAAATTCTCTCCGGAGCAGCAGAAGCCAGTGAGAAGTTTACTGCGAAAGTGGCTAAAAAGTTTAAAATCGATGATCCGGATTTTGTATCGAAAGCCAGAAAAAATACTAATACCTATGAGGATAAAGGAGCCTTCATCGAGGCAGCTAAAAGATGTGATGTCTTTTTAGAAGTCATATTTGAGGATCTGGAGCTCAAATGTACTGTACTGTCAGAATTATTACCACAACTTCCCGAAAAGGTGGTGTTCTGGTCCAACACCAGCAGTTTGGATATTAACCCAATGGCCGAGGCTGGCGGTCGTCCGGATCGTTCTATTACTACCCACGGCATGAATCCGGTACCTATGATGCCTGGCGTTGAGGTAGTGCCCGGCGCCAGGACCTCCGCTGAAACGGTGGAGTTCACCCGCCAGACGCTACTGGATATGAAAAAAGCGCCCTTTTTAGCACCCAACATCCCAGGTTTCTGGGTGAACCGATTGCTCATTCCCCAAATGCTTGATGCCGTTCGTCTTTTGGAACAGGGGAAAATCCGGGTTGAAGATGGTGATATCGGTTTGCTCACCAGCCTGGGACATCCCCAGGGGACATTTAAGCTCCATGATTTTGTCACCACCCCCACCATGTTACGCGTTTCGCTTGAAATGTACCATGCAACCAATGATCCCCGTATGTATCCGCCCTTGATTTTGATACGCATGGTAAAAAACGGCGAATTCGGCGCCGGCAGTGGCAAAGGCTTCTATGACTGGTGTGACCCTCACAAACCCAAAGCCCGGAATTTGTCCCGGTACGTCATCGGCTCCGCCGAAGATATGGCCGACCATGTAATATAGCCGCTAAGTAACTCAAGGTTCACATCTCCAATGGAGCACAGTGCCGCATCTGGTGTGGAGTAAATAAAATTTTTTGGAAAAACGATGGGGCAATCAGTTTGAACCGGTATCCATAAAGTAATCGCCGTGCACAAGCACGCGATGGTTTAGATTTTTTTGTGATAACAGTTGCTTCTGAAATGATACTTTTAAAAAGTTTTGTGCCGTTGTCAAAGCGTTCGTGATCAATTTTTTTCAGAAAAATTTATTTTTACCCTATGCCTGATGCGGCTTTTCTCAAAATATCAGGTGCTTTTCTTTGGGTTATAGGTTCAATTTTCAAGGATTTCAAATCTGTCGGATTTGCCCATACACAAGTATTGACAATATCTCCACGATTCTCGATCACTGCATAAACATAACTTTTACAGGCTCGTAAAAAGTCATTTGTGAACGACTTTGAGCATTTTGGGATAAAACGTTTTGATAGGTGGTACGTTAAGAATTTCAAACTGTTTGATCCGCCTTAGGCGGAGGGTTCTTGAAATTTAGAATCGCCTGTCTAAACGCCTCAAAATGGTCATTCAGAAAGCAATATGGCCTTTTTACGAGTTCATCAGCTTTGTAACCTTTGTTATCTTCAGTTACAAAGATTTTTAATAGCATAAGCATCTCATAAAACTCGGATAAATAAAGGGAGTAAAAAAAATGAAACTTTACGCCATGATTTGTGGTCACATGCGAGCCCGGCAGAAGATATTTTTACCGGATTCAGAAAGTGATGTGTTTGCGGAATCCCCAATTCCGGTTTTTCTGATTACTCACCCGCAGGGAAATGTTCTCTTTGACACCGGACCGCATCCGGATGCTTTTAAAGACGCTGCTTCCCGTTGGGGTGGTCTGGCCAAAGCGTTTAAGCCGATAGGAGATAAAAACTGCTGCGTTTTGGCTCAGCTGGAAAAAATAGGGTTTGGCTCTGAAAAGATCAAGTATGTCGTGAACTCTCACCTTCATTTTGATCATGCCGGAGGCAACCAGTTTTTTTCAAAATCTACTTTCCTGGTTTCTAAAAAAGAGTTAGAATGCGCAAAAACTCCGGAAAATGAGGGAAAAGGTTACTTTCGTGCCGATTGGGAACATCCCTTAACTTACCGTAAAATAGATGGCGAAATGGATCTTTTTGACGACGGAAAATTGAGGATAATGCCGATGCCGGGCCACACTCCGGGACACCAGATCCTGGCTGTCAGACTTGAAGCGGAGGGAACGGTAGTGCTCAGCGGAGACGGTGCGGCTTTCAAAGAGCATTATTATGACTTTGTTGCGCCACGAAACAATATGGACAGCAAGCAGGCCATTCAGTCAATTAAAGACCTGCATTCGATGGTAAAAAAAGAGAAAGCTTTTCTCATCCACGGTCACGACCCCTCCCAGTGGAAAGAAATAAAAATAGCGCCCGGGTATTACGACTGATTCTATGAGACCTTTGAAAAATGCTGATTTTTGCCCAATTTCAGTGTCAGGCTCAAATTTTAATCCTCGAAATACTCAATGTATTCCTGTGGTTAAAATTTTCGCCTTCCTTGAACTAAAACGAAATTGAACATTTCTCAAAGGTCTCATTACAAAAGGTACCAGACCATCGCGTGCCTGTTCACGGTTATTACTTTATGGATTCGGGTTCACAACGGCTACCTCATTGTTTGTCCAAAAAATTTTATTTACCCCACACCAGATGCGGCACCGTGCCCTGTTCGGGGTGAGTAACTTGAGTGAATTTAATTTATGTTGAATATTGATGGGATAAAAGTGTATTTAAAAAGTGGAGGTGACGATAAAAATGAAAAAGTTATTAGCAAGATGGAGCAGGATATGCCCAGGCTGCAATATCGGTCGCAAATATCCGGATTCATTCATCGGCAGGAGAGTGAGAAATCACTGGGAAAAGGGCTGCCATTCCCATAACGCTTATGTGGAGGTTTACGGGGGAGACGAGCCGACATCCAAGGAAAACGAAGGAGAATCCGACGAAAACTGAAATTCGACGACGGATTATTTCTTTTCGTTTACCGCTCGGGCCTCCTGTCCAATTTGAAATAGCTTAATGGAATAACTATTAAAAAAACAGTTGGCTACCATGCCTTATTAAGGAAAAACAACCACGGAAACAGCCCGCGTAACTATTGACCAGATGTTGCGTAGATGCCAGCTGCTTTACTCCCAACTTAGCATGATGGCGGATATGAAAGCGAACATTCTGATCAGTGCTTCGCTTATTATTTTTTACCATTGCGATTGCATATATTAAAGTCAACGAAGTTTCGGTCTCCTTGACGGTCTTTCTTTTTTCCGCCCTGTGCTTTATTTTTCGCTGTTATGCCGGGAGGATCAGAACATGAAAAAAGGGGCTGAAACCCGAAAAGGTTAACCCGCTTTTCTTTGGGTCCTTTGCCCAACAGAACCAGGATGAATATCTTGAGCGAATAGACAACGTTATGAAAAGTAGCACAAAAGTGTATAAAACGATAGTTCTTGATATTTATAATTTGGGCACTGTTTTGCAGAACAAGAAATATAGATTTCTTAGTTATAGCTACAGGATATTTTTTAGCGGGAATGATTATTTCTGTAATTTTGTTTGTGGGTGAGCAGTATTTTAAATGATGTTTCTGAAAATCAGGAGGTAGTATGAATCAAAAAGACAGGTTACTGAAGGCGTTAAGCCGGCAGCCGGTGGACAGACCGCCTGCTGCTGTACCCACCCAAAATGCGACTGCCGAAGTCATGGAAAAGAGCGGGTATAAATGGCCTTCCGCCCAAAAAAACGCAAAAGATATGGCCGGCCTCGCATGGGCCTGCCATGAGATCGCGGGCATTGAGAGTGTGAGGATTCCATTTGATATCAATATCGAGGCTGAGGCCATGGGTTGTAAGACCCGGTTTGGAGAGGATTTGATAACGCCCCCCATGTCTGAAATGAAAACAAAGGACGAATACAACCAAATTAAGATCCCTGACCCTTTGAGGGACGGGAGAATGCCCGAGGTGCTTGAAGCAATCAAACGGCTCAAGGAAAAAACAGGTGATCAGATCCCTTTGATTGCAGCATTCGGAACCCCTTTTGAACTTCTCGCCACCACACTTGATTTTATGGATATCACGATGTCACTCTCGGCAGAACCCGATTTTCTCGAAGATCAGCTTGAAAAAATGACCGAAATATCCAAACAATACGCAAAAGAAATCGAAAAAGCAGGCTCCGATGTACTGATGGTGGTGGATGGCACCTCCCAGAGCATAGGCCCAAAATATTACGAACAATTTTCGTTTCCATACACCAAAGCTCTGGTGGAGTCCCTGTCCAAACCCACTATTTTGCACATCTGTAGCAATACCACCCGTATGCTTCCGATGATGGCGGAAACCGGTGTGAGCGCACTGAGTATAGATAAACCGGTTGATATATCCAACGCGTTTGAGGTTACCAAAGAAAAAATTGCACTCGTGGGAAAGATCTCTCCCCAGACCTTAGCGACGGGCAGCAGGGAAGAGATCGTAAACGAAACTGAAGAGTCGCTGCAGCTTGGGATGCAGGTTGTCGCGCCCGGATGCGGCATTCTGCCACAAACCTCGCTTGAGAACCTGAAAACTTACATCGAGTCCGTAGTTAACTGGAAAAAATGAACAACGAGCGTCCAACATCGAATGTTGAATGGGAAAAGATGAAGGAGCAAAAATAGGTGTTGAATGTTTACAAAACAACTTAACGCTTATGATGGTCGACCCTGAACTGTTAAAAGAGCGCAGAGATCGTATACCGAAGGCGGTCGCCCTCGAAAAGCCGGATAGAATTCCTATGGTTCTGGAATATTCCGGGTTTGCCGCTAATGCGACAAAAACCGAAATCGCCGACTTCATCAGTTCACCTTCAAAGGCCACAGAGACCATGATTCAGGCCTACAAATTGATCGGGGGTGGGGATGCGATCAACTATGGTACTTTTTCGCCGTATCACCTGTGCTATCTCTACGGCGCAAAAGTGAAGGTGCCCGGCATTGATTTACCGGCCGATGATATGTGGCAGGTTGTAGAAACCGAATTGATGAAAGTTGAAGATTATGATCGGATTCTTGAAATTGGCTGGCCGGAATTCTTTAAGGGCTTCTTGTCAGACCGGGTGTTTAATGACGCTGCTTTGAACCTATTGCCGGCCAATCAGGAAAGAATTGATATCATCGGGCTGTGGTCCGATGAGGGCGTTCCGGTCCTCGCAGGAGGCGACGTGACGACCCCCTTTGAACTGCTATGCGGTTCCCGTTCCACAGAGAGATTTTTCCTTGACCTTTTAGAAATACCGGACAAGGTGGAAGCGGTCATGAAACTTATGGTACCCCACCTTTCCCTAACCAATGTCGACCGCATGATAAAACGCGGTTACATGGTTGCATGGGTGGGTGGTTGGCGCACCGCCCCTTTTATGCTCTCCCCTCGAATATGGGAGCGATTTGTATGGCCCTACTTACAGCAACAGATAAACAAGGTCGTTGAGGCTGGATTGATACCACTGCTCCATCTTGATTCAAACTGGGACCGTGAATTAGAGCGATTTAAAGATTTTTCAAAGGGGAAAATTATCATGGCCCTTGACGGTGAAACTGATATCTTCAGCGCCAAAGAAATTTTGGGCGATCATATTTGCCTGATGGGTGATATTCCATCCTCAATGCTGGCATTTGGGACTCCTGACGATGTTTATCAATATTCTCGAAAACTCATCCGAAGCTTAGGCCCCGAAGGGTTCATACTTCAGTCAGGATGCGATATACCGACTAATGCCAAGTTGGAAAATGTTCAGGCCATGCTGTCCGCAGCTTTGGAGCACTAGATCTGTATAGGAAAAACAAGGAATTGTGCTTTTAAAAAACAAAATGTTAGGGTATAGGTCGTCTTGATTTTAAATAAATAAGAAACATCTTTTTAATCAACCAGTATTTACTCAAGTTTCGTACCTGATATTTTGACCTGATATTTTGAGAAAAGCTGCATCAGGCATAGGGTAAAAATAAATTTTTCTGAAAAAAATTGATCACTAGCGCTTTGACAACGGCACAAAACTTTTTAAAAGTATCATTTCAGAAGCAACTGTTATCACAAAAAAATCTAAACCATCGCGTGCCTGTGCGCGGTGATTACTTTATGGATACCGGTTCAAACTGATTGCCCCATCGTTTTTCCAAAAAATTTTATTTACTCCACACCAGATGCGGCACCATGTCCCATTGGGGGTGTGAAATTCGAGCATAAAGAATAACGAAATCATGTACCAAAAAAAGATTGGACTGAATACAAGGCCAATTTGCTCACCGCGGTTTGCCAATTTTGAAAATCGAAAAGCTCATTGTGCTAAAATTGTTTATACGGCCCCAAATTAAGGAAATATTATATGCCTGACGCTCATAAAAAAGAAAATTCAGCAAACATCACTAAACGGGTATATGTGATTGCATGTGGCGTTTTATCTATTGATATCAAGCGATTGGCTGAGAATTTTAATTTGGATATTTCCATGCGATTTTTAAAAGGGGGATTGCATGAAAAACCGATGGAACTACGGAAACAGCTCCAGACAGCGATTGACGGAGTGTCCGGATCCGATCAATATGATCGGATAGCAATCGGTTATGGCATCTGCGGACGGGGTACCGTGGGAGTGGAAGCGAGAGATATTCCGCTGGTCATTCCGAAGGCACACGATTGCATCGCGATGTTTCTCGGCAGCAATCAAGCATATAATGATGAATTCTCTCGCTACCCGGGCACCTATTACATTTCGGCCGGTTGGTATGAAGAAAAAGCAGAACCTTTGTCACAAAAGCGGCGCTGGGCCTATTTTGGGGATGAGAAAATCAAATATGACGATCTGGTTAAAAAATACGGTGAGAAAGACGCCAGGGAAACGTTTAAATTTTTAAATTCCTGGAAACGAAACTACCAACGGGCCGCCTTCATCGATACAGGAGTTGAGAATTCTCGAATTTACGAAGATTATGCAAAATCAATGGCAAAGGAGTATAATTGGAAATATGAAGTGATAAAGGGGAATTTGTCCCTTTTAGAGAAATTGATTTGTACGGATTCGACAACCAATGAAATACTGGTTGTACCGCCCAAACACCGAATTGAACATGATCCAAAAAGCGACGGGGTCAGGGTCGATCCGATTTTGAAGAAAATCGAAATCGGCGACAAACAACCAAAAAGTTTTTGGGTAAGAGACAATAATAATCGTTTGAAAAATAAGCGGGAAATAGACTTCGGTCTGGGAATCGATGCCGGGGGGACGTTTACAGACGCTGCGATATATGATCTCTCCGCTGACAGGGTATGTAGCAAAAATAAAGCGCTGACAACAAGATGGAACTTGACCGAAGGCATTCAGGAGGCGCTGGCCGGGCTTGATACTGAAAAGTTGAAGGCCGTGGAGTTGGTAGCCATATCAACTACTTTGGCAACCAACGCAATTGTGGAGGGCAAAGGCCAAAAAGTGGGTTTGATCTTGATGCCGCCTTACGGCCTTTTTGACCCAGGGGATATAAATTATGAGCCGAAGTCAATTGTTTTGGGGCGGCTTGAGATAACCGGAAAAGAGATAGATCCGGTAAATGAACTCCAGATTCGGCGAACCGCCCGGGAGATGGTTAAGCGTTTTCAGGTAAAGGCATTCGCGGTTTCGGGTTTCGCGGGTACGATAAACCCCGAGCATGAACTACTGGTGCAAAGACTTCTACATGAGGAAACAGGCCTTTTTGTTACATGTGGACATGAGTTATCCGACCTTTTGAACTTTAGAACACGCGCCATGACTGCGGTTTTAAATGCCCGGATTATTCCCAGATCCATAGACTTGTTGGATAATATAGAAGGTGTGTTACACAAGCACGGCATCAAAGCACAGATTGTCGTGGTTAAGGGAGACGGTACATTGATGAGCGCGGAAATGGCAAGGGAACGCCCGGTAGAAACAATACTTTCAGGGCCTGCAGCGAGTGTGGCCGGTGCGCACTATCTGACGGATTGTGAAGATGCAATCGTGGTTGATGTGGGGGGCACCACATCCGATATCGCGGCGTTCCAGGAAGGCGAAGTCAAGATTTGTAAAAACGGAGCTGATATCGGCGGGTTTAGAACACATGTCAAAGCGCTGGAGATTCGGACAGCCGGGTTGGGTGGAGACAGTTTTATTTCATGGGAAAAAGATCATTTTGAAATCAGCCCCCAAAGAGTTGGACCGATCGCATGGTTGGGAACAAAAGATCCGGGAACACACAAGGCACTTAAATATATGATGTTTCATCCAGGTTCATACCAAAGTACCACAAAAACAATGCAAATTCTAATCAAAACCGGCGCTGTCGACAACATGTCCCTTACGCACCAGGAAAAAGAAATTGTAAAATTATTAGAAAAGAGGCCCTATTCCCTCGATGAGTTGGCCAAATATGTTGAAACACCGCACCGCATGCTATTACATCTTACCCATCTGGAGGATAATTTTATTATTCAGCGATGTGGTCTAACACCAACAGATTTGCTCCATGTAACAAAAAAATTTGACCGATGGGATAATAAAGCCTCCCTTAAGATCTGCGAACTGGTCAGTCAGATAACCGGCCTAGAAGTAACGGAGTTGGCCGAAAAACTTTTGGAACAGTTTATAAAAAAACTGGCAAAGGAAATACTTGAAAAAGAGCTTGTGGAAAAAACCGGTCACCCAGACCTGAAGGAAAGTAAAAGTTGCCAGGTGATCATTGATCATATTTTAAGTGGAGCCGACAAGGACCATGTTTTACAGGCAAAACTCAGCAAACCGATTATTGCAATAGGGGCACCGGTGAAAAATTTTCTTCCAGGGGCGGCGAAACTTTTGAATGCCCGGCTGATAATACCAAAAAATGAAGATGTCGCCAACGCGGTAGGAGCGATCACAAGCAAAATAATGATTCGGCGTAAAGCAACGATAAAGCCAGACCAGGAAGGCGGGTTCCTGATCGAGGGGCTGGAGGGGAACAGACAATTTTCGAAATTCGATCGGGCGGTCGAACACGCTGAAAACGAACTGGTTTGTCTGGTCCGGAAAATCGGCAGGGCATCCGGTACAAGCGAAACGTCCATAAAGATACATGTGGAGGATAAGATTCCGGCAACTGCAAACGGAAGTCCGGTATTCCTAGGACGTACGCTTACCGCTCAACTGAAGGGAAAACCGGATATGTTACCCAAACAAAAATCCCTCGGGCAATCTGCTTTGGCATAGATGGGGATCGGAAGGAAGTTTATTTATTAGACAAAGGGATTGGCCAAAAACGACCAATCCCTTGAAATCATTGGAGGCGACAGCCAGAGTTGAACTGGTGAATGGCTGTTTTGCAGTCTGTTCAAGCGACTTTTCCGGTCTTTTATCTTGTTGTAAATTATTGATGTATTTATCATTATATTATCAGAGTGTTATCTGCTTACCAATCGTATATCTTTTCATGGTTTTTTACCGTCTTTTCTGATATTATGGTAGCAAAGTGGGAGCCATTTTTTAATCGGGTATGATCTATTACGGGTAAAGTGCTCTGCCCTTCGGGATGCCTTTTTCCGTTTGTTCAGCACGTATCGCTAACAATTCAAATCAGCGATGGATTCCCCGGTCCGCTGAATTTGTTTGTTAAGCATTATCTCCAGGAGGTAGCTCAATTTTATAATCTATTCTTATTAGTCCTTCATCTTCTGCCTTCGTTGACTTCCGACGATTCAAGAATATCTTCATCCAGAACGACCATGCTTCCACCAAGGGTTATCGTTTCACCGCGTGGGAGTGTGAAAAGTTGACTGACTTTGAGGTTGACGATTTTTTTAAAATATGCCTCCTGTCAGATGTTTTTGTATCATCATTTTTGCGGATTCTATTTCTTTGAAAAACCGAGTTCTAAACTGCGACAAACCGTGCCTAGCCTCTGGCGTGGTCTCACGTGGAAAAACCGGGTCAAATTTAAACTGCGCAATAGAGCTATGAAGGTCATTGTAGATTTTTGCTTGATTGTCATCAGGTAAATCTTTCCGATAACGGGTAAATGGCTTCATGATCAGTTCATCTGCCCGGTAGTTGACTTCGGAAAATTCTTTCTGTGACAGTGTTTTGAGATCAACTCGCTCGTCTAACACACGAGAGTCTGGGAGCATACGTTTATGTCGGAACAAATAGGTTTCAGACGAAATATGGGCTTGTTTATGGCGGTAATGATAGGCATTGGCGCCACTATGGGGCCGGGGATTTTTGCCCTGCCGGGCGAACTGGCGCATATGATCGGTCCGCTTGGAGTTCTCGTTTATTTGGCTATGGGTCTTTTAACCATATTTACCGCCTTAAATTACAGCGAACTCAGCGCAGCTATACCGTTAGCCGGTGGCGGATATTCCTTTACCAGCAGGACACTCAACAGACCCGTGGCGTTTTTTACCGGCTGGTTCTTCTGGATCGGCAACACTCTCGCTTGTTCGATGTACGCCCTTATCTTTGCCATGACGATCCGTGCCTACTTTTTGCCGGAAGCCGGCATTGTCCTCATCACCCTGACCACCACAGTAGTGTTCACTACCATCAACTTAAAGGGAATGAAGGAAGCAATTATAGTTATTACCGTAATGAATCTGGTGGAATTGGCGATTCTGGTTGGAGTTGTAGTGCTCGGTTTCACTGATATTGAGCCGCCTAATTTGGAGCCTTTCGCTCCAATGGGATGGGGCCCCTTTGTTCCGGCTATGGCCCTCATCTATATCTCCTATGTCGGGTTCGAACTTATTTCGAATGCGGCCGAAGAGATCATTCAACCGAGCAAGAACATTCCGCGAGCTATTTTGATCACTTTGGGCGTGAGTACGGCAATTTACGTCTTCGTGGTAGGTGTAATGATGGGCACCACCAATTATACTGAACTCGCCCAGAGCGAAATTCCTTTCATCTTCACCGCTGAACGGCTTTTCGGTGCCTGGGGACGTTGGGCCGGAATCATAGCGACTATAATGGCGAGTCTTTCCGCATTCAGTGTGACATTGGGCGCCAGCGCCCGCATTTTGTACGCATTGGGGCGCGATAAACATTTTCCCTACATTTTCGCCCGGTTGCATCCGAAATTCCAAACTCCACATATTGCTCTCTTTATTTGCGCCCTGATTGTGATTATCTTCAGCTCCTCCGGCATCGTAAAATTTGTGGCTTCTTTGAGTGATTTCGGTTACCTGATGGGACTTGGGATAATCAACTATGCGGTGATTCCATTGCACAAGCGAATGCCTAATTTGAGACGTCCATTTCAAACCATATTTTTTCCCTGGATACCTATCCTGGGAGTTATTACGACCTGGATGTTCGTTCCGGCATTAGAATTAAGAAGTTTTGTTCTTGGAGGGATACTGACACTGGTTGGAAGCGGGATATATCTTTTCAGATCCGATAACCGCGCTGAAGTTTTTAAATTGGCAAGAGTTTATGTAAAATTATTGAAATTGTTTATATATAAAATAAGGAGAATGCGTATGCGAGTGGTCATCATAAGTGGCGAAAAACAGGGTCAAAATATAGCTGATCGACTCTTGTCAAAAGATGAGTATCATATGATGTTTCGTGCAGCGGAACATCAGGTAACCTTCATTGAAGAAGACGAGGCTCTATGTAAGGAACTTGAACAACACTACAATGCTCCAATTTACCAGGGAGACGGCACAAAAAAGGACTTGCTGGGACAGGTAGGCATTGATAATATTGATGTTGTCATCGCCGCTTTTGAAGATGATAGCCGAAATGTAATTGCGGCCCTTCAGGCCAGGCAGTTAAAACTTGAAAAAGTGATCGCAATTGTCCAAAATCACCAATACACACAGCTCCTTGAGCAGAACAACGTAGTGGTGGTAAATGCACCCTGGGCGACTGCAGCTATGGTTGAAAATATTCTCGACAACCCCGTCCTGGCACAACTCTTCGAATTTGGAATAGGAGCAGCAAGTCTTTTGGAAGTAAGCGTGCCTAAAAATGCGAAGGTAACTGGAAACTTCATCCGAGATATTGAAATACCAAAAGGGTGCTTGATTGCCGCGATAATCAGGGATAAGCAATTTGTGGTTCCGCGCGGCGTTACAAATATCGAGGTTGATGATCGCGTAATTTTCATCGGGCCAGCCTTGGCCATAAAAAAAGCATTCGATATATTTATGCTCAAAAATAAAGGGAAGTAATTGACAGTAAAAATATTTTTGGGCTTCTGCCTTATCAGGAAGAATATAAATCCTCGGGTTCAATCTTATCTGTCAACAAAGAGGCTGCCACAAGGCTCGGGGGAGCCATTTTTGAGGGGAATGGTAGCAAAAACGGAAAAGGGGTCACAGGATATTCTGTAACCCCCTGAAATCATTGGAGGCGGCAACCAGAGTCGAACTGGTGAATGGCGGTTTTGCAGACCGCTGCCTTACCACTTGGCTATGCCGCCAATTCGATACCTTATTTACCCAATGCTGGAGCGGGAAACGGGATTTGAACCCGCGACTTCGACCTTGGCAAGGTCGCACTCTACCACTGAGTTATTCCCGCTCAGACTTCCGAACAAACTACCGTGTGTCGATGATATTGTCAATATCAAACTGGTCAAATTCGGAGCATTTTTCTAAAGCGGACAAAATAGTCAGTGCCCGACCACAGCGTTAACACAAGCGCTCCCCACAAAAAAAAGTTTCCAATGGCTGCCATATTGATGCCAAAATATGAGTAATGAAATAAAAGCGGTATGATGGCAGCGATCTGAAATCCGGTTTTGAACTTCCCGAGGTGTGACGCTGAAATATCTTTTCCTTTTTTTGCAACGATGTTCCTCAGCCCGTTTACCGCCAATTCCCTGCCGATGATAACGCAAACCATCCAGGCAGGTACCCATCCATGTGATGCCAGCATAATAAAACTCGAAGAGACCAAAAGCTTATCTGCTACAGGGTCCATGACAGTTCCAAAAGTTGACACAAGCCCCCGGCGTCTGGCATAAAAGCCATCAAAATAATCGGTAATCGCGGCAACACTAAATAAGACAGCGGCAATGAAAGTGGGAAAGCGGCCGGTAAATAAAAGCAGAATGACAATCACCGGTATGGCAGCCACACGAAACAGGGTCAACCTGTTGGGTGAATTCAGCATGTTTTCTTTTTCTTCCATTTTCACCTTGGTTTTTTGATCTTTTCTAGTTGATTACTTATTTTTTCGTCTTTTCCCAATCGTCCAGAAATGACCTTATGCCTTTGTCAGTGAGCGGGTGAGCAGCCAGTTTGCTGAGAACATTAAACGGAATCGTGGCAATATCTGCGCCCATCAGAGCCGAATCGAGCACATGGAGTGGATTTCGGATGCTGGCGACAATCACCTCTGTATTATAGGCATAGTTACTGTAGATTTCTACAATCTGTTCAACGATGAGCATACCTTCGTAGGATAGGTCGTCCAAACGCCCCACAAATGGGCTCACATAGGTTGCGCCGGCCTTCGCGGCCATCAGCGCCTGCAATGGCGAAAAAATTAGGGTTACATTGGTTTTTATCCCCTCCCCGGAAAGTTGACGCGTTGCCTTCAACCCGTCAACAGTCATCGGAATTTTAACAACAATATTGTCGTGAATTCCTATCAGGTGCCTGGCCTCTTTGAGCATGCCTTCGACATCGAGGCTGATCACTTCAGCATTTACCGGACCGTTCACAATTTTACAGATTTCTTTGATGATCTCTTCAAAAACACCGCTCTCCTTTGAAATGAGCGAAGGATTGGTGGTTACGCCGTCGACCATACCCATGCTGTGGGCCTCTTTAATTTCATCAATGTTTGCCGTATCAATAAAAAACTTCATCTACCACGCCCCCCTGAAGCTGATTTATCTTTTAGCTTTCATTTTTTTGTTGAACAAACCCATCTCTGCATCGCGTGCTACAAAAATAAAGATCTTTTCCCTCCATCCTCAAATGAACCCCGTTTCTTTTGGGAAAATGGACTTCACAAAAAGGATCCTTAACCATGATATCGTCGATTTCTCTGGTGGCTTTTTGGGAAACAGTTTTACCCATTGCTGTGTTTTGAAGCATCCAAGACTTTAAAGCCTTGTAACCCAAATATACGATTGCCAAAAGTATTAATAATTTCATCGGTACTCGAATATCTTTTGTCCATCACCCAGATTGTCCAGAAGATGTCGCATATCTTTTTTCAGGACCGGATGGACAACTGTTGGATCTATATCACATATGGGCTTTAAGACAAAGCGTCTTTTGTGCATTCTCGGATGTGGAATCACCAAACCGGATAAATTGATCACCAGGTCGTCGTACAGTAAGATATCGAGATCAAGGACCCGGGGGCCGTATCGGACAGGGTTTGAGATTCGCCCGGCATCCTTTTGTACCGATTTAATTACGCTGAGGAGCTGATACGGATCAAAAACGCTTTGAATCTTAACCACTGCATTGATGAACCAATCCTGATTTTTATAATCAACCGGTTCGGTTGAGTAAAAGGGGGACTGTTTTTTTAAAAAGGATAAACCCGGTTTGGTCAGGGCTGTGATACCATTTTGGCAGTTTTTCAGTTTGTTATCGATATTTGAACCGATAGAAATATAGACGGTGTGTTTCTGTTTCACCTCAAAAACCGATGGCGCGGATCCTTTCGATAACCTCTTTCAGCCTCTCTTTTCCGACGGTTAAAGCCATTCGAACATACCCTTCACCGGCTGAGCCAAAACCATTTCCCGGTGTAACAACAATGCCTCCCTTTGTTAATAGATGGGTCGTAAACGCCGCTGATGTATATCCATCGGGAACTTCTATCCATATATAAAATGTCGCCTTTGGTTTTTTGACAGATAGCCCCAGATCGATAACCCCATCAACCAAAATATTTCGACGCTCCTGATATTTCTTGTTCATATTTTGAACGCATGTCTGATCACCTTCCAACGCGGCAATCCCAGCGATCTGAATCGCCTGGAAGGCACCGGAATCGATGTTGCTCTTTATCCCACCGAGTCCCTCGATGATCTCTGGGCGACCGACTGCGAAACCTAGCCGCCAGCCGGTCATATTGTAAGTCTTGGAGAGGGAATGAAATTCTATCCCCACCCCACTGGCCCCTTCGGCTTCAAGGAAGCTTATCGGCTGGTATCCGTCGAAAGCCATTTCGGTATATGCGGCGTCATGGCAGACGATGATATTATTTGATTTTGCAAAGGAGACCACGTTTTTAAAAAATTCCCTCTTTGCAATGGCGGATGTGGGGTTGTTGGGATAATTGAGGAACATCAACTTTGCATTCTTTGCCATTTCCACCGGTACTGCATCAAGATCGGGTAAAAAATCATTTTCTTTCAACAAATCCATAAAATATGGGTTCCCACCCGCAAACTGGACACCGGTGGGATAGACCGGATAACAGGGGCTTGGCACCAGAGCCCAATCACCCGGATTGATGAAAGCAAGGGGGATATGGGCAATCCCCTCCTTTGATCCGATCAGGGTGATCACTTCTTTTTCAGCATCAAGATTCACGTTAAATCTGCGTTTGTACCACCGGGCAACCGCCTGATTGAACTCATCCATACCGGAATAGGATGGGTATCGATGATTTTGATGATTTAATGCGGCTTGATTCAGTGCCTCTATGATATGGATCGGGGTCGGCAGATCAGGATCGCCTACACCCAAATCAATAACATCCACCCCCCGCTGTCTGACCTCCTCTTTCTGTCTATCTATTTCCTTGAATAAATAGGGTGGCAGGCTCGCCAACCGGTTCGATTTTTTGATATTCATCATAACCCTTTTACGCCTTCATCATTCGATAGCTTCTTCACACAACTCACCTCGATATATAATGCGGGCATCACCTTGTAGGGAAACATCGAAAAAATGGTCTTCTTCCACCTTGAAATGAACCGTTAGGAATCCCCCGCTTCTTGTTTGAATCTTAATAGGGGATGTGGATTTTGATTTGCAGGCCATTATCACCGCGCCTGCGATCGCTCCTGTGCCGCAAGCCAGCGTTTCATCCTCTACGCCTCGTTCATATGTCCGGACGGCAAGATTGCCATCTTTATCATAGCTGACAAAATTTACATTTGTGCCCTCCGGGGCGAACGCCTCATGGTACCGAATCTGCCGCCCCACTTCAACCACCTGAGCCTCCTCGATGTCGTCCACCTCCACAACCACATGGGGCACACCGGTGTTTACACCGGATATGGTAAGCGGTCCTGTATTCATCTTTAGAGAATCGTTGAGTTTGAGGCCTGTCGGATCCGGTATTTTGATCATAACCTGGTCATCGACAACCTCGGCATCGATTATCCCGGCATCGGTTTCAAAAGACATCCGGTATCCTGCGATACGGTTCAACCAGGCGAATCGCGAAACACACCTGGCGCCGTTCCCACACATCTCGGCCCGGCCGCCGTCGGCGTTATAATATCGCCATTTGAAGTCGACCCCTTCGGCGTTCTCTAGAAGGATAATTCCATCCGCGCCCACGGACATGCGTCTTCGGCAAATCTTTGAAATAAATGTTTTTAAATTTTTCTCTTCAACAACCTCTTTTCTGTTATCAATTACAATGAAATCGTTGCCGCTACCGCTCATTTTAAAAAAATTAATTTTTTCCATTTTTTTTCCTATTTTATGGTCTTACAACAAGTTCATTACTATTGATAATTGAATATTCGCCAATGTCGCTATTTTCCGTTATTTTTGTGATAGTTTTTATATGTTTTCACTTTCAGCCTCACCCTCTTTAACGAATGACGGAATTGACTCCCCTTCCATTAGATCCGAGTACTGTTGGCGTACCCTGATAACGTGGAACTGGTTCTCCTTGACCATTACTTCCGCCACTTTTAGTCTTGAACAGTAATTGGACGCCATGGCAAATCCATAGGCACCTGCGCTCATCACAGCGAGGAGGTCATCTTTTTTTAAATCGGAAATTTTCCGATCAATTGCCAAAAAATCCCCGGTCTCGCAAATAGGCCCCACCACATCCGCCACGATCTGCGTTTCTCCGGCCCTTACCACCGGCTGAACAGCATGAAAGGCATCGTAGAGGGAAGGCCGAATAAGGTCATTCATCCCTGCATCGGTAATCACAAATTCTTTTTTCAATCCGGATTTTCGATATAGAACACGGGTCACCAAAATACCCGCATTTCCAACAATAACCCTCCCCGGTTCCAGAATCAGTTGAAAGGAGGTATCTTTGAGCAGCGCAGCTATTGTTTTGGCATATTCACTGGGATGAAGCGGAGATTCGTCTTCATAGATGATGCCGAGCCCGCCACCCATGTCAAGGTATTTAATTTTGATGCCAAATTTTTCTATCTTATTCTTCAGGTTTATGAGACTTTGAAGGGCGTCTTCAAACGGTTTTGCTTCCGTAATCTGCGAGCCGATATGACAATCGATTCCGATGATCCGAACATTTTGGAGCCGATTTGCTGCCTTGTATCCTTCTATGGCGCTCCGGGCGTCTATCCCGAACTTGTTCTTTTTGAGGCCTGTGGAGATGTAGGGGTGGGTCTTTGGATCAACATCCGGGTTTACACGGAGCGCGATCGGGGCCTTCATTTTCAAAATACCCGCCCTTTTGTCTATCAATTCAAGCTCTTCAAGTGACTCGATGTTAAACATCAAAATCTTGGATGAAAGTGCATAGTCGATTTCATCGATCCGTTTCCCAACCCCTGAGTAAACAATTTTGTCCGAAGAGAATCCGGCCTTCAACCCCCGGTAAAGCTCACCGCCTGATACGATATCCAGCCCGCCTCCGAGGTCTGAAAACAGTTTTAAAATCGCCAGTGAGGTATTTGCCTTTGCTGAATAACAGACAAGGGGGCGAATTCCTTGAAAGGCATTATTGAATGTCTGAAAATGGCGCTTTAAAGTCGCATAGCTATACAAATAAAATGGTGTACCAACTGCTTTGGCGATTTTTTTTATCGGAACCTCCTCTGCGTAAAGCTCATTTTCACGATATACAAAGTGATGCATCCATTTCTCCGCTCACTGCTTTTACCTCAATATTTAAAATCGACATAATTTGAGTCTCCGCTTACCCTTCCGCCGTCCGTATGACCGATCACCTTATAGATGTATCTAAAACCCTTTTCCAAGGGCTCTTCAAACGATATGGTGCTCCGATAAGGATCATTGAAAGGTTTCACTTCCACCGGAACTTGATCAACCATTGCAAATTGAATCGGACAATTTTTGCAATCGGATTCTGGGATCGCTGTTTTTGATCGATAGACGGAAAAACCGGTAAAATTCGAGTCTTTCTCATCTTCTGCAACCGGGATTGTCCAGGTCAGCCAAAGCATGTCCCTCCCGATTGTAACTTTTAAGTCCTTCACCACCGGCAGGGGTATTTGGTCGGGGGGTCTAGGCGGTGCCTTTTTGCCACACCCCAAAAGGGACAAAAACACCATCATCAATACTGAAACGGTCAAACAATGACCTTTGCGACAACGGCTTTTCACATCGATTATTTGTTCATTGGTTCCCGGCAAGATAACGCGTTTGCTGTCCCGGTTCATCGGTCCTGCTCAATTGACAAAAAAATATCATCCAAACAGGCCACCAGTGCGTCAATATCGCCTGTCCGGATGATCAATGGGGGTATAAAGCGTAAAACATTCTCCTGGACACAGTTGATGAGGAATCCTTTCTCGAGACACTTTGCTACAATCGGTCCGCCATCCAATTTCAGTTCAATGGCCAAAAGAAGACCCGACCCCCGGACATCGGTGATCGATCGATGCCTCTTTTTGAGCCATAAAAGCTTTTCCTTAAAATATGACCCCACTTTACGGCAATGGTCGATGATCTTTTCTTCTTCAAGTACTTTGACCACTTCCAATGAAGCCGCGGTTACAATTGGTGTGCCGCCAAAAGTCGTTGCATGGGATCCCGGGCCAAATGCAGAGGCAACGTGTTTTTTGGCCAGCATAGCACCGATCGGTAACCCGTTGGCAAGGGCTTTGGCCAAGGTTATGATATCCGGCTCAACATCGAATTGTTCATACGCAAAAAGGCTTCCTGTTCGGCCAATCCCGGTCTGTATCTCATCGAAAATAAGCAGTACCCCTGTTTCATCGCAAATCTGTCTGATGGTTTTCAAATACGCCGGATCAGGACACCGAACACCCCCTTCTCCCTGGATCGGTTCAACCATCACCGCACATGTTGAAGACTCGATCTCCCTGTGCAACGCATCCACGTCATTGAACGGCACAAAATCGAAACCTTTTAGAAGCGGGTCAAAATCTCTCTTGATTTTATCTTGCCCTGTCGCAGAAAGCGTGGCCATGGTACGCCCATGAAAAGAGTTTAGCATGGAAATGATCCGGTAACGGCCACTTTCCTTTTTTTTCTTAAAATACCGCCTGGCGATCTTTATTGCCGCCTCATTGGCTTCGGCCCCGCTGTTACAGAAAAATACCCGGTCGGCAAAACTGTGTTCAGCCAGCCAAGATGCAAGCTTTGCCTGGGGAAGCGTATAGTAAAGATTTGAAACATGCAAAAGTCGATCTGCCTGTTTGGAAATGGCCTTGGAAACCTTTGGGTGGGCATGGCCAAGATTGCATACCGCAATTCCCGAAACAAAGTCCGTATAACATCGGCCTTCTGAATCCCAGAGTTTGCACCCCTTTCCCTTTATAAGGGCAATGTGAAATCGTTTATACGTCTCGAAAATAAATTGATCTGATTGCTCTATTATATCATTGCCCATGGTCGGATTTGTTAACCCTTTTTTCTTTTTACAGGATATATCGACTTAAATCCTCATCGTCCTTGATATCTTTTAGCTTTTTTCCCACATACTCCCTGCCGATAACAATCCGTTTCTCCTCTATGTCCGGTGCGTTGAAAAGAATATCCTCAAGGAGGCACTCCATTAAGGTATGGAGTCTCCTTGCACCAATATTTTCAGTCAGGTTGTTGACTTCTTCCGCAATGCTCGCAATCTCCTCAATGGCGTCATCTTCAAACACCACTTCAACCCTTTCTGTCCTTAACATCGCTATGTATTGGAGAATCAGGGCATTTTTGGGTTCGGTCAGAATCCTTACGAATTCTTTGCGATACAAGGGGTCGAGTTCCACCCGAATCGGGAACCTTCCCTGGAGTTCGGGTATCAGATCAGAGGGCTTGACGGTATGAAAAGCACCGGAAGCGATGAAAAGGATGTGATAGGTCATAACCGCCCCGTATTTGGTCATCACGGTTGACCCTTCGACAATGGGGAGAAGATCCCTCTGGACACCTTCCCTCGATACGTCGGGACCGTGTCCGCTTTTTTTTCCGACAATCTTATCAATCTCATCGAGAAAAATAATTCCGGACTGTTCCACTTTTTCAATGGCCTGTTTTACTATTTTATCTACATCGACAAGATTCTGTGCCTCCTCTCGTGCCAGGGTTTCCATCGCCTCAGGGACTTTGATCTTCTGCCGTTTTGTTCCCTTTGGGAGAAGACTTCCCAACATATCTTTAAAGTTGACCCCCATCTCCTCCATGCCGACGTTCGAAAAAATTTCCACAACCGGCATCGCCCGTTCTGAAACATCTAGGTCGACATATCTATTGTCCAGCTTCCCGTCACGGAGCATGGTACGAAGTTTTTTCCTCGTGGAATACAATTCGCCACCGGCTTTTGGAACTACTTCGAAAGCGGTCTCTTTTGAATCATCGGTTTTGTGTTCCGAAGTTTCACCGGACTTTGGGAGGAGAAGGTCCAACATCTTTTCCTCGGCATTCTGGTAAGCCTTCTCTTTGACCGCCTCCTGCTCTTTTGATTTGAGCATGTTTACCGTCAGTTCCAGAAGATCCCTTACCATCGATTCGACGTCTCTCCCCACATAACCAACTTCGGTGAACTTAGAGGCTTCAACTTTGATGAAAGGAGAATCCGCCATTCTGGATAACCGTCTTGCAATCTCGGTCTTTCCCACGCCAGTGGGGCCGATCAAAATAATATTTTTTGGTGCAATTTCATCCCGTAATTCTTCAGGAACCTGCTGCCTGCGCCATCTGTTTCTCAATGCGATCGCAACGGATCGTTTGGCCTTTTTCTGCCCAATGATATATTTATCCAGTGCCTTAACGATTTCAAATGGTTTCAATCGACTCATGCCACCGACCTATTCTTCTTTTTCATTTTATTATTTTCCTTTGATGCTTCCCAAAGAGGAAACGAATAACGCCATCATACCCAACCGCTTTTTGAACCTGTTAAAGCGACTCAATGGTTACGACATCGTTTGTGAAAACACATGTTGAAGCCGCTATTTTCATCGCTGCTTCTACAATCTCTTTTGCGTCCATGCCAGTATGGTTGAGAAGCGCCGTTGCCGCTCCCTGGGCACCCACACCCCCGGCTCCTATTCCCAAAACGCCCTCATCCGGTTCCATCACATCGCCGTTGCCGGAGATAAGAAACATTCTCGACTCATCCACCGCAATCATGATCGCCTCAAGCCGCCTCAAATATTTATCGGTTCGCCAATCCCGAGCCAACTCGACAGCACTCCGGGTCAGATTTCCATTGTAACGCTCCAGCTTAGCCTCCAAACGTTCGGAAAGATTCAGAGCATCTGCCGTAGCACCGGCAAACCCCACAATAATTTTATCATTATATATCCTTCTGACCTTTTTGGCATGGTGCTTTATGATGGTGTCGTTCAAAGTAACCTGTCCATCTCCTGCGACGACCACTTTGCCCTTGTGCCTCACTGCCAGAATGGTGGTGCCGTGGAGGTTGGAACGGGAAGCGTCGGTTCCATACCGCAAGCCGTGTTTTCCATTTGTCGTTGTCATTTTGTTCCTTTTGGCTGAAACAAACCGTTTTTGTCCGAGTTCCTTTGTTTTCAGACAATTTAAATGGCGCAAACCCCAGGGCAGCCTAACGCCTGGGATGGGCCTTATCATAGGTCTCCATTAGTTTACCAATACTCACATGGGTATACTTTTGAGTGGTGGAGAGACTTTCATGACCTAAAAGTTCCTGTACAACCCTTAAATCCGCTCCTGCATCAAGCAAATGAGTTGCAAATGAATGACGAAACGCGTGGGGAGAGACGGGGATCAAAAATCCGCAATCCCTGATGATTTTTTCTAGAATACGGGCGATAGACCGTGACGTCAGCCGCCGGTTATTCTTGTTTAGAAAAAGGGGTTCATTTCTATCTGTCGGCATCACGCCTTTTCGTAAATGTGATGACTCCAGCAGCTCCTTTCTGTATTTTTTTATCGCCTCCGCCGCCTTTTGACCGATCGGTACTATCCGCTCTTTTTTCCCCTTTCCGATGACGCGGATCACACCTGTTGGGAAATTGACATCTGAAACATCCACCCCTGCCAGCTCGGAAATCCGTAATCCGCTGGAATAAAGCGTTTCAAAAATGGCCCGATTTCTTAATCCAAACAGGGTATCTGTTTTAATTGAATCGAGCAATCTAAACATGTCATCCACCGTAAGATAGGCGGGAATCGATTTTTCCTGTTTGGGGGTTAGAATCGAATCTGCCGGACTATCTAAAATGACACCGAATTTTGTCAAGTGCCTTAAAAAAGAGCGAACAGCAGAAAGCTTTCGCGCCATGGTGACCTTTTTGTTCTTTTGGTATAAAAAAGCGAGATAACGCCTGATCTGAAGGCCGTTCACCTCATCAGCCCTGACGGCGTTCCCGCGAAGGTTCACTTGATTTTCATCTTGATGATCTTCGGCAATAAAAGATGCAAATTCGTTGAGATCACGCGAATAGGCACGGCAGGTGTTCGCCGAATATCCTTTTGCGGAAGAGAGCGATTCGATAAACTCTTCGATCATTCCCTTTAGGGAGGATGAAATCATAAAAGTAAGTCTTTTAAATTTGGATCAGCGACGCTAGCTCGGTCCAGGTACCCACCTCTATAAACGGATGTTTCTGACGGTTCCACGGCTGCTTGAAAAGCACAGGTACAATTCCCGCTGCCTCCAGGATAAAACAGGTCTCAAGTCGATCTTCAACAAAACAGGAGATATTTCTATCTGTCAGTATATCGGCCTTTCCTTCAAATGACCCGGTCGTAATGATTTCAATTGCGCTTGGATCGAGGGGCAGGACATCAAGCATCCATTCATAGATAGGGCCCAAATAGGGTCGGGCCGTTACAAAAAGAATCGAGCCGTGCTTCATGCCCATTCTGGACAATACCTGGGGTGCGTTCTTAAACGGCCTCAAGCGTGGTTGGTAGTTCCCATCCACAATTTTAGTCACGATGATCTCTATGAGCTTTGATTCCATGTTGATGCAGTCTTTTAAAGAATAGCTCGTGATGTCTTCATACTTTATTCCGTTGATGTTAAATTCATCACGAGCGATATCTATAAAAAGCGCCATGGTATCTGCAAATACGCCATCGATGTCAAATGCCATTGTTGCCGGATCGATTCTGTGTTTTTTCATGATCATTTGCGATGCAAAACTTAACCCGGCTATGCAGCCTTTCTTGTTCTTTTTTTTAATCTCGAGATTCTGCGCCGATAAATTGACACCATTTTTTTGTCGTGTGATTCAGCCGCTGCCATGCGCTTGGTTTTTAATTCCCGAATCCTTTGTTTGATTCCCTGGACAGTGGAATCCTTTTTTTTCGGTGTTTTATCTATAATTCCCCTTGCTTTTCTTACGGCGTTGAACAACTCCGCTTTGTTCTTCCCGTGAACTCCGGTAATTTCCGGCATCTCCTTGGCAATTTCCCTCAGCTCTTTGACGGTCATGTTTTCAAGCGGTTTTTCCTTTGATTGCTCTTTCTTTTCATCCATGTCAGATCAATCTCCTCCTTTCTTTTCACGCTTAAAAAAAAGTAGAAGCGGAGGCTACTTACCCCCGCTGTTTATTCGGCAACAACAATGCTTGTCTCTGATATAGTTCGTACTGATATTATTTATTCGCTGTTTTTATCCTTATAACTTTTAGTTGCTTCATCCAAGAACTTTGTTAGCGGTCTTACAATATCAATCGGAAACGGAAAGATCGTTGTGGTGTTATTCTCCGCCGACATCTCGCGCATGGTCTGAAGATATCTTAGCTGCAAAGCCATCGGGTATTTTTGAATAGTTTTCGCCGCTTCAGCCAGTTTCGCAGCTGCCTGAAATTCACCTTCAGCATTGATCACTTTGGCACGACGCTCTCTCTCCGCTTCAGCCTGTTTGGCCATTGCCCGCTGCATCTCCTGCGGTAAATCAATATGCTTAAGTTCAACGGTCGCGACTTTTATTCCCCACGGATCTGTATGGGTATCGAGTATTTCCTGAAGCTCAGCGTTGATTTTTTCTCTGGCTGATAAAAGTTCATCCAGGTCTGCCTGCCCGCAGACACTCCTCAACGTCGTTTGAGCAAGCTGCGACATGGCATAGCTGTAGTTTTCCACCTCGATGACCGCTTTGACCGGATCGATCACCCGGAAGTAGATAACCGCGTTTACCTTCACAGAAACGTTGTCCTTCGTAATAACATCCTGGGGGTCCACATCCATGGCAACGAGACGCAGGCTGACCTTTACAATCCTATCCACAAGCGGGATGAGAATGATAAGCCCCGGTCCTTTTGCCTTTATCACCCGTCCCAGCCGGAATATCACTCCACGCTCATACTCGTTTAGGATGCGTATGGCTGCGGAAAGGAAAAAGACGGTGAGAATAATGATGGTAATTGCTGTATACATTAGATTCTCCTTTATGCTTGTTGGGTGTTCGGTTTGATAACTAACCGATAAATTTTAATTAACCAACCTTTTCAACCTCAAGAACTAGGTTGTTAATCTTTATCACCTGAACCAGGGTCCCTTCCGGCGAGGCTGTTTTTGACACGGCGCGCCACAGCTCACCATGTACAAAGACTTTCCCTTCAGGTGTCAGCGCCTTTTTCACCACACCGATTTCCCCAATAAGCCCTGTCGTCCCGGTTTTCGATTTTGAAACCTGAGATTTAAAAACCAGACCGGCCACGACAACAAAAAAGGCTGAAACAATGATCACTGTTGTTATCAGCACCTGCAACGACACCTGCAGTTCAGGACTGTTACCTTCGAAGAGCATCAAAGAACCCAAAATGAGCGAGACCGTCCCCGCGATACTCAGCATCCCATAGCTGGCAATTTTTATCTCCAAAATAAAAAAGACAACGGCAAGAATAATAAGGAGTATCCCCGCATAGTTTACAGGGAGGGTTTGAAAGGAAAAAAATGCCAGAATGAGCGAAATCCCCCCAATGACACCCGGAAAAATGGCACCGGGATTGGACAATTCGAAATAAATCCCTGCCAAACCGATCATCATGAGAATGTATGCGATATTGGGATTGCTGATGGTTTTTAGGACCTTGGTTCTGAAGGTTTCTTTTAGTATTCTCTTTTTGGCATTGTCGAGATTGAGTTTTCCTTTACCCGCTATCAAACGGCCGCTTATTTTCTTTATCAGATCATCGGTATCGTTTGCGATGATATCGATAATTTTTTCATTTAATGCTTCTGTTTCTGTCGCGGAGATACTCTCACGCACCGCCTTTTCAGCCCAGGTTTCATTTCTTCCCCGCTTTTGCGCAATACTCTTTACATAGGCCACCATGTCGTTGGTTACCTTTTCGGACATGGTCTTGCCGATCTCTTTTCCGCCCGCGCCTACCGGGTGGGCAGCACCGATATTTGTTCCCGGCGCCATGGCGGCGATATCTGCAGCCATTGTAATCATCACACCCGCAGATGCTGCTCGAGCGCCACCGGGTGATACATAAACAACCACCGGCACTTTACTGCCATAAATATCCATGACAATCTTTCGCATCGATTCGGCCAGGCCACCGGGGGTGTCCAATTCAATGATGATACAGGCTGCGTTTTCTTCCGAAGCTTTTTCAATCCCCTGCTTTAAAAAGTCAGCCACACCCGGACCGATCGCATCTGATACCCTGATGATAAAAATTTCATTTTTCTCCGCAATAGCCGGCGCAGCGCAGAAAAAACTGAACAAAGACAGGACAAGAAATATGCGAATTATTTTTATTGATAGCATCTAACCCTCATTGAAGCTCCATCAATTTCTTCATATCTTCCCAAACATCGCGCTTCTTTTCAGGATTCCGAAGAAGGTATGCGGGATGAAAGGTAGGTATAACTGTCATGTTGTGATATTGATATAGGTTTCCCCTCAATTTCGATACGGGATCCCTGATATTCAACAGGCTCTGAACCGCAACAGATCCAAGGGTACATATGAATTCAGGATGGATTGCCGCAATCTGTCGTTTCAAAAAAGGGATACATGTTTTGATTTCACCGGGAAGTGGATTTCGATTGCCCGGTGGACGGCATTTGACAATATTGCATATATATACATCTTCCCTCCTCAAATTCATAGCCTGAATGATTTTGTTCAGCAGACGCCCGGCTGCACCAACAAACGGCTCTCCCTTTTGGTCCTCATCATAACCGGGTCCTTCACCGATAAAGACGAGCCTTGCCTTCGGATCCCCCACCCCGAAGACAATATGGTTCCGGCTCTCGGAAAGCTTGCACCGCCGGCAATCGTCAATATCAGTATAGATCTCCTCCAGAGTTTCATCGAAAGAGATTACGCTGCTCCCCCAAGCGTTAATCCTCTCGAGATTTTCTGCAGAGCAATCAAACCCCTCACACCCCATGGCGGTCAAAGACCGTAGATGCCGGGTAACCCCATCCAAAGCGGCGATAAAATTTTCCCTATAGATGCCCGATGGATCCGGCAGCTGAGAATCTCCCCCTTTATGAAATGCTGCCATTTTTAGTCAACCCATTAACCCAACACTTTGTTATTGTTTTAACAGGCCCGATTCACTCTCCCCAATCGTTGGTGAAACCCATATATTAACACGGGCTTCGAGCTCTCCATCAATAATGTTGATAACACAAAACCGATTTTCTTTTTGAAACAATATGATGGTTCGGGGAGATTTGAATGAGCTGATTTTTCTCCAGTTATCCTTGGCCATATTGTTTTCAAAAAATGTGACCAGCGAATCAATTTCCACGCGACCGGTCAGCGTGATTACGCCGGTCAGAAATCCAGGCGTCCGGTAGATAAACGTTAGTTTCTTTTTTATTTTCAATTCTTTTGGAATAAGGATATCTCCAAAATCATAGTATGAGGGAATTGCGCCTTTCCCTGTTTTTGTTGCACTCTTTTTTACTGATGTGATGTTTGCACATCCTGAAATAGTTAGAAAAATAGCAACTCCAATTCCAATTAATCCAAAAACTGTTTTTGTCCGCAAAGCTTTTTTCATCATTTTGCCTCCCTTTCAGATCCACAAAAAAATTGATTTAAAAATACCGTTCGCCATCAGCAACTTCCCAACGATTTAGCCCCTTAAACCTTTTTGAAGTTTTTTCCAACCGTTGTAATTGCTTATATCGATGCACCAGGTCAATCCATTGGCTGAACAGATTTACCAGTTTTGCACTGTTATTTTGTCGGTTTTCTGTTATCTGTTCCTCAAGATCAGAAAGCGCACGAACCAAGTCCGGTTTGTCCGGCGTAATCTTTAGAAGATATTGATAGATTTCGGCGGCTTTTTTCAGGTGACCTTGATCAATGTGAACCTTGGCCATTGTTTTGGTATAAAAATCGTTATCCCACTCATTTTTCGGCCTTTTGGTCTTTGTTCGATTTAATGAGTATGACCTCATCTTTTCCGATCATACCCAGTTTTTGCCGCGCCACACTTTCGATAAACCCCGGGTCGTTTTTGAGACGGTCGATTTCATAATACGATGCGGAATTTTTCTGAACAAGGGCCGTGTTTTGTTCTATCAAGCTTTTTTTTTCATTTTTCAACTTGATGAGCTCAACAAATCCCTTATCACTAAAAATAATAACCAGAAACAGATTGAAGAGTAACCAAGTGACAAACAGAAGAAAAATTCTTTGCGCTGTACTCACGATTTTCTTACACCTTTTGTGACGGCAACCCAGACCTTCTTAAGTTCCGGACTCTTGATTAAAAATGAAAAAGCCCCGTAAAACAGAAAACCGATGATTATACTCCCCATAAGCCCAACAAGGAGGCTTGATGAGGTTTCATCTCCTGACCGGATCATATAAACGGAAACCGCCCAAACCACAGCGCCCATCATGGCAGAAGAAACCAGGGTTTTGCAAACAGATTCTTTTATGTTTTTTAATTCCAGCGATCCAAGGGTTACCCTTAAAGCCCTTATTAAAAGGACCAGGTTCAGCATTGAAGCCAGTGAAGTTGAAAGCGCGAGCCCCCCATGCCCCAAAGGCCCCATCAGCAAAACCGCAAGGACGATATTGGCAATAACGGAAACGACGGCCATCCGTACCGGTGTTTTTGTATCCTGCAGGGCATAAAAGGTAGAAACAACAATTCTCACCGCTGAAAAAGCCCAAAGACCCATACCATAATATAAAAGGGCCACTGCAGTCAATCGAGTGGTTTCGGCATCAAAAGCCCCCCGTTTGAACAAAAGCGAGATAATCGGCTCCCGTAAAATGATCAACCCGACCATGGAGGGTATGGTAATAAAAAAGACCAGGTTCATCGCATGGGCAAAGGTCTCCCTCACCCCAGCAAGGTCCTCGGCAGCCGCCTGTCTCGATAGGCTAGGCAACACGGCAGTTGCCGTAGCAACGGCAAAAATGCCCAGGGGAAACTGGACGAGTCGGTCTGCATAATAAAGATATGACACGCTCCCCTCCGGTAACAGTGACGCCAGAAGGGTTCCCACCAGGATATTGATCTGATAGACCGCGGCACCGAAAACGGTCGGGAGCATCAACAAGCCGACTTTTTTAAGCCCGACATGGTATATTCTGGTTTTTTTCCAAAAAAAGACACCTTTTCTGATAATAAACGGTATCTGAAGCAAAAGCTGTAAAACACCACCGATTATTACCCCGATAGCGAGGCCGGTAATCGGTTCCGACAGGTGTGGGGAAATAAAAAACACCCCGCCAATCATTGCAAGGTTTAAAAAAACGGGTGCGAGGGCCGGAGCGGCAAAATGACCGAGAACATTCAAAATCCCCATGCAAAGCGCCACCATTCCGATAAAAAAAATATAGGGGAACATGATACGGGTCAGGGTGATGGTGAGCGAAAGCTTTTCAGGTGACCCTGCGAATCCAGGGGCTATAATCCGGATGATCAGTGGTGACAACAAAATGCCGAATAGGGCGAGCATCGTCAGTATGATTGAAAGCAACAAGATGGCGGATCCTGCAAGTTTAAAGGCTTCATCCTTTCCTTTGTTTGTAAGGTATTCTGTAAAAACAGGAATAAATGCAATGCTTAACGACCCTTCGGCAAAAAGGCGCCTCAATAAATTGGGGATTCTAAATGCCACAAAAAACGCATCTGAGCCAAGGCCCGCTCCAAAGTATCCGGCGATAACAACATCTCTTAGGAATCCAAAAATGCGACTTAATAAAGTGGCACTTCCTATGATTCCGGCGGCATTAGTTACGCGAGTATTTTCGTGCATGGGAATATGGGGATTGTTTTTCTCATTTTATCCAAACATTAGCATTATCCAAACATTAGCAATTATGTGAAAATATCTTGACATGGGATAACGAATTTAATATTCTGTTGTATTAAAATTCGATTAGATGTTATTTGTTACCAGTTATTGGGTTTGGTAAAATTTAAATCAAAATTGTATCTCATACAACTAAAACCCCCGGTTGAGGCTTTTTTCGCCCAATTGGGGTTTAAAAAAAGGAGTTATCACACTTGGCAAACCATAAATCTGCGATAAAACGCGCGCGTCAGAATGAACGAAAGCGTCTACAAAACAAGAGGCTCAAAACCAGGATAAAAAAGGTCACCAAAGAGGTTCGTCTGGCCGAAGATGAATCACAAAAAATCACTACTTTGAACCGGCTGAATATTGCAAAATCAGTCATTGACAAGGCCGCAAAAAAGGGGGCCGTCCATAGAAATACCGCTTCAAGAAAAATATCACGCCTCTCAAAGGTAGTTGACGCCATCAGCACTTAAGGGGATTTACTAATTGCCAAAATGCCTGTGGTTATTTAAAAATCGCTTGTCAGCCGATTGAAAGCTTTTTCGGCAATCCTTTCTGATAACACGATAATGGCATCCCGTAGATTCTTTTCGGTTTCTGGTTTGGTTAAACCCACAAGATAGGTCTTGCTTTCTAGTACAACATTGGCCCACAGGATCTTTTTTTGCCGATCCCTCAGCTCGAAAGCAACCCCAATGGTCACCTCCCGTTCATCTGAAGTATCGGTGCCGGTATGAAAGACGGTTTCGATGCCCATTCCACTGATGACCCCGGATAAAATTGCCTCTGCGTTTCCCCTGCGCCCTGCCAGAACATCTTCACTCTTTCTGATAAACTCATCGATAAGATCGTCGGTAAATATTTTTTCAATACCGGTCTCCCTCGTACGATTCTCGAAAATAGTGATATAAATGGACTGAACCGCTCCGGGGAATGTTCCGCTGCCTGCAAATTTATAACCACAGGCGATAAAAACAAATCCGAACAAACAGAAAAGAATCCGGATAACTCTGATGTGTTTTGTCATTAAAAACAATTTCTCCCCACTGCCTAACGACCTAAGACAAAATACGCGACTATTCGGTACATTGGATTTTGGTTTAAACCACGATATTCACCAGCTTTTTTTTGACCACAATCACTCGTTTTATCGGTTTGCCGTTGATGAATTTCGAAACCCGTTCGTCGGAAAGGGCCCTGCACTTGATGGCACTTTCACCTTCATCCGACGGGACATTGAACCGGCTTCTCAGTTTCCCATTGACCTGTACAACGATCAGAAGATCGTCTCTGTCAAGCGCATCTTTTCTGAAGGATGGCCATGGAGTTAAAAAAATACTCGACTGATGCCCAAGGGCCTTCCAGAGTTCTTCGCTAAAATGGGGTACCATCGGCGATAAAAGTTGAACCACCGATTCAAGGGAAAACTTTATTACCCCGGGTTTTTCCGGATTGTGGACATTTGAGTCCAGTCCGGACATCGTATTTGCCAGGGTCATGACCGCACTGATGGCGGTGTTAAAATGAAACCTCTCTTCAATATCCTGGGTAACTTTTTTAATGGTCTGATGGGTCTGTTTATATAAACCCCGAACCTGACTTTTGAGCAGGTTCGGATCGCCACTAAAAGAAACAGCATCTTTGATGTCATCCATGTGTTTAAACACCAGGCGCCACACCCGGTTCAAAAAGCGACGCCCCCCCTCAACCCCCTGCTCGCTCCATTCCAGGTCTCTTTCAGGTGGTGCTGCAAAAAGACAAAAAAGCCGTGTTGTATCAGCCCCGTATTTCTCCAGCATTGTGTTCGGATCGATGATGTTTTTTTTGGATTTTGACATCTTTTCAACACGACCTTCAATCGCCCCTTTTCCGCATTTATTGCAAAACCGTTTGGTACCCCTGGTTTCAACTTCATCGGGGAGAAGGAAGCCATGCTGAATACAGGATATCGTCTCTTTGCAGACCATTCCTTGTGTTAGTAAACGGGTAAACGGCTCTTTGTATTCGATCAGTCCATGTTCTTTTAGTACTCTCGTATAATACCTAGAATAAAGCAGATGTAAAATTGCATGTTCAACCCCCCCGATATATTGATCCACCGGCATCCAATAGTCCACATCCCTTTTGTCAAACATGCCGGCGTCACACTCGGGACTGCAGTAGCGTTCAAAATACCATGAAGATTCCACAAATGTGTCCATGGTATCGGTTTCCCTTTCGGCCTCGGGATTGCCACATCGGGGGCATGCGGTCTTTACGAAACTATCCAGCATGGGAAGGGGCGATCGTCCCCCATCCAGAATATCTTCTTCCTCCGGGAGTATAATGGGTAGATCTTCATCCTTGACCGGCACAATACCGCAATCTTTACAGTGGATCATCGGAATCGGTGCTCCCCAATACCGCTGCCTTGAAATGCCCCAGTCCCTTAATCTGAAACTCACCATTCTTTTTCCGAAACCTTTTTCCTCAAGATAGTCCGAGATCTCCTCAATCGCTATTCTGCTTTCCATACCGTTAAAGTGTCCGGAGTTGAGCATGATCCCGGTATCAACGTAGGCCTCTGTCATGGTATCGGCATCGAGGTCTCTATCAAAGGGCTTTACAACCACCACCACATCCAGACCGTATTTCCTCGCAAAATCGAGATCCCGCTGGTCATGGGCGGGAACAGACATCACCGCACCGGTTCCATATTCCATGAGGGCAAAGTTGGCGGTATAAATAGGCATCCGTCTTCCACTCAACGGATTGATGCAATAGGCGCCAATAAAAACACCTTCTTTTTCGTAACTTTCCATCGTTCGGATCGACCGGTTCTGTTTTGACATGTGTTCAACAAATTCACTGACCGACTCTTCCTGTGCGGTCCCTTCCGAAAGTTTGGGTACCAGCGGATGCTCCGGGGCAAGGCACATGAACGTTGCACCGAAAACCGTATCCTGCCGGGTAGTAAATACCGCTATCTCCTCATCTTTACCCCCAACCGGAAACCGGATCTCAGCCCCGACGCTCTTACCGATCCAGTTTTTCTGCATGGTAATCACCTTGTCAGGCCACCCCGGTAGCTTGTCACTATAAATCAGCAAATCTTCCGCATAGTCGGTGATACGGAAAAACCACTGCCAGAGTTTCTTTTGGCGTACCGGTTTACCGCATCGCCAGCACATACCGGCCTCCACCTGTTCATTGGCGAGGACGGTCTGACAGGGGTCACACCAATTCACAAAAGATTTCTTTCGATAAGCCATCCCCTTTTCATACATTCTCAAAAAGAGCCACTGTTCCCAACGGTAATATTCGGGTTTGCAGGTAGTGATTTCACGGTTCCAGTCGTAGGAAAATCCCATTCGTTTCAGCTGGACCCGCATGGCTTCAATGTTTTCATAGGTCCATTTGGCTGGGTGGGTATTATTTTCAATCGCGGCGTTTTCCGCCGGCATCCCGAACGCATCCCAACCCATGGGGTGAAGCACGTTGAACCCTCTCATTTTTTTGTATCTTGCAACCACATCTCCTATGGTATAATTTCTCACATGCCCCATGTGTATCTTGCCGGATGGGTAAGGAAACATCTCCAAAAGATAATATTTTTCCTTGTCTCTATCTGTTTTCACTTCAAACAGCTTTGAGTCTCCCCAAAATGCTTGCCACTTGGTTTCAATTTTTTCGTGATCGTATTTCTCTTCCATTATTAACGCTATGCCTCAGAATGAATTTATGGATCGATTTGTAACTCCCCGGATCGGGTGAATCTTTTGTTCTCATCGTCGGTGCACATTCGTCCAGATAACAATTTTTAATCATCCGATATGAAAAAAGCTATGGTATCTCATGACACATTAAGCCCCAGATTTCAAGACCATCTATCCATTTATTTATCTTAAACAGAAATAACAGGTTTAGTACTAGAACTGTTTCGAAACACCGGATCGTGCTCAAAGGCAAGGGGCTAAGCCAACAATGCCTTGACAAATCGCATCTCAAATTATAGAGACGGGCCATGAATTTTCAAAGAAGATCAGTTATTTTTCTTGCCACTGTAGGCTATGTGGGAAAGATTCCTTTTGCTCCGGGTACGTTTGGTTCAATCCCTGGTCTCTTCATCTGGGTTTTTCTATCGAAAATCGATCCACTTCTTTCACTATTCTTAATCCTTTTTCTGGTTTTATCTTCGATTCCGATCGCCGGCCAAGCGGAGATTATATTGAATAAAAAAGATCCGAGTGAAATTGTAATTGATGAAATGGCAGGAATTGTGGTAGCCTTATTCGGTTTGCCGATGAATGTTCTTTCAGCCACTGCCGGCTTTTTCATCTTCAGGGTTCTGGACATATTTAAACCATTCCCGATTCGATTTATCGAAAAAAAATTGCCGGGGGGAGCCGGTATTGTTATGGATGATGTGGTGGCAGGCATTTACTGCAACCTTTTGCTGAGAACTATATATCGTTTGGCAGGTCAATGAAGACCAAGAGAGAAGAAACACGCTGCGCATAAGAAAATGAATTTAAACGCAATCATTTATTTCGTCATCTTAAAACACAAATAAAAAAAAGTAATGAAATTTTCCATTAAAAATATGATGTCAAAAAAGTCCGCAGAAAATAAAATCCCGGGAAAAAAAGGCCGTCTGCGAGAAAATATCGAAGCCATTGCCATTGCCATTGTTCTTGCATTGTTTATTCGCGCTTTTGTGGTACAGGCATTCAAAATTCCTTCAGGATCGATGAAACAGACCCTGTTGATCGGAGATCATATCCTGGTGAACAAGTTCATATATGGGGTGAAGATTCCCTATTTACGCAACACCATCATTCCGGTAAAAAAACCGAAGAAGGGTGATGTTGTGGTCTTTAAGTTCCCTGAAGATCCGGAGAAAGACTTTATCAAACGGGTTGTCGGGATCGCCGGGGACGTTGTGGAGGTACGTGATAAGCAGGTTTATATCAACCAAGAAAAGATAAAAGATACATATAGCATTCATACCGATCCTCACACCATCCCTTCCGGATTGCAGCCAAGAGATAATTTTGGACCGGTTGCCGTTCCGCCCGATTCCCTTTTTGTTATGGGAGATAACAGAGATCACAGCTATGACAGCAGATTTTGGGGCTTTGTCAGTTTGAAAGCGGTAAAGGGTAAAGCTTTCATGATCTATTGGTCCTGGGACAGAGGCAACTTCGGCGTCAGATGGAGAAGACTCGGGAACTGGCTAAAATAAGATAAATGGTGAAACATTCGATAATCAATGCGGGTGACCATCCGCAGGTCCATTCTTTTTCCGGTATCAGGAGGCACTCGAAATGATAACCCGTATCGAAGGCGGAAGGGTGATCGATCCCCGACATATTGATGAGGTAAAGGATATTGTCATCGAAGAAGGGAAGATTATTGAATTAAAAGATTCCCTGCACGAGAGAACACGGAGTTCAGACGAAGAATCCAAAATCATCGATGCCTCAGGAAAAATTGTAACCCCCGGCCTGATCGATATGCATGTTCATCTGCGGGAGCCGGGGCATGAATATAAGGAAACGATTCGATCAGGCTGTTTGGCGGCCGCAGCGGGTGGTTTTACCTCAATTTGTGCCATGCCAAACACCGATCCGGTAAACGACAACCGACAGACCACAGAATATATCCTAAAGAAAGCAGCATTGAACAGTCCGGGGGTTCGTGTTTTTCCGGTTGCCGCCATAACCAAAGGGCTTCAAGGGAAATCCCTTTGTGAATACGGAGAGTTGAAAGACGCCGGTGCGATTGCCTTTTCAGATGACGGCCGACCGGTGATGGACAGCCAGGTCATGCGCCAGGCAATGGAATGTGCCAATGAGTTCGGTAGCATCATCATTTCTCACTCTGAGGATATTGGTCTTTCACAAAATGGGGTGATGAATGAAGGGAAACTCGCCGCACAGATGGGCCTGGCGGGAATACCAAATGTGGCCGAAAGCATCATGGTGATGCGAGACATCGCACTTTGCGAATTGACCCGGATGTCGATTCATATTGTCCATATCAGCACTCGGGAATCTGTTGATGCCATTAGAGATGCCAAAACCAGGGGAATACCTGTTACCGCTGAAACCGCGCCTCACTATTTCACACTTTGCGAGGATTCGGTAAAGGATCATAATACAAACGCGAAGATGAATCCGCCGCTTCGTTCAATTCAGGATCGAGAATCGGTTCTGACAGGGCTTGCCGATGGCACCATCGATGCCATTGCCTCGGACCATGCACCCCATTCTTCAACTGAAAAAGATGTCGAGTTCAACCTGGCGGCCAACGGGATCATCGGGCTTGAAACCTCCCTTTCCCTGGGATTGAAGCTGGTAGAAAACGGTCTAATAACCATCATTGACCTTGTTGCAAAAATGTCAACCAACCCGGCACGCATCCTTGGCCTCAAAAGCGGTCTTCAAATCGGTAACCTCGCTGATATCACCATTATTGATCCTGACAGACCCTACGAAGTCGTTTCGAATCGTTTTCAGTCTCTCAGTCGCAACACCCCCTTTGACGGCTGGAACCTGAAAGGAAAGGCGGTTTTAACTATGGTTGGCGGGAATGTGATTTTTGAAGAAACAGGAGCCCTATAAAATCTCTTATCCCAGTACGATCTCCCGGCTTGTCCCGGTTCTTCAACAGGGACCTACGGGACAAACAAAT
>DCWS01000016.1:0-73818 GCA_002328165.1 Desulfobacteraceae bacterium UBA2156 | reverse complement strand
GACAAACAAATTGAAGCTCATGCCAAACTGGCGCCGTAGTGACAATTTCGTGCTGGAATTTTTCAAACACCTTCAAGGCCGAGGTATCCGGGACAGTCTTCACTGCCTCTGATAGTACGTTTGTATCAATGAGATATTTCATCACCTCAACTCGACTTCTCTTCCGACAGATAGGTCTCGAAATCCTTTGAAATCCCTTTCAAATATCTCAATCCCTTCATCTTCAAACTTTCGTCGAAATTCCGAAATGGCACTCCAAAATCCAGCATATTTGCGGCTGAGTCGTTTATATTCTCGAATCGACAACAACATTGCAACCGGTTTCCCTCGTCTGGTCAATTCAACATGTGGCCCTTTTTCGACATAATGGATAATTGTAGGAAGTCTATTTTTTGCCTCAGCTATGGAAAATTGCTTTTCCATTATAACCACCTCTTTAACACGTTATATTTTTCATGGACATAAGCAAGAGAATAAAGGGGAATGCGCTCGCTGTTTCGTCCATGGATTCTCACACTCAGTTCACTTTTTTTCTAATCTGTGTTTATATCGTAAATAAATGCATGGGCCACAATGATAGAACCTGCTAGGGATATCTGATGAACTGCCTTAATTTCCCCACCTTTCAATAAAACAGGTTCGGTCAGTTCCGAAATGTGGTCCGCCTTGATACTCTTCAGGGTGGCATACCTCAATTGAGCTGCTTCCAGTCCCTGATACTGAATAGTCTTGTAATAGACCTCAAATAGGACAATTGCAGAAAATATAATTTTTTTTTCGTAAAATATTTTCGACAATATCGGCCCCTTCCTCATTGTCCATCATTGTAAGAGTTGCCGATGTGTCGGGCAAAAAGAGGTTACTCTTCAAACCTCTTATCCTCCTTTCTGCCTCTCAGCAGGTTCTTGGTAAGCTTCTCTCCATCAGAGCAACCACGCAAAGATCCCACAGGGTCTTTCGGCAGTGGGATTAGCTATAGAACAGATCCGGTATCTATCCAAGCCACCTTTGCACCGGTGGTGATTCCATATTTTCTTCTTAATGCCACAGGAACAACCACCTGTCCCTTTATTGTTATTACTGATTCCATTTATTATGTCTCTTCTAAAAATTATCTTACTTTCTCTAATAATATAGTAATAATTATCAAAAACTATATTTATGCGAACGGTGTCATTTAGCCATAATCGATGACATGATCCTCAAAGGCCTGGATTTTCTACAATAGAAAAAAAGTCGGGTTTAAGCCGAAATAGCACGTGTATGCTTCTTAGCTGACATCTGTCAACCGGGCAATGCGAATTGTTGAAGCGCTTGATACGGTTTTGAGCGGTTCAGTATCATCGACGACATGCCCGACAATATTGACCGGGCTGTACGCCCTTGGTTTTTCACCGGTGCTGACCGGTGTGCGCCCAAAAAAAATGCAAAGCGCACTGCCGGCTGGCCAGTAGGCCAGGGTCCCGACTTCAACCTCCTCCCGGGCATCCGATGCCTGGTCAGCAAAAACGGGGATATCAAAATAGATTTCTTCTCCCCAGATATTTACCGTCCCTTCAATCGGCAAAGCTTCGGATATCTTTTGTGCTGTTTCGGAATCATTGAGTTCGGCTAATAACGACTCGCCTTCCACTGAAATGGTGATTTGATTCATTTGTTTTTCCTCATAATGGGTTTAATATGGGTTAAACATCGTTTGGCCGAAATATTGCGTATAATTTTTCGATACCTTGGTCTCCGATTCGTTATTACGGTAACATATATTCAGGCTAACAAAAAGCATTTCACCATCCTACCCGCAAAGCAAAGCTTGGACCATCAGTATAGATCAAGGTTTAAGGTGTTAATTAAGCTATTGAGACAATTCCTGAATCGATCCATTATTGCTTGACTATAAAAAAATGTAGCTGTAATGTAGCTTCTATTCAGATTCGCAAACCAAAAAGGAGCCAGTTTTGCACAAATTACTTCAAGATCATCCGGGCCAGAAAATACTCCTCCTCGGGAATGAATCGATTGCCCGAGGAGCGATCGAGGCAGGTGTTGCGGTGGCGACCACCTATCCGGGAACACCCTCCTCAGAAATCTCAATGAACTTTTTCCAGGTGGCACAGGAAAGCGACCTCTACTTTGAATACAGTACCAATGAAAAGGTCGCGCTCGAGGTGTCAGCAGCAGCAGCAAACACCGGTGTCCGCAGCATGTGCGTGATGAAGCACGTTGGGGTCAATGTGGCAGCTGACCCGTTGTTGACGCTCGCCTATATAGGCGTCAAGGCGGGTATGGTGCTTCTGACAGCAGATGACCCGTATATGTTTTCGAGCCAGAACGAACAAGATAACCGGTATTACGGCAAGCTGGCCGGACTTCCGGTGATCGAACCCTCTTCCGTTGAGGAAGCAAAGGAAATGGTTCCATACGCCTTTGACCTTTCAGAGGCCCTCGGAGAGCCGGTCATCATGAGAACCACCACGCGGATTAATCACTCTACCGGTCCCGTTGTCCTGGGAGAAATCAGAACGATCAACTCCAAAGGCGACTACACAAAGGATCCTTTTAACCAGGTTCCGATTCCTGCGGTGGCCAGAAAACTGCATATCAGGTTGTTGGACAATCTTGAAAAAGCCGAAAAAATCGCCGAAAATTCTCCTTATAATTTTATCATCGGGGCAGGTACCTGGGGAATCGTCTGCAATGGGGTCAGCTATAATTATGTTCGTGATGCTGTAAGAGATCTGGGGATTAAAACAGAAAGCAGAATACTTCGCATCGGCTTTTCACACCCTCTCCCCTCTAGTTTGATCAAGAATTTCTTAAAAGGGTGCGAAAAGGTGCTGGTAGTCGAAGAAGGCGAGCCGGTTATGGAGGAAGCTTTGAAGGCTTTTGCCCAGGAGGAGGGGTTGACGCTGAAAATTAACGGGAAAGGGGATGGCCTTTTCACGCGACTCTATGAGTTTAACCCCGGACAGGTGAGGCAATCGATCGCAACATATTACGGTATCGATCATACACCAAAAGCGCTTCTCGATCTTTCCGATATTCCAGAAATTCCGCAACGGCCGCCAAACCTCTGTCCCGGGTGTTCCCACCGGGCCACCTACTATGAAGTGAAGATGGCGGCCAAGAGCATGGAAACCATTTATCCAACCGACATCGGATGCTATACCCTCGGCATTCTCCCGCCCCTCTCCATGGCAGATTTTCTTTTATGCATGGGCTCTTCCGTTGGCACATCATGCGGTTTTTCAAAAACTACAGATAAGAAAGTCATCGCTTTTATCGGGGATTCCACCTTCTTTCATTCCGGAATATCTGGTTTGGTCAATGCTGTTTTCAACAACCACAACTTTACACTGGTTATCCTGGATAACGGCACGACGGCCATGACCGGGCATCAACCCAATCCGAGTGTCGATATGAACATTTTGAATCTCAGCGGATATGGCCGTGTCTCCATAGAAACGGTGGTTCGGGGAATCGGAGTATCCCATGTCACCACCATCAAACCGTACAAGGTGAAAAAAAGCATCGAAGCCATACGGGAAGCCTTGAATTACAAAGGGGTTTCCGTGGTCATTGCCGAGGAAATGTGTGTTCTGTATGCGAAACAACTTAAACTGGCGAAGGGAAAACCGTTTGAAGTCACTGGGAAATGTAAAAATCACAGAAACTGTTTGAATGAGATTGCTTGTCCTGCGTTTCACATATGGAACGATCAGGTAAAAATCGATCCTGACCTTTGCACAGGTTGTGCGGTCTGCGCACAGATCTGCCCGGAAAATGCAATTTTACCCATAAAAGCAAAATGAAAAAGACGGGATTTTTACAATGAAAACAACCAGAGTGATTATTGTAGCAGTGGGTGGGCAAGGAAACCTTCTGGCATCCAGGGTGTTGGGCGAAGCCGCGTTGATTGCGGATGTTCCGGTTCGAATGAGCGAAATCCATGGGATGGCCCAGCGGGGCGGAGTGGTGGAATCTTCCATCGTGTTTGGAGATTCGGAAAGCACAATCATCTCAGATGGTGAAGCGGATGTGCTGGTTGGATTTGAACCTTCGGAAACCCTAAGGGCCGTTAATAAATGCAATTCAAAAACCATCATGATCACCAACCTTTCACCCACGATGCCGTTTACGGTCAACATCGGAAAGGGCGTCTACCCGGACCTCGAGGTTTTGCAAAAATTAATCCGTGAAAAGGCGGCGAACCTGATCGCCTTCAACGCAACAACCCTTGCCAAAGAGGCCGGGAATGTGATGGCTGTCAACATGGTGCTCCTTGGGGCACTGATTCAAACAAAAACCCTCCCCATCTCGACGGATCATGTAAAAACAGTGATCAGAACACGGACAAAAAAAGACTTTGTTCAAATCAATGTAACGGCCTTTGATCTTGGCTATTCCGCCGCCCAGGCAGTGTCTAAGGTTGAAAATGCCTAAATTTAAGGAGGCAAGCTATGCCCTGGAATGATATCTACGAATGCATGCCGTTTGAAGCGCTTGAGAAATTTCAGTTAGAAAAGCTCAGAGAGACCCTGTACTGGGTGCATGAAAAAGTTCCGTTCTACCGGAAAAAGTTGGATGAAGCCGGTGTAACTTCCGAAGACATTCAACATTTGGAAGATTTATCCAAACTCCCGGTAACGGTCAAAAACGACATGAGAGACAACTATCCTTTTGGTCTTTGCGCTGTACCGATGGAGAAGCTGGTTCGGGTCCATGCCTCTTCAGGCACCACAGGAAAGCCGATAACCGGTCCGTATACTGCTGAAGATCTGGATCGGTGGACCGAATGCATGGCCAGGAATCTTTGGGCAGCTGGAATTCGGAGAGAAGATATCGTCCAAAATACCTATGGATACGGACTGTTCACCGGTGGGCTCGGTTTTCACCAGGGGGCCAATAAGATCGGGTGCATCGTTGTTCCAACCAGTTCGGGTATGACCGAGCGGCAGGTCATCCTGATGCAGGATTTCGGAGCCACTGCCCTGTTTTGCACCCCTTCTTATGCGCTGACCATTGCTGAACAAGCTGAAGAAATGAATATCGATATCAAGAAACTGCCACTGAAAGTAGGTATTTTCGGTGCGGAACCATGGACAAAAGGGATCCATCTGGAAATTGAGGAACGAATGGGGATAAAGGCCATGGAAGCTTACGGTCTGACTGAAATCGGCGGACCTGGGGTATCGTTTGACTGTGAAGCACAGGAAGGCCTCCATATCAACGAAGACCACTTTATTCCGGAAATCGTAGACCCTGTCACCCTTCAACCCCTCCCCTTGGGAGAAAAAGGTGAGCTCATTTTCACATCGATCCAGCGACAGGCCATGCCGATGATTCGGTATCGCACCAAGGACATCACACGACTTTACCGTGAGCCCTGCGCCTGCGGGAGGACCCTGATCAAGATGGACAAAGTGACCGGACGTTCCGATGATATGCTCATCATCAGTGGCGTCAATGTTTTCCCCTCCCAGATCGAATCGCTTCTGCTCGATATCGATGAGGTGGAACCCCAGTATGTGATCGTCGTAAAAAAGAAGCGACACCTCGATCATCTCTCCATCAAAGTCGAGGGGAAAAACGAGGTTTATGCAGCCGGCTTGGAAAAGAGGGGTGAAGTGGAAGAAAAAATCGTGCATCACATCAAGGGAATGATGGGCATCGGAGTCGAAATCGAACTGGTTGAGCCTAAATCGATTGCCCGAAGCGAAGGGAAAGCATTGCGGGTTATCGACGAAAGACCAAAAGATTAAGATACCATGAGAGCTGAAGACCCCAAAACCCACCGGGACCGATACCGGGTCTTTATCGAGGATGTTGCCGATGGGTTCTACGAAACCAATTTAAGAGGGGATTTCACATTTTTTAACGATGCTCTTTGCCGGATTTTTGGTTACTCGAGGGAGGAGATTCAGGATCGCAATTTCCGAAAATTCATGGGCAAAAAAAACGCTGAGCTCGCCTATGAAAGTGTCAACTCGGTATATAGAACCGGCAAAAGCATCACCAATATCGTATGGCGGATCATTCACAAGGATGGGGAGACACGGGTCCTTGAAATTTCTTCCAACCCTATATTTGATAAAAGCGGTAAAATAGAAGGGTTCCGGGGAATTGCACGGGATGTCACCCGAGAAAAACGGGCCGACCGGACGAATCGTGCCCTGTTTCGCATCGCCTTGGCGCTTTATCGTTTCAGGGGCCTCGACGAGCGTCTCGAATATATTGTCAAGGAGGTGAGGGACCTCATCGGGCTCGAGGGGGCATCGATCATCCTCATCGACGATCAAGAAAATGAATTCTTCTTTCGGGCGGCCGGTTATGACAATACCGAAATCAGAGAGAAGATAAAAGAAGTCCGGTTCCCGCTGGACAAAGGCGTAGCCGGAAAAGTGTACAGAACCGGCCGGCCGGTGATTGTTCCCGATACCTCTAAAAGCCCCGACTTCTTCAACCAGGTGGACGTACAATCCAACTATCAAACACGGAACATGATTGATGTTCCGATCTCGACCTATGATCGAATGATCGGTATCCTCTGCGCAGTCAATAAGAAAGAGGGCGAATTTGACCAGACAGACCTGGAACTGATGAGCACCATTGCGAACACGGTGGCTTTTCCGATTGAAAATGCCAGTATCAATGAGGCACTCAGACGCTCCTATGAGGAAGTCGAGAGCTTGAACCGAGCGAAAGACAAGGTAATTCACCATCTCTCCCACGAGCTGAAAACACCCGTCTCCATCCTTTCCGCTTCATTGAGCCTTTTAAATGCCAAGTTTTCTGCCTACAAGGACGGGAGCTTGAAGCGAATCATGGAACGGGCGCAGCGGAACCTGAACCGGATCCTCGAGATGCAGTATGAAATTGAGGATATTTTGAGAGAGGGAAAATATCAGACGTATTATCTGCTCTCCCCTTTGCTCGATGCCTGTGTGGATGAACTGGAGGTTCTGTTTGAGTCCGAAGTTTGGAAGACGGGTAAAGACATCAAGGGGCTCGCCGATACCGGAATTGATAGAATCTTGGGAAAAATTCGTCAAAAAGTGGAAGAACTCTTCGGCCCCCGGGAATCCGTCCCCGAATTGATCGAACCCAATAAATTTGTTGAAACCTGGCTCAACAGTCTTCAGCCTCGATTTGCTCATCGAACTTGCCGGCTGATCACCCGGTTTGAACCGTCATCATCGATCTGGATACCGCCGGATGTTCTTAAAAAGGTTATTGAAGGCCTCATACGCAACGCGGTTGAAAACACACCGGACAACGGACGAATCGAAGTGACGGTACGAGAAGGAAAAAAAGGACCCGAATTTGAAGTCAAGGATTACGGTGTCGGGATAACCCCTGAAAAGCAACGCCTTATTTTTGAAAATAACTTTATCACCTATGAAATCATGCAGTATTCTACTCGAAACCCTTATGATTTCAACGCCGGTGGAAAAGGCTTCGACCTGCTGAGGATGAAAATTTTTTCTGAACGGTACAATTTCAAAATCCGGATGTCGTCGAAACGATGCGGTTACATCCCCCGTGATGAGGATATCTGCCCGGGAAAGATTGAACTGTGTAAACAGTGCAGGAGAGAAAAAGATTGCCCCCATTCAGGTGGAACCACAATAACCGTTCAGTTCTTACCGGCGGATCAGTATGCCTTGGATCGTACAGCAGATAAAAAAACAGAAGATATTATGGACAAAAAAGATGACAACAGACAGCAAAAGTCAAAAAAAACATCCAAAAAAATCAGATACGCCAGAACGCTTCTTCCAGGAGATTAATGTCGAGTTTCTGATCCATGAATTGAAGGGTCCTATTTCGATCGTTGAAACAGGTCTCCGTTCCTTGTTGGAGAGAAAAGAAAAATACGGCCCCCTGTCCCCCCGGCAGGAAAAAACATTAAAACGGGCCGCAAAAAACATCAAAAAGACCCGTGAAATGGTCAATGGTTTGCTTGAAATCGGTCGCTCCGAAGCCAGCGCATGCATTTGCTGTCGGTTTCAACCCTCCCGGACCGTACACGAAGTTGTTTTGGATGGGCTGGAGACCGAATTGGGAGCTATTTTCGATGAATCAAAGGAAGATTGGAAAGAAAATGAACTATATCAATTTTTTTCCGAAAATGGCGTTTTCATCGACATTTCACCACGTGTTAACAACATTGAGATGCTACAGGATGAAACAAAGTTTCGTCAGATCTTCTTGAATCTTGTCACCAACGCCCTTTTCTACCGCAAAAAACTGGTTGAAATCAAAATGAGAATAAAAAACGACCAGTTTATCCTGGAAATTACCGATGACGGGTCCGGGATCAAACTCGAACATCAAGATACCATCTTTAAGCAATACACACAGATCCAAGGCGCCCCATCCGAACTCCAAAGAAAAAGACACGGGCTCGGTCTTGCTGGAGCCCTTATCCTCGCGCGATGCCTCGGTGGTAATATTCAAATCAAAAGCGATAAAGAACAAGGGGCCACTTTTTGTCTGACGCTCCCCATAAGACTGGAAAGCAGTACTGACCGCCTGATCGGTGAACGCCCTCAATCGAGCTGATGCACTTCAGCCTACACAGGTTTCACTCCCCCACTCCGCCGGGATGCCGTTTCCTGAGTAGGTGAACTGACACTTGTGCTCTGCACTTTGGTTTGCAAAAGTGCAAAGTCACGGTCAACCATCCCCTGGATATCTTCAAGATCATCGTCTGTCAGATGTTTAAACCGGCCCTGCACTTTCATGTAGTCTTTCACCGGTTTGCCTCCGGTGAAATTGAGGGTGTATGCTGTGCCGTCTATGACTTCGTATAGCGGGAACACATTAGACTGGACCGCCAATCGGGAGATCTTGACGGACATTTCCGAGGGTATATTCCAGCCTGTCGGGCAGGCTGCAAAAACATGGATAAATCGAACCCCTTGTTTCATATCTTTTGCCCGGGTGAACTTGCGGTTCATGTCTTCGGGAAACGCGATGTTAGCGGTAGCCGCATACGGAATACGGTGGGCAGCCAGAGCCTCAACAATATTCTTCTTATGGGTCTTTTTCCAGCTCCGGCCGGGTGTGGTGGTGGTTTGGGTACCGTAAGGGGTGGATGAACTCCGCTGAACCCCTGTATTCATATAGGCTTCATTGTCATAACAGACATAGATAAAATTCTCGTTCCGTTCAACCGCCCCTGAAAGGGATTGGAATCCAATGTCAAAGGTACCGCCGTCCCCGGCCCAGGCCATTACCGTGGTTTCGCTATCTCCCTGCATATCCAAAGATGCCCGAACACCGCTGGCGGTAGCCCCGGCCGTGGCAAATGTGGCATGCAAAATCGGTACCTTGAGACTGGTCTGTGGGTAAGCGCCTGAAATAACCCCCCAACAACACGCGGGGATCACAACCACGGTCTTTTCACCCAATACTTTTAATGCAAATTTCATGGCAATGGCAGCGCCACAACCCGGGCATGCCACATGCCCTGGGTAGAGATAATCGATATCAGGGATATTTTTTGATATCATATCAGTTCCACCTTTTCATGGTGCAGGCTCAATTTTTTAGCTCCACTTCCTGAGTCTCCACCCAGGTACTCTCTCCCTTTAAAAGATCACCCTTTTTTGTTTTCCAGTATATCGCTTCCAGACTGTCCGGCGTCACATCCCTGCCACCGAGTCCCGCAATATACCCAAACACCGGCGGGTGCGGATCCATGTTATAAAGGGCGGATTTTACCTCCTGGCAAAAAATACCGCCGGCCCCAAAGGAAATATTTCTGTCGATAACCGCAACTTTTTTGGCTGCTCTCACCGCCCGGCGGACAAAATCAGCAGGAAAGGGCCTGAACATCTTGATTTTGAGCATCCCCGGTTTTTCCCCTTTTGATCTTAAATCGGAAATGACAGAGCGGCAGGTACCGGCGATCGTTCCGCTCACGACCAGTATAACCTCTGCATCTTCACATGCCACCGGTTCCACCGGACCGTATTGGCGATCAAATAGGGCTGAAAATTCTTTTTCCACCTCTGAATAACATGAACTGACCTGTTCCATGGCCATCTGGATATGCTGTCGCATTTCCATGTAGATCGATGGGGGCGTCAGCTGGCCCATGTTGCAGGGCTTTTCGGTGTCAAGCTTTACACCAGATGAAAATGGGGGAAGAAATTGATCCACCTGTTTCTGATCGGGGATATCGACCGGTTCAAGAGTGTGAGAAAGAAAAAAAGCATCCTGGATCACCATGACCGGAAGATTCACCCATTCGGCCAGCCGGAACGCGTGAAGTGTGGTATCAAAAACTTCCTGACCATCTTCACAGTAAAATTGTATCCACCCGGTATCCCGTTGGGCGAGACTGTCGGTCTGATCGGCCCAGATATTCCATCCGGGCCCCAGCGCACGGTTTACCTCCGCCATAACAATCGGAAGGCGAGCACCGGAAGCCCAATGCAAAAGTTCATGCATCAGGGCCAGCCCGTGTGAAGATGTAGCAGTAAATGTTCGCACCCCCATGGTCGAAGCGCTGATCACCGCAGCCAAGGCAGAGTGCTCACTTTCCACACATAAAAATCGCGCATCCATGGTGCCATTTTCGCAATATTCCGCCAATGCCTCCACGATATGTGTCTGTGGGGTGATCGGATAGGCAGAGATCACCTGAACCTTTGCCAGACGCACCGCTTCCGATGCTGCATGGCTTCCCTCCATGACCTGTTTCATATGCTCTCCTCCTCCAGGACGATGGCGTTTCGGGGACATTCCACCACACAGATGCCGCATCCTTTACAGTAATCAAGATCAATCACCCTCTTTTCGCCCCGACCCACAGCGACCTCGGGGCAAAACAACCAACAGTTATCGCAATCGTTACATATACCACAGTTAAAACATCGTTCGGCTTCTTTTATTGCTGCCTCGGTTGGCAAAGCCGGCTCAGGTTCAGTGGGCAGATGGGTGTCGTTTCTTCCATGGGTCGCGGGAACCCGGGAGGACGATTCAAAGTAATCAGTGTTGATTTCATCAAACAAAACAATGTAGGGATTTCTCTTTTTGCGGTCACCGCTGCGATAGATCTCCATCGAAAGAGATGGCCCATCCCCTACCCGACAGTCATCAATACTTTCTTCGATGGCTTCCCAGCCTTTTTTAAAATAAATATCCAGAGCCATTGCCGCCTGTTTTCCCGATGCGATGGCATCGGCCACGCTTTTTATCTGGTTGGTTAAATCACCACCAAAAATCACCGGCCGATCATCCACTGTAAATACCGTGTGGGTCAGGTTTAAGTTTTTGCCTGTATTATCTGCAGGAAGATACCAGGATTTACCGGCTTCGGCGCCAATGGCGCTGAAAACATTCCGGACCGACAGGGTTTGATTCCCGGATCCATCGGGAACAACATTCGCCCGGCCCATTTCATCCCTTCCGCTGGTCTTCATTTGCTGCAGTGTCAGAAGATACCCACCTTTTTGTTCCTGTATCTGCAAAGGGGCAACCAGTTCGATAATTTCCACACCCTCCTTAATGGCCATGTTCACTTCGTGCTGAAATGCCGGCATGTCTTTTTTGCGCCTGCGATATACCAAAATAGGATTTGTCCCCGCGCGAACCAAGGACCGGGCAACATCAACGGCGGTATTCCCGCCGCCGATCACTGCTGAAGACCCTCTAAACCCGGATGTTTGATTCTTGCGAAATTGATGGAGAAATTCGAGCCCTTCGATTGCTTTCCCCGCCCCCGGGATTTTCATTTCCAACGGTTTTGTGTGTCCGCAGGCCATGACAATCGCATCAAACCGTCCCTTCTCATTTTTGAGAAAATCTTGGGTCACCGATTTTTGGCAATGGATTCTGACACCCCGGCGTTCAATCCGCTGGATTTCATTTTTTAAAATGTAGGCCGGTAATCGAAAGTTAGGAATTCCCCAACGCAGGACCCCGCCTGGTTCGGGATGCTGATCGAAAACTTCGCAAGTGTAACCCAGCGCTGCCATAAAATAGGCCGCAGACAGACCCGCCGGCCCGGCGCCGACAATGGCAACCCTCTTCCCGTTGTCCGGAAACGGGTTCATCGCCCTCTCCTTCCCGTTCGACAAAACCGTATCGCCGAGAAACCGTTCAAGGTGCTGAATTGCAACAGGCTCATCCCATTCGTTCCTGTTGCAGAACGCTTCACAGGGATGAAAACAGACATGCCCGCAAGCCGAAGGGAATGGATTTTCCCGCAGCAGGGTTTCCCCTGCTTCCTTGAACAATCCCCGGCTGATCTGCATCTCGATCCGGGAAATATCTGTTCCAGCAGGGCAGGCAACGCTACAGGGGGCGGTTTTTTCATCATACCTCGGCCGAACAAACCGCCACAGACCGGTTTTATTGATTTCGGTGGACATATGAGATCGTGCATAAAATAACGGAATCCCATTTACCGATTTTTCTTCTGCAGTCATTTTATTCATTTTTCTGTTTCTCTATTTTTCCCACGCCGTTGTACTGGTTCACTATGCCAAAACAGGCCACTGCTTCAAATGCAAGAGTAGCCGCCTTCACATTTTGTTCCGGCTTCACAGAAATTTCCTCTTGGATCGCCGAGGTCACCGCATGCAGTGGCAGTGTCTCCAAAATTCCAGAAAACGCCCCCGTCATTGCCGTATTTACCATCGGATGGGTATGGGTTCCCAAATTGTTTTCCACCGCAATACCGGTGGCATCCACATATGCCAGTTTATATCCAATAAACGGTTCCAGGTTCTCCGGACGGACCGGGAAATTTATCAAAATCCACCCACCGGGTTTGAGGCCCTTTGTCACATCCGCTGTCTCCAGAAGCTTGCGGTCCTGAACAATTACAGCGTCCGGATTATACACATTGCTTCTGATCAGGATCTTCTTCTTATCGAGCCGCAGGTATGCCTCAACCGGCGCCCCCCGCCTCTCCACACCAAAGTGGGGAAAAGTCTGCACATAGTACCCAGCGGAAAAAAAGGCCTTTGCCAGGATGACCGAGGCCACCACCGTCCCTTGCCCTCCGCGGCCATGAAACCTTATCTCTTTCATCGAAATATATCCACTTTGCTGATTATTGAAAGGTGAAGTGAAATCACATTTTTACTTTAGATCACCTTCAATTTTGGTTCAGGCAGAAGATAAGCGCCCGATTTACACAGGCATTGGATTTATTTATCCGCCCAGCGCAGCCATATCGCTGCTACCAGGCCCCATATGACATTATAAAGAAATATAAACGCAGGGGTAAGTGTTCCGAGTGTCAGCCCCATCACCCCTTTATGGGCCTTCATCGGAAAAACAATAAAAAGCTGAACCAGTGTGGGACCGAGGCTGAAAAGCAAACCCCTTGATAAAAAACGATTTTTCATCACTGGAAGGAGAAAGAGCAGCCCCCAAAGCCCCCCCCAGACAATACGAGGATAAAGCCAGGCAAGCGAAAAAGACGGGGCGATCGTCACACCAAACGATACCGGGATGCCTTTTGATCCGAAATACCAAACTGACCAGCTGTTCGCCAGAGCGCCCAAACAGCCGGCCGCAAAACACAAGCTCGCTCTCTTCGACGGGTTTCCCATATACAGTTCCTCCCTTTGCTTCCTCGATAATGAGGCCTTTGCAAAAAGTCCTCTTTTGAGCACACTCTTTTTGAAAAATCAGAAAATAATTAATAAAATTATAAACCCGATCCAAGCGGCATTCAAGTCATAATTTTGTCAGAATTTAAGAATTAAGCCAGCGCTCCCGCCACATCTCCCACATCAAAAGAGACCATAGGCGGTACTGGTGGTTGACCTTGCCGGACAGGTGCTCCTTTATCCTTTTCTCAACGAAGGATAAATTAAATAAGCCTTCTTTCCTCAGCCTGTCGGAAGAAAGATAATCCAAAAGTAGCTCTTTTAGACCGTGGCGTAACCATAAGTCAATCGGGGCACCAAAACCCATTTTTGGACGTTCAAAGAGATCGTTTGGTAAATATTTTTGAAGAAGTTTTTTGAGTAAATACTTAGCGACGCCATTTTTGTATTTCAGATCGATAGGCAACCCCGCAGTGTACTCCAGGATGCGATGGTCCAATAACGGAACCCTGATCTCCAGTCCGTTGGCCATGCTGACCCGGTCGATTTTGGTCAACAGCGCATCCGGGAGATAAGTCGCTTGGTCGACTCTCAACAGCCGAGGTAGAACCGAACCGTCTCCGGTCTCTTTGAAAATATCTTCATATCGGCTCTCTGGAAGCGCTCTTGCCAGGATGTGAAATATCTCCTCCTTGGACCAAAGAGAGATTGTCGTCCGGTATAGCTCGGATATCTCTGTTTCATTTAAAAGAGAAATCAATTTTTGCCATTTATCCGGAAAATTGGCGACTTGAAACCGTTGCGGCAAAAGCGATTGAAACAGTCGGTATGTTTTTTCAGCTATTGGCGCCGGGATTTTTCTCAACACCTTTTCGGCCACGCCTGTCAGAAATCCTGGAATATGTCGAAAAGCCGCAGCCATTGCCACGGTTGTCCAGTAACGGACATAGCCGCAAAACTGTTCATCTCCCCCGTCTCCGGAAAGCACAACGGTGACGTGCCGTCGTGCAAGATGAGAAACCAAATAGCTGGGAATTGCTGAGGAATCCGCAAACGGTTCATCGTAAAATTCCGGTAGCCCCGATATCACATCAAAGGCATCTTTGGATGTAACATAAAACTCGGTGTGATCTGTTCGCAAATGTTTGGCGACCCTGGCTGCCCATGGTGCTTCATCATAACCTTTTTCTTGAAAACCAATGCTAAATGTTCGAACCGGACGTTTGCTCACCTTTTGCATCAGCGCCACGACGATCGAAGAATCTATTCCGCCGCTAAGAAGAGCGCCCAACGGAACGTCGCTGATCAGTCGATCCGACACAGCCGTTGTTAAATGGGCGTCCAATTGTGGTAGGTGTTCGACCTCACCTTGAGTACCGGAATCGATTGTCGAAGATTGCTGTGGCAACGACCAATACGGAAGCGCTTTAATGTCTTGTTCAGTCGCTAAAATAAAGTGCCCGGGGAGCAGCTTGTACGTATTTTTGAAAATCGTTCCAGGAGCCGGTATATACTGATAATGAAGAAATAGCGGTATGGCATTTGAATGGACCTCTCTTTTAAAACTTTCAAAAGCCATGATTGCTTTTAGCTCTGAAGCAAAAATTAAGGTTTGCCCGTCTTCACTTTTGTAAAAAAATAGCGGTTTAATGCCCAATCGATCACGGGCCAGAAAAAGGGATCGATCTCTCCCGTCCCATATGGCAAACGCAAACATCCCGACAAACTGGTGCAGACATTCAACGCCCCATTGAAGATATGCGTTCAACACGACTTCTGTATCTGTGGCGCTTTGAAACCGGAATCCATAGCTTTCAAGGATCGTTCTGATTTCCATGAAGTTGTAAATCTCACCGTTGTATACAATATATATCTCAGCTTCATTGCACTTCATCGGCTGATGCCCGGCATCCGAAAGGTCGATGATCGACAACCGTCGATGGGCTAGCCCGATACCGCTATTCTCATCCAAAAAAAGACCCGAGTCATCCGGCCCCCGGTGGGCAAGGGTCTTCGCCGCAGGGGAAAGAGAGGCTTTCAGTTGGTTAAAATGATTTTTTGTTCTAAAACCGACGATACCACACATAATCATTATACCCTATGCCTTTAAAGTCGAAACTATACCGCTCATATCAGTCTCAAATCAAGACTTTAGTCTTGTTTTGTTTTTCCCCTTTACTTTTATATCTTGACTTGAATTTACATTAAAATTAAAAAGGTAACATCTCATAAACGCTTGTCCGAAGAGACAAACTTCATATTGAAAACATTGAAGGTGAATAAAGCATACGGGATAATATACGTCGGGATGGCAAGCCTTCGATCGATCACGAAAACATAAACAAAAGGAGGCGATGAAAGGAAAAAATTTACGTTACAATACCGGTTTGATGACAGACGGTGGAAATTTTTCTAGTAGGAGGAGATCGGGGTTAGAAATTTTCATATAAAATGTGACAATGTAACCAAAAAGGAGGGCAAAATGAGAAAGAAAAATTTGACCGCAACAATTGTTACCGTCCTTTCAGTGGCGCTGCTGCTCACACCGATTATTGGGGCAAAAGTACAAGCCGCAGACAAACTCGGCTGGGTCGGGCCCGTCTACAAGGAACTGTCCGCCAGTCTGACCAAGGGTTTTAAGGCATACTATAAAAAGACCTACGGTAAGGACGTGGATTTCACGGGCGTGCGGCCGGGCGGATGGCCGGTTGCCGTAGATAAAGTCAGATTATGGGCTGGCAAACCGGATGCGGATATTTTCCTGGGTGCGGGCGCACCGGCGCATGAACTCTTAAAAGATAAAGGATTGATTGTCCCTTACAAGCCAAAGAACTGGGACAAGGTCCCGGCGGAATGGGGAGGCATGAAGGTAAAGGATGGGGATTACTACTGGACCTGTTTCGCCCCCTGGATCGTTACCAACCTTTACAACCAGAAGGTTCTCAAAAAGCTGAGGCTTCCGCCGCCAAAAACGTGGAACGATCTGCTCAACCCCATTTATCGGGGTAATATCGTGCACACGCTGCCATACGCTTCCGGCACCATGCATGAAGCCATTGAAATTCTCATCCAGGCCTTTGGAGAAAAGCAAGCCTGGAGATATCTCAGATTGCTGGCGGCGCAGCTGGCCCGCTTTTCAACCGGCAGCACAGACACAACCAACCTGGTGAAGCGCGGCGAAGTCCCCATCGGGGTCGCCCAGCCTCAGATGAACGCCATGGCAGCGCGCAAAGACGGCTACCCTGTGATGGACCTGCTCCCGGAAAAAACGATCCTGGTTCCGGAAGCCGTGGCTTTGCTCAAAGGTGCGCCCAACGAAGCGATCGGGAAGATCTTTTTAGACTGGCTGTTCAGTGCGGACGGACAAAAATACGTGCTTGAAGGCCGTTACTTCGCGGCAAGTACAGACGTCAAATTTTCAGCATGGGCAAAGCAGGGCGTCGGTATGGCAAAACACGCCAAAAAAGCGCTGGGCGTCGATTCATTCTGGGATCTAAAGGTTGGATTCATTAAATACGACGTGGATGTTGCAAAAAAGAGATGGGATGAAGTCAACAAGAAATATGAGCATGAGATTTACCGGAAATGGGGTAAATTGAAAAGCAGTCTCTTTCTGATCGAAGAGGTTGAGGAAGAGATCAAAGAGGCCAAAGCCGCAAATGCAGACGTGAGCAAAGCCGATGCAAAAATAAAAGAAGCCAGAAAACTCTTCGAGTATGATGGTAAGTTTGCCGCCGCTCGTTTGGCCGCCGCAAAGGCGCGTGCTCTACTCGTCACGCCATAATTCAGGACGGAAATTCGTATGGTTTTAAACGCCCTTTGGGCTTGATGTTCGGGCGGGCTGTGGCCCGCCCGAACATTTCGCTCATAATTCGGAAAGGTTTAATATGTCTCGCGGCAGTATCTCTCTGGCAGCAATCCTGTGGTTGGTCATTGCCTTCCTTGTGCTTTATCCCTTGTCCATTCTATTGACGGAAAGCTTCAAAATCGCTGAAACAGGCGGCTGGGGCATAGGCAATTTCTTAGAATTTTTCCAAGATGCGTATTATCTTAAAACGTTTGGAAATACCTTATTTCTGAGTACGCTGGTTCTCCTGACGACCACTGTGTTCGGGGTGCCCCTAGCATATATTTTGGCGAGATACAGGCATTGGGGAAAGACCATGTTCACAGCCCTGATCCTTTTGCCGATTGTGTTGCCCGCTTTTGCCGGTGTATTTGCATTTATCATCTTTTTCGGTAAGTATGGAACGGTGAACCTGCTCTTGATGGAAATTGGATTGGTTGAGAAACCGATCAATTTTATCTACGGCCTGCACGGACTGGTATTTATACAATCCCTTCACATGCTCCCGTTTATCGTCCTGGGGCTTTCCGCCGGTTTTACCAATATAGATCCTTCTTTTGAAGAAGCCGCCGAAGTCGAGGGAGCGAGTAGCTTCAGGCGATTTTTCACCGTCACGCTGCCGCTCTGCACCCCAAGTTATATGGCGGGCGCCGTCCTTGTATTTCTGTGGCCTTTTACCGACTGGCTCACGCCAATGATATTGGGGCAGGTGGACTTTCTCCCCTCGGTTGCCTACATCAACATCGCCTACCACTTTACCGATATGCACCGCAAGTACATGGGAATCGTGTCAGTGACTGTTGCCGCCATTGTATGCATAACCCTCTTTTTGCTTGCCAGGCGTTGGGTCGAGAAGAGAAAGTATACCGGTCTTTCAAAAGGGACAACGTCTGAAGGGAGAGTTATCGAGCCGGGCGCATGGGTGAAATCGGGTGCGTATGCGTACATGGTTTTTATCGCTATCCTGGTTCTGCTTATTCCGGTTGTCCTGGGATTAGCCGCTTTTTCCAGAACATGGGTCTTTGAGGCGTTTCCGACCAATTGGACGCTTGAAAATTTCAGACTCATCCTTCTGGAAAGCCCTGGCCTGATCAAAAACTCTTTCCTCTTTAGCGGAATCGCTCTGATTTTCGGGATTGCCTTTGGACTTCCGGTTGCCTATCTCATCGTTCGCACCCGTGTCTGGGGCAAAGATGCCCTTGATTTTGTAATCACGCTGATGCTGGCGTTTCCAGGTATCGCGATCGGTGTGAGTTATCTTTTGGCATTTTGGAAAGACATACCCTTAGCCCGGTATTGGATCATCATGCCTCTGGCCCTGTTTGCCAGGCGGCTCCCGTATTTTTTGCGGATGGCGCATTCCTCCTATCTACAGCTGGATCCTTCGCTGGAAGAAGCCTCCGAGGTGTCGGGTGCCGGTAAAATCAGAACTTTTTTCAGTATATCGTTGCCGTTGCTGCTCAAAGGAGTACTTGTCGGCGTGGTGATGTTCTTCATCATGGCGTTCCAGGAGATTTCCACTGCCGTATTTCTATATAAAGGGGGATGGGAAACCCTGCCGATCGGAATCTATCTCAACTGGCATCGTGGCATGGAATTCGGCATTGCTGCTGCTATGGCTTTTCTGATGATTGTGATCACGTTTATTTTATTGCTGATTATATCAAGAATCGGTGGAGGCGTCCTCAAAGCCGCCTGGGGTGCTGGAGAAAAATAAAGGTGCCAGGTTTCAGTGCCAGGGTTGAGGGGTTAAGGCTTCAAGTTTTAACCTGGTACATTGAATCTGTGAACGACTGTGTAAGGAGACAAATTTAATGGCGTTTATAGAGATCCAAAACCTGTTCAAGACTTTTAAAGATGTCGTGGCGATTAATCACATACACCTTGAAATTAAACAGGGAGAAATGTTGACGCTGCTCGGACCCAGCGGGTGCGGCAAAACAACCACCTTGCGTTGCATTGCCGGATTGGAGACCCCGGAAGAAGGGGATATCGTTATTGACAGCAAATCTATGTTTTCTCAAGGATTTGTGCAACCGTCAAAAAGAGGAATCGGCATGGTTTTTCAGAATTATGCCGTATGGCCGCATATGAAAGTCTATAATAATATCGTTTACGGCCTAAAGCTTCAGAAACTGTCCCGGCAAAAGATACAGGAAAAGGCACAAAAGGTTTTGGAAATGGTCGGTTTAGTCGGTTTGGAAAACCGATATCCGTCTCAACTGAGCGGGGGGCAGCAGCAACGGGTGGCGCTTGCTCGGGCACTCGTAGGAAATCCGAAGGTCCTGCTGTTGGATGAACCGCTAAGCAACCTGGATGCCAAACTCAGAGAAGAATTAAGATTTGAAATCAAGAGCCTGGTCAGGCGGATGGGTATCACATCGGTCTACGTTACCCATGATCAGGCAGAGGCAATGGTTATTTCGGATCGAATCGCCGTCATGAATTCAGGAAACGTCGTGCAACTCGGCACTGCACAGGAAATCTACAAAAAGCCCGCCAATAAATTTGTTGCGGATTTTATCGGCACCATGAACTTTATAGCTGGAGAAGTTGTCGATGTCCTCACGGACACGAATAACGTTTATGTAAAGACTCCGTTTAGCGAAAAAATGGGATGTACAACACCCAACAGCACTGCAACCATCGGACAAGAGGTTTATGCATCGATTCGTCCGGAAGATGTGGAGGTCCTTACAAAACCGCCTGAAGCCACAGAAAACGTGTTTAAGGGTAAGATTGTTCATAAGGCGTACCTGGGCAATTTTCTGTTTTTCTTTGTCAATATAAACGAAACCATGATCAGGGTGCAGGTTCCGCATCACCTGCCGCAGAAAGAAGGCCAGGAACTCTATGTGTATTTGAACCCGAAAAAATGCATGATCCTGTCCTGAATTAAACTCATATTTCCCGCCAGATATTTTACCAGATGTACGGCATTGAGACAGGTACGGAAGATATATTTATATTTTTCAGGATCCTTTTTGAGTTTTTTCTCGGAGCCCGGACTCATGGCAATCGTACCGAGCATCGGCACCTTGTATTTTGCGATGATGTCCATCCCTGCGATCAGGGCCTCGGAACGGAAAGGACCGACTACAAGCGCAGTTGGTTTTTTTCCAGGATAATCTTTTCCAAGCCTAGCAAGGCCTCAGATACCGGCACCCCGGGCGCGGCATCCCTGAGGTCGATGGACTCAATTTTAAAAGGCCTTCTTTCAGTACCAACCTTCACACCACCGGCGGCATTGATTTCATCTACTGCCATCTGAACCGCTTTGAGTGATTCCTTTCCTTCTGAAAAGCCCAAAGATGTCGGCACCCCAATCACGATCGGGTCTGCTGCAACTGCAGACTGATTAAAAATCATCGAAACGAAACAGCTCGCTAATATTAGGGTAAACAGCCAGACTCTCTTTTTCATATTGTCCTCTTTTTTTTCGAGATTCCCTAAAACCTCCTGGAGTCACTCGGTCAGAAAGTTATGGAACATTTTCTTTACTATGCTGCCAAACAGTAATTTTTTTCAGATCAATATCATCCTACTTTTAACACAATGGCTGCACCGGTATCTCCGGCTGCACAACCGGTAAATAACATATAGCCCCCGCCTTGGATTGCGACCTCCTCGACCCCCTCGATGATCAGTCGACCAGCGGTCGGCGCCTGCGGATGTCCGAAGATCAGAGAACAGCCATAGTTATTGAACCCGTTGACATCAATCTTCATCTCATCGGCCATATAGATATCATTGGCTGCAAAGGGATTATGCGTCTTAATCGCCACAACATCATCTACCGTAATGCCTGCTTTTTCCAAGGCCATTTTCGCTGCCGGAACAACAGCCATGGCCATAAACGCTCTTTTGACCCGGGCATGACCGTATGAAACGACCTGGATTTCAATCTCCGGATCCGTGCTGAGTTCCCTAGCTTTTTCACGGCTCGTCACGGTTACCCCACAGTTCCCGTCAGCAGGATGGGTTTGGCTCCCAAACGTATGCGCACTACCCGGAATGACCGGCTTAAGACCGGCTAATCCTTCTTTGGTGGTCTCGAAAACGCCTTCATCTTCCGCCACCATGATGGTCTTCTTTTTTGACAGGTTTATTTCTACCGGAAACATATACCGTTTCTGAAAAGTTCGGTCATCGACAAGGGCATCCCTGTACTGTTCGTATCGTCTCAATGTCACAGCATCACACGCTTCCCGGGTGATCCCGGTTTCTTTCACCACATTTTCAGCGGTCTGGATCATTGCGGTGCCGCCCCATGGATCGAGGTTAAAGTGATCCATTACCCAGTTTTCTGACACCACGAGTCCACCGGGTCCTTTGGGATTCGGCCAGATCGTGTGCGGTCCGTTGGAACAGCGGTCTGTCATCAATGCCAGCACGTTATCATATTGACCGGTTTCAATACCAACAGCGGCCTGGTAAATACAGGTCGTAGAAGTCGAACACGCCTGGCTGACGACAACCCCAGGTGTGAGAACGGCCCCCAGGAGGGCCGATGCCCATGGGCCGCCGTAGAACAATTTGGGCTGACCGATAGTGATTCCCAGGATGAGATAGTCAAACATATTGGGATCCCAATCTTTTTCGGCAAGCCACCTTTTGGAAGTTTCTGCCGCAAGAGAAATGGAATTTTCATTGGACAGGCTCCCTTGCCACCTGGCAAAGGGGGTGCTGTAATAGCCGCCATAGGGAATGAAGGCTTTTGTCATCATCTAACTCCCTCCTCGTTTTGAGTTTGTTTTGTTTGTTTTACATTATTATCTCTTAAAATTCTCTCTGAGCTTACGGTGGAGTATCTTTCCGGTCGATGTTCTCGGCATCTCACCTGGATCGATAAATATGACCTCTTTGGGATGTTTATAGCCGGCCAGTTTATCTCTGCAACAATCCTTGATGCTTTGCTCATTGATATCATCAGCGGTGGCATCGGATTTAGGTATGATAACCGCTACTACTTTCTCACCCCATTTGTCATCCGGCAGACTGATACAGGCGCAGTCAAACACACATTCATGGCTTCCGACGACCTCCTCGACCTCACTGGGATAGACATGCTCGCCACCGGTGATGATCAGATTGTCTTTTCGGTCAACGATCTGATAAAACCCATCTTCATCCCGTCGCGCCATATCACCGGCGGAAAACCATTCCCCCTGAAAGGAAGCAGCGGTCTTTTCCGGTAATTTGTAATATTCATTAAAAAGCATCGGCCCCCGGGAATAAAGTTCTCCGATCTCCCCGGTTTTCACTTCATTTCCGTTTTCGTCTAAGATTTTCACGAAATCGGTGCCCAACGATTCATAACCGATAGACCCCAGTTTCTTCATCTGATCTTGGGGCTTGAGTATGGTGACACAACCCGCCTCTGTGGAGCCGTATCCCTCATAAAGCTCAACTCCTTTAAAAAATTCCATAATCGCCAATTTCATGCTTTTTCTAACCGGAGCGGATGAGCACAAAAGTTTTTTTATGGAAGTGACGTCGCAACTCTTTCCATCTGACGGCACATTTAATATGAGGTTGTAATGGGTCGGGATGAGAGAGATGAAAGTAATCCTTTCCCGCTCTATGATTTTCAATACTTCTTCCGCATTGAAAGACTTTGCCGGTTGGATATAAACACTTGCGCCAATATACAGGAAGATGAACGTAAAAAAAGTGGAATTGATATGGCATAACGGCATAACGTTCATACAGATGTCGAGCTGCCTGAAACCTAAATCGATGGCGTTGATAAGATAGAAAGCGATGTGGGACTCATGTGAACGAACCACACCTTTGGGTCTGCCGGTGGTGCCGGAAGTATAAATCAGAATCCATGTGTCGTGGGGTTCAACAAAAGCCTCCGGCTCGCTTTCTGAACCATCTGCCATCAATCCTTCGTACGACCGGTACCCTTTCGTTTCTTCACCTACAGCAATATACCGATCGGGATGAATAAGGTTTAGATTCGGTTTGATGTCATCCACTGTCGGGATAAATTCGTCCTGAACGATAAAGGCTACAGCGTCCGAGTTGTTTGCAATGTATTCTATTTCCGCTCCCACCAGTCGAAAGTTAATCGGAACGATCACCAACCCGGTTTTTGCCGTTGCAAGATATACTTCGACAATCTCAATGCTGTTCTCGAGCAAAACCGCAATTTTGTCTCCCTTTTTTAAACCCAGGGTCAATAGACCGTGGGCCAGCTTATTCACCCGTCTGTTGACCGCCGGATAGGTAAATTTTCTGTCTTTATCCTTTAGTGCAATGGTGTCCGGAAATTTCTTTGCATTTGTTTTCAGAATTTGGCCCAAATTTAACCAGCAGGCCATATCACCCTCCCCATCAAATGCCTATTCGCAGTAGGGTCCATTTATTTATTCTCCTCCAGCAGTTCGATAAACGCCTCCACATTGGTTCTGGTCTGTTCATCAGAAAGGAGCCTTAAATCGTTGAGATCTCCGTTAATAACGAGGCTGGGAAGACCGGTCTCTTTTTCTATCCGTTGCGGCATGCCGTAACGGCAGTTGGAATTATTGGGACAGGTTTTCGCATCATGGTAGACAATACCGTCCACTTTGAAAAAATCCAACATTTTCTTGATATATTTTTCTTTATACGCGTCAGAGCGGACGATAAACAATGTTGTGTACGCCCGGGCCATACTTGTAAATGGATCTGTTGGATCGAGGTCGGAAAATATCCAGCTGTTGCAATAGGTAGATGCAAGAACATTTGCCTTTAGACCGGCGAATAACTGAAAATGAATGCCGAGTCTTCCCCAAACCGGCATTCCCTCCCAATAGATCCTGAACTGCTCATCTTCGATTACACCCACCTTGTTTAAGACTCTTTCCTCAAGCTCTGCCAGCAATATCCTGTAACAGTCATTGGCGGCCGAGGTTCCCCGGCCAACCACCGCAGCTCCCATCAGTGTGGTTCCATCAAAAAAGGTCAGGGGTGCTGGAACTGCAGACGCGGTATCGAGCACCTTTTTCCATAGATTAGAGCATTCCCGGGAAAGCGCTACGATTTTTTTCAAATCTTTGATTTCGAACTTACGATCCGAGATTTTTTCCAACGGCTCAATCAACGCTTCTAGTTGCCTGGTAATCGATGTAATATGACTCTCGGTAATCTTACCTACACCTCTATGGGTGTGTACCCCGATCACCGGCGCATTGTACTCTCTACCGTACCAGGTAAACCAGTCCTGAACATCCCTGCACTGGTTTGTGTTAAACACCAGCAGATCCGGTTTGGGTACGGCCGTGATTCCCTCAAAGGCCTTCGACAAAGGGGTCACCCCCTCCAGATACGCCCCGATGTCCGCGGTCAGGTAGGAACAGATGTCCGGCGAATAGCCGATGGCGTTCGCTTTTGGAATAAGATCACTGGCCATACGCGTAGAACCGAGCATCGCCGAGTGGGTTTCGGGAAAATAAATCACAAAACCCATCGCTCTTAAAATTTCAGCAGGTCCGACGCTCGTACACCACGCGATCTTTTTTTTACCTGTTTTAGATGCACGGTCGAGTTCATGATAATAATCAGCCATGAACTTTCCCAAAACTTTGGCAGATTTTAGTTTTTTCCGGGCAACCTTCTTTTCCTCACCCATCGTTTCTTCCATTTTACTAAATCACCAATAAGTGTTGACCCGAAACAGCAGACGTATATCCCGCAGCTTGTCGAAACGCAGCGAAGATCCCGACACGCGGGGCTGCAGGGTTCTTCAATAAAGTCATCCATTCATGTCCTGATGTATATCCAAAATAAACAGATAAAATAACCGATATCAAAGGCTGTCCTCCATGGCATAAAGGGCTGCCCCAATAGCACCGGTCAGCTGTGGATGTTTTGGAACAAGGACTTCTCTTTTGATGATCTCTTCTGTCATCTTGACCAGATTGCGGTTATGGGCGACCACACCTCCTGTCATGACCACATTCTCCGTTAGAGAATCCATTTCTAGCACCCGGCGAATTACCGAAAAGAATACGCCTTTGACAATATCAGGTATCTTTTTGCCTTTTCGAATGTTTTCCAATACTTCCGTCGCTGAAAAAACCGTACAAAAACTGCCTAGCTTGACCATATTTTCGGATTGTCCGGCTAACCTATCCATCTTCTCTAAAGGTATATCCAAGCGGGCGGATATTTCTTCCAAAAAGGCACCGGTTCCAGCAGCGCATTTTCGATTCATCTTGAAACTGATGCGGCGACCTTCCTCATTGAGCTTGATAATCTTGTTATCCTGACCCCCGATATCAATGATGGTGATGGCAATTGGAAAATTAAGGTAACAACCCATTGCATGGCAACCGATTTCGGTTTTAGTCTCTTTCGTAAAAGAAACGTTCTTCCTTCCATATCCGGTTGAGACAGCGCTGACAATATCTCTTTTGGAAGAATGCGCCATCTTCAAAGAGGCCGAAAGACACGCTTCGGCTGAATTTGAAAAATCCGTACCCGGCTTCTTCACTGCATGGCCGATCAAATTCTTTTCGTAATCCAAAATGGCGACTTTGGTTCTTGATGCACCAACATCGATGCCAACGAAAATATTCGGGGTGGGGCGAGGTGAGTCTTCGGTGGATTGGGGGTGCGAAACTTGAGTCATAACCTTGACTCCAATCCTTTTACCAAAGATCGGAGCGATATATTATACGGTGTTTTTATGCCTGCCCGGTCACCATATTCAACAAATTTTCCATTGATATAATCGATTTCTGTCCTGCGTCTGTTCTCAATATCCACGAGCATGGACGGTTTGTGATCTCCTGCATCCCCCATATAAGTCACGGCTTCGGAATAATAGTCCCACCCAAGGCTGATCTCATTTCCCCGAGCCACTTCAATACATTCTTTGACCAGTGCGTCAACGACCTGAAAAACGATGGGATCGTTCATTGCCTGCGCCATGGTCAGACCGGTCACCGCACATACAGGGTTCATTGCAGCATTCATAATGCTTTTGCGCCATACCATCGAAACGATCTGATCTGTATGGCGTGAGACCAATCCGCTTTTGGTCAGTGCTTCTGCGATGAGGCCCGCTGCATGTCTCGATTCCGGGTCACATTCTTGGATAAAGTGGGGAAAATGGTGGAACGGCATATGAACCTGAGCCGGTTCCAAAAGGCTGCATCCATAATTAACCACAGCCCGTATGACCGGCCTAGAACCCAGGGTGTTGGCAATCTCCTTTTCCGTATCTATACCGTTTTGCCAGCTGACCACATACATCCCATCTTTATAAAAATCTTCGATGGCGGAGGCTATAAGAGAGAGCGCATTGGCCTTAACCGTAATAAAAACCACATCTGGATGATAATTTGCGAGCTCATCGACACTGGTACAGGTCCTCGAAACCACCTGTGAAAGGTGTTCCGCACCCTCGATAATGATCCCGCGATTTCGGGCGGGCTCGATCAATTCAGGCACAACATCGCATAGCGTCACATCATACCCGCCCTTTGCAAGAAATGCCGCAACAATACATCCTACCGGACCGGCTCCCACCACGGCAAAGGATTGGGGGTTAAATTCCTGTTGATCTTTCATTTGAAACTCTCTCCTCTAAACAGCAGGTGTTACACCGCTTCGGTCACCTCGTAAAAACTTGTTTTGCGAAACCATCAGCCCTCTGTCTCCAGCATGCCAAAAGATTCCGCATCCAGGAGGTGAACACCCTCACGTTGCAGAACCTCAATCGCTTTATCATTATCGCTGAACCTAAAGATCATCACCGCCTTTCCCGGTGAGAAACCTACAAAGGCATAGGTGTAAGTTACATTGATCTTCGCATCTCGAAGATACTTCAACAACTTCGCGAGACTTCCCGGCTTATCCTCAATTACAGCGGCAACTACCTCATTGACCTGGGCAGGCATATGTTTCTCCATCAGAATTCGCCGGGTGGTCGCCACATCCGATACCAGGAGCCGGAGCAAACCAAATTCGTTTTCAGTTTCAACTAGATTCAGCGCTCGGAGGTTGATTCCCGCCTCACCCAGAAGCTGTGTCACTTCGTATAGACGGCCGGGGGAATTTTCGATGGAGATGGAAATCTGTTTTAATTTCATTTAGGCTCTCCCTGTTTTCCGAGTAGATAGATCGTCGGAAGTTTCATCGATTATTCGCTCTGAGATAGATACGAAATACGAATTAAAAGTCATCTTTTAATCACATTCTAACTACAATGTAACTACAAAAACAGAGCAATAAAGTCAACAAAAAAATTACCGTCAAGGGCGATCCGTTCAGGGCTTGCGGGGTCTGAATCATTGTTGTGATAAGGCGGATGAAATATTTTATCCAGAATATAGTTTTTCTTTTAGACAAAGGTTTATCCTTGATGTTATTCGTAACAAAGGTAACATCTTTTTGGGTCAAGGGCTAATTTTGATGGATCAGAAATGGTTTGACTTGTTTAACGATTTCATATCTAAATGAATGGTTAAGCCGTGATCTTCGAAAAGGAACTTCAAAGCCGTTAATAACATACAATCAAAGACATATCCATTTTTTCGACGCTTTTGTACTCAGGTGACGATCGATAAGGAAGATAGGGACGGATAATATTATGAGCAATAAAATCCTAATCAATGCCATTGACCGTGATGAATGCAGAATTGCAAAGGTAAAGGAGGGCAAGCTGGAAGAGTTTCACATCGAAAATGCCTCGCGTGAAATTATTCAAGGTAACATATACAAAGGGGTTATCTGCCGAAGAGTCCCGAGTCTTCAGGCCTCATTTGTTGATTACGGTATGGAACGAAACGGTTTTTTACAAAAACACGAAATTCATAGCGACTACTTTCAAGACACCCAATTAGGGGAACGTTCCATCGAGCATCTGGTCAAAAAGGGCCAAGAACTACTTGTGCAGGTCACAAAAGACCCGTCCCAGCAAAAGGGAGCGATGCTGACGACATATGTATCGCTTCCTGGAAGATACCTTGTGCTTATGCCGGGCAGCAACAACCGCGGGATTTCGAGGAAAATAGAAGCCGAAGAGGAGCGAAACCGTCTGAAAATGCTTATAGACAAGCTCAACGTCCCAGAAGGATTCGGCATAATTGTTCGTACAGTCGGAAATGACTGTAGCAAGACTCTGCTGTCCAGGGATATAAAATATCTTCTTCGGCTGTGGAAAAACATCAAAAAAAAGGGAATCAAGGCGAAAGCGCCTGCAATTCTTTACAAAGAAAGGACCTTGGTTTTAAGGTCCATCCGCGACTATTTAACATCCGATGTGACAGAAATCCTTGTTGATAATGAGGCGGTATACAATGAGGTCAAAGACTTTATCAAGATCATATCGGCCAAACACACCAAAATCGTCAAGTATTACAAGGATCCGAAACCGATATTTGCAAAATACGAGTTGGAAAATCAACTTTCATCCATTTTTGAAAGCCGGGTTGATTTGAAATCGGGGGGTTCAATCGTCATCGAGCAGACCGAGGCGCTGGTTGCCATCGATGTTAATTCAGGTCGTACCACCCATAAAAAATCAGTCGAACAAACCGCGTTGATCACAAACCTTGAGGCGGCGGAGGAGGTTGCCCGTCAGCTCCGATTAAGAGATCTGGGTGGTCTGATTGTCATCGATTTTATTGACCTTCGAGATCCGCGAAACAAATCAGCCGTTGAGAGAACATTGAGAACCCATATCAAGAATGATAAAGCCAGAACAACAACCGGCAAAATTTCAAAATTCGGACTTATGGAAATGTCCAGACAACGGATCAGGCCATCGATCGAGTTTAGCAGTTTTGAACCCTGTAAACGTTGCCAAGGTAAAGGAATGATCCCATCGACTGAAACCCTCGGACTTCGTTTTTTACGGAAACTCCATCTTGAAATCCTGAAAAACCAAGATGCCAATTTAAAGGGGGCCGTGCCTGTAAATGTGGCAGACTATCTTTTAAATAAAAAGCGGAAGGAAATTTATGATATTGAGGCCAAGCATCATTGCAGCATCACGATCGAAGGAGACGACAGCATGCTCCTGAATGAAAGTAGGATCACTAGTGAGGGGACAGGGTGCTGATTGACGCAATTTTTTAACTGATCTATCAGGTGTGTCCACAGACAGGTGTGTCCACAGATTTTCAAGATGGCAGGAGGAAAGTATGCCCGTCAAAAAAAGTAAACCCTATAAAAAAACAATTGGAATTCTGGTCGCTCTTGTAGCGGCGCTATCTGTTCTTTTCGTTATCGTTCTTCGTGAAGATGAAAAAGAAGTATCGGTCATAAAGGGAAAGATAGAAAAAGCATCTAAACCCGTCGAAATCGAACCGGGCTCTGAGCGTACTACGGAACCTATCATTGTCCCCACGCCCCCTATTGATTACAACAAAATAGAAAAGGACAGGGAAATGAGAGCGTTGATGAAAAAGCGCAAGGAAAGATTTGGGATTGATAAGGGGGTTGATATTATTATCAAATCGAATGAATCAATTAAAGTCGGTACGATTACCGTACCTATGAAAGAAATTTTAGACAAGATACGGCTAAAAAAGGGAGATCTCATCATAGAAGATCTGATGTTAAAACCGCTACCCACAATCAGCCATCACGAGCCAAAAGAGCAGATCATGCGTGAAGAAAAATTGGAAGGGTACGGCATTTATGTGGTTCGTGAAAATGACAATATTTGGAACATCCACTTTTCATTCCTGAAGAATTTTTTTCAGCACAAAGGTGTCCTTCTTGAAGCACAATCCGATGAACCCGATAAAAAGGGTGTGAGCTCGGGCGTGGGGAAAATCCTTAAATTTTCCGAACACATGGTCTACATATATAACATCAAAGAACGAAAACTGGACGTTGATTTAGATCTGCTATATCCACTGAGTAAAATTGTTATTTTTAACATGGGAGAGGTTTTTTCGCTCTTGAACCAGATCGATTACGACCATATCAGTCAGATTCAATATGATGGGGAGACGATCTGGATCCCTGGGAAACAGTAATATTGTCGATCGCCAATAATAAATAGATTCCGGCTCGTCCGGGTTTATGTTGTTAACATCTAAATTCGCAAGCGGAAATAGACATCATGATTAAACGATATACCAGAAAAGCCATGGGTGATATCTGGACCGATGAAAACCGGTATATGACATGGCTAAAAGTTGAATTATTAGCCTGTGAAGCGATGGCAGAGATGGGGAAAGTCCCTAAAGAGGCACTTCAAAATATTAAAAGGGCAAGCTTTTCCGTTAAACGGATCAAAGAAATCGAAGCCGAAACCAAGCATGATGTTATCGCATTTTTGACCGCTGTAGCCGAACGTGTGGGGCCGGACGCCAGATACATTCACATGGGCCTTACATCCTCCGATGTTCTCGACACCAGCATGGCATTTTTAATGAAACAAGCAGGGTCCCTCATACTGAAAGACTGCGAGCGTCTGCTTGGCATAATCCGAAAAAGGGCGTTTGAGCACAAAGATACCGTAATGGTCGGTCGATCCCACGGGATACATGCAGAACCGATAACCTTCGGTCTCAAGTTGGCCGTCTGGTACGATGAAATGCGACGAAATCAAGGGCGATTCGAACGCGCCGTTGAAACAATCAGCTTTGGAAAGCTTTCAGGTGCGGTCGGAACATTTGCCAATACCCCCCCGGAGGTCGAGGCGTATGTGTGTCGAAAACTGAACCTTAAGCCCGCGCCGGCTTCAACACAAATCATTCAGCGGGACAGATATGGCGAATATTTTACCGCTCTTGCAATCATGGGATCTTCGATTGAAAAAATGGCCATAGAGATCAGACACCTTCAAAGAACAGAAGTCCTTGAAGCGGAAGAATTTTTCTCAAAAGGTCAAAAAGGCTCCTCCGCCATGCCCCATAAACGAAACCCAATTGGCTCCGAAAACCTTTCGGGACTTGCGCGGATAATCAGATCCAATGCCATGGCGGCTTTGGAAAACATTCCCCTGTGGCATGAACGGGATATCAGTCATTCCTCCGTTGAGCGGATTATTGCTCCGGATAGTACCATACTGATGGATTATATGTTAAATCGAATCAGCGGTATCATCAAAAACCTTGTGGTATACCCCAAAACAATGGAAAAAAATTTGGGGCTGCTCAAGGGACTCGTCTTTTCACAACAGGTTCTGTTGGCCTTGGCGGCAGCCGGCATAAGCCGAGAAGATGCATACGAAACAGTCCAAACCCACGCAATGCGGGTATGGAAAGAGAAACAGGATTTCAAGACATTGATTATCAATGACGAAAAGATCCTCGAGCATGTGAGCAGAAAAAAAATTGAAGAAATATTTGACGTTAACTATCATTTGAAGTATATCAGCGCCATTTTTGATCGTGTATTCGGATAAACAGGGACAGAGCACAGCAATTGTTCTCGAATCTGTCCCCTCAAGCGTGAGCTAATTTGATTCGGCAATTCGAGAACAAAAAAACATAGGCGTTACACTAGGGAATTGAGAACAGATAACGCTATTTAAAAGGGAGCCTTTGTAAAATCGATTCTTTTGCAAGGACATCCAAGGAGGTTTTATTTTGATTGATTTAGCATATGCACTGGGTCAAGGTGGAGGAGCCGGACAGGGTGGGGGTGGATTTTCAGCATTTATTCCCCTCATCCTCATGTTTGTTATTTTCTATTTTCTGCTCATCCGGCCACAGCAGAAAAAATCGAAAGATCACCGGGAAATGATTAAGAATCTCAGAAAGGGCGATCGGATCATCACAGGGGGCGGTATCCACGGCCGCATCACCGGTATGGGTGAAACGACCCTGACGGTTGAAATCGCAGATAAGGTTCGGGTAAAGGTTAATCGAGGGAATATTTCCACGTTGGCTCAGCCCACATCCCAGGCACAGACACAAAAAAGCGATACTGGAAAAACGGGATAGTCCAGAATAACGCTAAAAAGCCCCACAAAATGTTGCAGATGGAAGAATGGTTGGATGAGGATCGACCATGTTTGATGGGGCTTTTTTCAGAAGTGTTCGGAATCCTTATTCGGCTTTTACAAGCAGTTGAAAATCTTCGCTTTATTTCATGTTGTTTCGATTCATTGGGAGGGCATGTTATTGAAAAATCTTTCATGGAGATCCCTCATGGCTCTCGCGGTAATAATAGTCGCGGTGATCTATGTGCTTCCCATCATAAACTCCAATTGGTGGCCGTATAAAAAAATTAATCTTGGGCTCGATTTGCAAGGCGGAATGCACCTTGTTCTGGAGGTCGACGCTGAAAAAGCCGTAGAAAGCACCATTGAACAAATTATCTATGAATTTAGGCGGGTCTTAAGGAAGGAACGTATCCGTCAGGTGGGGATGGAACAGGTAGAGAGTGCCAAAATACGGATTACGATAAATGACCAAAACAGCATCGATAAATTTGAGACGATACTCAATCTGGAATATAAGGATCTTCGGCTCCTTTCAAAATCGACCGATGACGGGGTCTACACCATCGTCCTGGACCTGCCTGATAAGGAGACCGAACATATCAAAAAATTAGCGGCGGAACAGGCGCTCGAAACCATTCGAAACCGGATCGACCAGTTTGGGGTCAGTGAACCCGATATTCGACGCCAGGGTGAAAGCCGTATCCTGATCCAGCTTCCCGGTATTAAGGACACGGAAAGGGCAAAAGAACTCATCGGAAAAACAGCCCTGCTGGAATTCAAACTACTGGATGAAACCCATGACCTTAATGCAGCATTGGAAGGTAAGACGCCTCCCGGGAGCGAGGTGCTCTATCAGGTGAAAGAAGATCCGGAAACCCGGCGGGTGATCAAAACACCCTATCTGGTTAAAAAGAGGGCCCTTTTGACAGGTGCATATCTCACTGAAGCAAGAGTAGAGATAGACTCACAGTACAACGAACCTTACGTCTCCATCAAATTTGATAAAAAAGGCGCCAGAATCTTTTCCAGAATAACTGAAGAAAATGTCAAAAAACGTCTGGCGATCGTCCTCGACAAAAGCGTCTATTCTGCACCTGTGATACAGGAAAAAATTTCAGGAGGTCAAGCACGCATCACCGGAAATTTCGACACAGAAGAGGCACGTGACCTGGCCATCGTTTTGCGTGCCGGGGCGCTCCCGGCCCCGGTCGAAATAATCGAGGAAAGAACTGTCGGCCCTTCTCTCGGATCGGATTCCATAAGGAAAGGTGTCATCTCCATGGGCATAGGGGGTCTCCTTGTAATCCTGTTTATGATCTTCTACTATAAGGGCTCGGGCCTCATTGCAGATCTTGCGTTGATTTTAAACATTGTTCTGATCGCAGCAGGTCTTGCCGGATTTCAGGCGACTTTAACCCTTCCGGGAATTGCGGGTATCATACTGACCATCGGTATGGCTGTGGATGCAAATGTCCTTATTTTCGAACGCATTCGGGAAGAGATGGATCTTGGAAAAACACCCCGAGCTGCGGTTTATGCCGGTTATGACAGGGCGACACTTACCATTCTGGATGCAAACGTCACCACCCTCATTGCCGCACTTGTTCTGTTTCAGTTCGGCACCGGTCCGGTTAAGGGATTTGCCGTTACACTGAGCATCGGTGTAATTTCCAGCCTGTTTACAGCCCTCATTTTAACACGGTCCATATTTGATTTCTTTTTGATCAAGCGGAAAATCAGAAGATTAAGCATATAGTCGGAGCAACACCATGCGGTTTATTAAATCCAACATCGGCATCGATTTTATCGGGAAAAGGAAGACGGCTTTTCTCATCTCAGTTGCAATGGTTCTGGTCAGCATTATCTCTCTGATCGTTCATAGGGGACCCCGATACGGGGTTGATTTTGCCGGCGGCACCTTGATTCAGATAAAATTTCTCTCTCCAACAAATATTGATGACATTAAATCAGGTCTTTTTTCTATTGGAATGGGACAGGCATCGGTTCAGACATTCGGAGATAAAAAAGAGAATGAATATCTTATCCGCACCGATAAATCAGTCACCACTACAGGCCGATTTTCCGATAAAATAAAAACCGGCCTGAAATCTTCAACAGACAATCCGCCCGAGATCCGCCGTGTCGAGATGGTGGGACCCCAGGTAGGCAAGGATTTGAGGGAAAAGGCCCTTTTCGCCATGTTCTATGCCCTCCTTTTTATCACCATATATATATCCGGTCGTTTTGAACTGAAGTGGATCTTGAGCGGCGTTATGGCAGGGTGTTTGATGGGAGCGGTTTATTTTCTTAATTTTTTTAATGTCAGCATCCCTTTCCTCATTGCGGCCGCCCTCGTGGTTACGCTGGTGCTCTTTTGGGTTCTTGAGCTCAAATATGCGATGGGCGCCATTGTCGCTCTGATGCATGATGTTATCATTACCGTAGGAATCTTTTCAATATTTGACAAAGAGTTTACCCTCCCGATTATCGCTGCGCTTCTCACCATTATCGGCTATTCTTTAAACGACACGATTATTGTTTTTGACAGAATTCGGGAAAACCTGAGAAAATACCATAAACATTCCATTCAAACCATTATCAACAGGAGTGTAAACGAAACTCTGGGCCGGACCATATTGACTTCGGTCACCACTCTGGTTGTCCTCGTGACACTATTTGTCCTCGGCGGCGGAATTATCCACGACTTTGCATTTGCAATGATCGTTGGCGTTCTGGTCGGAACTTACTCCTCAATATATGTGGCAAGTCCCATACTCATCGCCTGGCAGGAATTTGGAAAGAAAAAATAATGGAATTCCTTCTACCCTGGTTCGCCCTGAAAAACGTCCCTGGGGTCGGGAACCTATTGAGCAAGCGGCTTTTGGACCGTTTTCAATCGCCAGATGCCATTTTTAGCGCATCTTCGCACGACCTTCTCCTGGTAGAGGGCATGTCGCAAGGGCTGGTGTCTGCGATTCAACATCAAAAAATATCGGATCAGATCAAAAGGGAAATCGATCTTGTTTCACGGAAAAACTATAAAATTGTCACACTTACTGACCCGGATTACCCGGATCTTCTACTTCAAATACCAGATCCCCCGCCTTATCTGTATGTTTATGGCAGTCTTGAAACCGATACCCGAAACATTTCAGTTGTGGGTTCGAGAAATGCGACCGCCTACGGCATCTCCACGACACAACGGTTATGTACTGGCCTGGCTTCCCGGGAAATCACCATCGTCAGCGGGATGGCCCTAGGGATCGATACGGCTGCACATCAGGGTGCACTAGCGGGCAAAGGGAAAACCATCGCTGTGCTCGGCAGCGGTCTTGAACGGGTGTATCCATCAGAAAACCTGAATCTTTTCCACCAAATTGCTGACAGTGGGGCCGTAATCTCTGAATTTTCCCTTTTGGCAGAACCGGACGCATATCACTTTCCTGCAAGAAACCGCATCATCAGCGGCATCTCTTTGGGGACTGTTATCGTGGAAGCCACCCGAAAAAGTGGTTCTCTCATTACAGCACGTTTGGCGGCAGAACAGAATAGGGAAGTCTTTGCTGTACCGGGTAGTATCCATTCGTTCAAGAGTTCGGGCACCCATAATCTGATCAAACAAGGTGCTAAACTGGTCGAACATGTTCAGGATATTTTTGACGAACTTCCGGTTTTGTTGAGTCCGCAAGGAGGGAAACGCAATACAAATCCAGAAGAACCGGTTGAAAGCACCCAACGGCTGTCTTTGGATGAAGCATTTGTTTTTAAAACTCTTGGACCCTACCCTATTCACATCGACAACCTTGTTCGGAAAATTGAAATCGAACCCGGTAAGCTTTCCAGTATACTCCTCAAACTGGAGCTTCAGGGCATCGTTCAACAGGCCCCTGGTAAACTTTTTAGTCGGCGCGAGGGTTCATTTTAAAATCAGATGCCATGTAGCGGAACAGATATTTTAAACGACTTGAAACCAGTAACCCAAAATGGATGAGTGAGGACAGACATTGAGCAAATTCCTGGTTGTCGTTGAATCTCCCACAAAAGTGAAAACGATTAGAAAGTTCCTGGGACAAGACTATCATATCGTTGCAACCGTTGGACACATAAAAGATCTTCCCAAAAAAGAGATGGGAATTGATATCGAGGAAGGATTTAAACCTAAATACAAAACCATTCCCGGCAAGCAGAAGATCATTACTTCATTAAAGAAGGCGGCGGGCGATGCCACCGATATCTATCTTGCGCCGGACCCGGACCGCGAAGGCGAAGCGATCGCATGGCACACGGCAGAGCTGCTTAAAAAAAAAGGGCGACAGTTTTACAGGGTTCTTTTTCATGAATTGACAAAAGAGGGCATTCAAAACGCGATCGCATCTCCTGAAAATCTCAATCGAAACCGGTACGAAGCCCAGCAGACACGGCGAATTCTCGACCGGCTTGTTGGATATGAAATTTCGCCATTGCTATGGCGCAAAGTAAAAAGCGGTCTCAGTGCCGGGCGCGTTCAATCGGTCGCTGTCAGGATCATTTGCGAAAGAGAGCGGGCCATACAAGCCTTTGAACCAGAGGAATACTGGTCAATAACCGCTCACCTTGAAAGTGGTTCTCCTCCTCCTTTCACGGCAAAACTGGTAAAAAAAGAAAGTGAGAAGATCAAAATCCCCGATGAAAAAGCCGCCTCCACCATCTTGAATGCGCTGTCCGACGAAAAGTTTTTAGTCAAAAAAGTTTTAAAGAAAACTACCAAAAAAAACCCTCTCCCCCCTTTCATCACCAGCAAACTCCAGCAGGAAGCCATTCGGAAACTCAGGTTCTCTGCCAAAAAGACCATGGTCGTGGCCCAGCAGCTTTACGAGGGAATCGACCTAGGGCCCGGTGAACCTCTTGGGCTCATTACCTATATGCGCACCGACTCAACCCGAATTGCGAAAGAAGCGGCTGAAGAAGCCCTGGTAGTTATCCACGAACAATTTGGTGAACAGTATACGATAGAAACGCCCAGATTTTTCAAAAATCGAAAAAAAGCTCAGGATGCCCATGAAGCGATCCGTCCAACCTCGGTCTTCAATACCCCAAAAAAGATTGAGCCCCATCTTTCAAAGGACCAGTTCGCTTTATATCAGTTGATCTGGAAACGATTCATTGCGTGCCAGATGAAACCGGCATTGATAAACAAGGAATCGATTTCGATTCAGGCCGGTTCATATTTATTCAACGTGAGTGGATCATCTATTCAGTTTCCCGGCTTCATGGCCGTATATATGTCTGCTACCGATGAAATTGAAACCCAAAAAAATAAAGAGAACCTTCCCGAACTTTCTGAAGGTATGGTTCTGAACCTCAACAAACTTGAACCCAAACAGCATTTTACTCTTCCGCCCCCCCGATTTTCAGAAGCGTCTCTTGTCAAGGAACTTGAAGAGAACGGCATCGGCCGACCAAGTACCTATGCTGCAATCCTCTCTACGATCAGGGAAAAAAAATATGTCGATTTTTTCAAAGGATATTTCAGGCCCACCGAACTTGGTTTCATCGTAAACGACCTCATCGTGGTCAGCTTCCCAAATCTGTTTGACGTCGATTTTACCGCAAAAATGGAGGACAACCTCGATCGCATAGAAACCGCAGAGATCGAATCACTTGAAATTCTGACCCATTTTTATAGCAATTTCGAAACAGACCTCAAAACCGCATCAAAAGGAATGATCAGTCTAAAGGGCGTCGGGTTGCCCACCGGTCTTACCTGCCCCAAGTGCAATGAAGGACTCCATATCAAGGTTGGCAAAAACGGCCATTTCCTCGCTTGCAGCAGATACCCCGAATGCACCTTTAGCAGCAACTACACCCGGGATGAAAAAGGGGAAATTCATCCTGTTGAACCGGCTGAAGATAAGATATCAGATGAGACCTGTGAAAAATGCGGCAAGCCGATGGTGTTGAAACAGGGAAGATTCGGCCCATTTCTTGCGTGTAGCGGCTATCCAGATTGTAAAAACACACGCTCTGTCAATTCAAAACAGGCGGACCAGGAAACGGATGTCCCCTGCCCTGAAAAAAATTGTGGCGGACAACTGATCAAAAAATTTTCAAAACGGGGTAAAAGCTTTTACAGTTGCAATCGGTTTCCAAAATGCACTTTTGCTCTATGGAATAAGCCGATTCCAAAAGAATGTCCAGACTGCGGTGCAAATTTTCTGGTGGAAAAAACCACCAAAAAAAAAGGCACGTATCTGTCGTGCGTGACACCGGATTGTGCTTACAAAGAAAAAAATGCCGATGAGTGACGGGAATTATAAAAAATCATAAAAAAAGCTTGACAATCGATTTAGCTGTTTGTTATATAATTAAGGATAAAAATTAATTTGTATTTTCTTGAACCGTTATGAATAACAATATCACTATTAACAACCTTATTGGCATTACTATCCTCCTCGAGGTAAGTATCCTTCTCTGCTGCGAGGATAGGGGTTGATGATGGCGTAAGCAGATAAACATAAAATAAAAAAACCGTTATCAACCCCAATCCTGATAACGGTTTTTTTTTAGAAAAAAACAGACCCTTTAAGGAGATAATAAAAGTGAGAAGCAACCGAATCAAAGTCGGTATTGAAAGAGCACCCCACCGCAGCCTCTTAAAGGCCATGGGGTATACGGATGCAGAATTAAAAAGACCGCTTATCGGCATAGCCAATTCAGCCAATGCCGTTGCTCCCGGCCATATCCATCTGGACAAAATTGTTGAGGCTGTAAAAGCTGGCATCTACATGGCCGGCGGAACCCCTATCGAATTTGGAACCATCGGGGTCTGTGATGGAATTGCCATGAATCATATCGGCATGAACTTCTCTTTGGGCAGCCGCGAACTGATAGCGGACTCGATCGAAGTAATGGCTACGGCCCATGCATTTGATGCCATGGTCATGGTTCCGAATTGCGATAAAATTGTACCCGGTATGATGATGGCCGCCGCTCGCCTCGATCTTCCCGCCATCATCATCAGCGGCGGGCCGATGCTCGCCGGGAAATATCATGGAAAGGACGACGAAAAAAAGATAGATCTAATCACTGTCTTTGAATCTGTGGGCGCCGTACTCTCTGGCAAGATGACCCGGGAAGAGCAGGCGCTGATAGAGGAAGCGGCATGCCCAACCTGCGGGTCCTGCGCCGGCATGTTTACCGCCAACTCCATGAATTGCCTAACCGAAGCCGTCGGTATGGGTCTACCCGGCAATGGGACGATCCCTGCGGTCATGGCCGCTCGCATCCGCCTGGCCAAGGAAGCCGGATTACAAATTGTTCGATTGATGGAAAAACAGATTACACCAAGACAGATCATGACGGAAAAAGCGTTTCGAAACGCGTTGACAGTCGATATGGCCCTAGGATGTTCCACCAACACTGTCCTCCATCTCACGGCAATTGCAAAAGAAGCACAGATCAACATTGACCTTAACTTGATCAATGAAATCAGTGAAGCTACACCCCATCTCTGCTCCCTCAGCCCGGGCGGCCACCATCATATGGAAGATCTCGATCAAGCCGGAGGAGTCAGCGCGGTGATCAAGGTTCTTTCCAATGGCAATCTGATAAATGAGGATGCCCTCACCGTGACCGGTAAAACAGTTGGTGAAAACCACCAAGATGTCTCTATACGCGACAATGCCGTCATTCGCCCGCTGGATCATCCTTATCATGAACAGGGAGGACTAGCGGTGATGTTCGGGAATATTGCACCAGAGGGTTGTGTGGTGAAGCAATCGGCGGTTAAGACCGAAATGCTACGCCACCAGGGGCCTGCCAGAGTTTTTGATTCAGAGGAAGGTGCAAGCGCCGCTATCAAAGAAGGTCAGATCACAAAAGGAGATATTATTGTCATTCGGTATGAAGGGCCGATGGGGGGTCCGGGAATGCGCGAAATGTTAACCCCAACTTCTGCAATCGCCGGGATGGAGCTCGACGGTGACGTTGCACTCTTAACAGACGGTCGTTTCTCAGGCGGCACCCGTGGTGCGTGTATCGGACATATTTCACCAGAGGCGATGCAGGGCGGACCGATTGCGATTGTAGAAGATGGAGATTTCATATCCATCGATATTCCGGTAAAAAAAATTACCCTCCAGCTTTCAGAAAAAGAGATCAGGGATCGACTATCCAGGTGGTCCCCCCCAAAACCCAAGATTGCCTCCGGTTATATGGCAAGATATGCACGCATGGTATCTTCCTCCAGCGAAGGCGCTATCGTAAAATAATTTAATTAAGGAAGAGGTATTATGAAATTGAAAGGTACGGAAATCCTGTTGAAAACACTCAAATCAGAAGGTGTTGATACGATCTTCGGATATCCAGGTGGCGTCGTGTTGGATCTCTATGACGACCTTATTCGAACAGATATACGGCACATCCTGGTCCGTCATGAGCAGGGTGCTATCCATGCAGCTGATGCATATGCAAGGGCCAGCGGGAAAGTGGGTGTTTGTTTGGTGACCTCAGGACCCGGCGCAACCAATACGGTTACCGGAATTGCATCGGCCTATATGGATTCCATACCGGTAGTCGTCATCACCGGTCAGGTTCCAACGCCTCTGATCGGCAATGACGCATTTCAAGAAGTGGATATTGTCGGCATAACCAGGCCCTGCACAAAACACAACTATCTGGTGAAGTATACCGAGGACCTGGCAGAAACCGTCAAGGAGGCCTTTTACATTGCCAAATCCGGGCGACCGGGACCTGTGCTGATTGACCTGCCCAAAGATGTGGGAAACAAAACAATTACATACAATGCACCCAGGGAGGCAAAGCTCAAATCGTACAATCCAACCTATAAACCGAACATGAAACAGTTGCATAAAGTGGTCGAGTTGATCAAAACAGCTAAAAAACCGATCCTTTTTGCCGGCGGTGGAGTGATCCTCTCCGGTGCATCCGCAGAGCTTAAAAAACTGGCGAAGAAAACAAAGATCCCGGTGACAACCTCTCTGATGGGCTTGGGGGCATTCCCGGGGACAGACCCCTTGTGGCTCGGTATGATCGGGATGCACGGAACATACCGGGCAAACATGTCGACCGGCGACTGTGATCTCATCCTTGCCGTCGGGGTTCGTTTTGACGACCGTGTGACCGGGAAGATCAATACATTCGCCCCCCAGTCAAAAATTGTTCACATCGATATTGATCCGACTTCAATACGCAAAAATATACCGGTGACAGTTCCGGTTGTGGGTGATTGCAAAATTTCGCTCAAACACCTCAACCGGTTGATCGAAGAGGTAAACCTGCGGGATATCATAAAAAAGAGGAAAAAGTGGGCCGACCAGATAGACCTATGGAAAAACACCAAACCCTTGGCATACGATCAAAAAGATATCATCAAACCGCAATATGTCGTGGAAAAGCTGTATGATCTGACAGAGGGAAAGGCCATCGTAACCACTGAGGTCGGTCAAAACCAGATGTGGGCTGCTCAATATTACCATTTTGATCGTCCGGGACATTTTATTACCTCCGGCGGTCTCGGTTGCATGGGTTTCGGCCTGCCGGCTGCTATTGGCGCCCAAATTGCCTGCCCGGATAAGCTGGTAGTGGATATTGCAGGGGACGGGAGCATTCAGATGAACATCCAGGAGATGGCGACGGCTGTTCAATACTGTCTTCCGATAAAAATTGTCATTCTGAACAACGGATATCTAGGCATGGTGAGACAATGGCAGGAGCTTTTTTATAAAAAGCAGTATGCCTGCACCAATTTGGATCATTCACCCGATTTCGTAAAACTAGCGGAAGCCTATGGTGCGGTGGGACTACGTGCAACTAAACCGGACGAGGTTGAATCCGTGCTTTCAAAAGGGCTTTTCTCCACCGATACCGTTATCATGGATTTCAGGATCGAAAGGGAGGAAAGCGTTTATCCCATGGTTCCTGCAGGGACGGCCATCACCGAAATGTTGCTGGTTTAAGCCAAAGGTCCGGTTGAGTTTTCAAAATTGGATTGAAACCAAAAATGCAAAACCGATCACTTTAAGAAAAGGATTTTTTTATGAATGAAGAAAAACATGTCATTTCCATGCTTGTTGACAACAAACCCGGCGTGCTTTCAAGGATCGTAGGTCTGTTCAGCGGAAGGGGATTCAATATAGAAAGTCTTTGTGTAGCAGAAACCATGGATCCGCATACCTCAAGTATCACCATCGTCACAATGGCAAATTTACCTATTGTAGAGCAGATTGAAAAGCAACTCAACAAGCTTGTCAATGTCATAAAATTAAGGGATTTGACCGGACCAAAATCGGTGAAACGGGAAATGGCGCTGATCTGTGTCAAGGCTAAAACGGAAAATCGGGCTGAAATCTTGAGCATTGTGGATATTTTTCGGTGCAAAGTCGTCGATGTTGGACCAGAGCATTACATCATTGAAGTCACCGGAGATGAGGGAAAATTGTCCGCCCTATTGAACCTTCTGAAACCGCTAGGGATCAAAAAAATTGCCCGGACTGGGGTAATTGCCCAGCTTCGCGAGCCAAAGTAGGTTTTTCAGTGCGGTCTATTAATCACAAATACAGAACCAATGGAGGATATCATGGCAAAAATTGATTTTGGCGGTGTTCTTGAAGAGGTCATCACTACTGAGGAAATCACCTTGGAAAAAGCAAGAGAGTCGCTCAAGAATGAAATTGTTGCAGTACTTGGCTACGGCGTTCAGGGTCCGGGACAGGCCTTGAATTTAAGGGATAATGGAATCAATGTCATCGTGGGACAGCGTAAGGGAACCGCCTCGTGGGATCGGGCTGTGGCAGACGGCTTTGTACCGGACAAAACCCTTTTTCCTCTAGAAGAAGCAGCCGAAAAAGGGACTGTAGTGCAATTTCTTCTTTCAGATGCAGGCCAGGTTGCCCTTTGGCCGACACTAAAAAATTTTCTGAATGAGAGTGACGCACTCTATTTCTCTCATGGTTTTTCGATAGTATACAAAGATCAGACCGGTATTATCCCGCCGAAAAACATCGATGTCATCCTTGTGGCCCCGAAAGGGTCGGGCCGCACGGTGCGCACCAATTTTCTGGATGGCAGCGGTATCAATTCCAGTTTTGCCATTTTTCAGGATTACACCGGAAGGGCAAAGGAAAGGACCCTCGCCCTAGGAATAGCGATCGGATCTGGCTATCTGTTCCGAACAACATTTGAAAACGAAGTTTACAGTGATCTGACCGGGGAACGGGGCGTTTTGTTAGGGTGTCTTTCCGGCGTTATGGAGGCCCAGTATACCACCCTCCGCAAAAATGGCCACAGCCCCAGTGAAGCCTTTAATGAAACCGTTGAGGAACTGACCCAAAGTCTTATCCGGTTAGTGGCCGAGAGCGGGATGGACTGGATGTTTGGAAACTGCAGCACAACCGCCCAGCGGGGAGCACTGGACTGGGCACCCCGTTTCCGTGATGCCGTCCTTCCGCTTTTTGATCAACTGTATGAAAGTGTCATCTCCGGAAAAGAAACCAAAAGGATTCTTGAGGCCAACAGCGCTCCGGATTACCGCGAAAAGCTGCAAAAAGAACTCGACGAAATGAAAAATTCTGAAATGTGGAAAACCGGTGAATCCGTTCGGGCACTCAGGCCCGAAAATCGGAAATAAACGTCAGACGCCGGGACCAACGGGAAAAGAATTTTTCCCCTTCAAGGAACCGTGATTTTCAGAAATAGTGAGGGATAAAATTTGATGGAACCGATTTTACTTTACGACACCACCCTTCGAGATGGAACTCAGGGAGAAAACATCAACTTCACCGCCGAAGAAAAGATCAAGATCGCAGAAAGATTTGATGATCTCGGAATCAATTATATTGAAGGGGGTTGGCCCGGCTCCAGTCCCAGAGACAATCGTTTCTTCAAGCTTGCAAAAGATATTAAATTCAAAAATTCCCGTTTGGCCGCCTTTGGTTCAACTCGAAAACGGGGAATTGATCCTTCTGATGATTACAACCTAAAGGCGCTTTTAGAGGCTGACACCCCGGTCGTGGCCATCTTTGGAAAAAGCTGGGATCTGCATGTGGAACAGATCATGAACAATACCCTCGAAGAAAATCTCGCGATGATCCGTGATACGGTTGAATTTTTAAAAAAATATAACCGCGAGGTTGTCTTTGAAGCAGAACATTTTTTTGACGGATATAAAGCAAATAGGGATTATGCGCTGAAGACCCTGCGCTCTGCAACCGACGGCGGGGCAGATGCTGTTGTTTTATGCGATACAAACGGGGGAACCCTTACCTTTGAAATCGAGCCTATCATAAAAGAGGTGGGTGGCATTTTACGAAAAGCCGATCGATCGGAAACTGATGGGTCTTCGATTAAAATGGGAATTCACACCCACAATGACTGCGGTCTAGCTGTCTCAAATTCCATCGCCGCCGTACAGACAGGCGCCGTGATGGTCCAGGGCACCATCAACGGATATGGTGACCGGAGCGGGAATGCCGATTTAACTTCAATCATACCGATTCTCTGTTTAAAAATGAAATACCCGTGCATGGCCAAAAAAAATCTGTCAAAACTAAAAAAGCTCTCCCGGTTTGTAAGCGAAACAGCCAACATGATACCTTTGAGTTCCCGGCCCTTTGTGGGAAAAAGCGCTTTTGCCCATAAGGGAGGCGTTCACGTGAGTGCGATCACGAAAGTTCCCCGGGCTTACGAACATATAGATCCCGAACAGGTTGGAAATGCACGTCGGGTTCTGGTGTCCGATCTTTCCGGCAAAAGCAATGTGGAATATAAGGCCAAGGAACTCGGTTTGAAAATTGGAACAAACGGGTATGATAGCCGCAAAATCGTTTCAGAGATAAAACGGCTTGAGCAGGAAGGATATCAGTTTGATATAGCCGACGGTTCACTCAGGATTTTCCTGGAAAAGTTTACCGATCAGTTTAAACCCCTATTTGAACTTAAATCTTTTAGAATAACAATCGAAAAAAATAAAGATCAACCCTGTTTGGCCCACGCAACAGTCAAAATTTCTGTCAATGGAACGCATGAAATCACAGCGGCGGAAGGGGACGGACCGGTCAGCGCGTTGGACAACGCTCTTCGCAAAGCACTGGACAAGTTTTTCCCTAACCTTGATACCATGCACCTAGTCGATTTTAAGGTAAGGGTAATGGATGGCCGCGAAGGTACCGCATCCACAGTTCGTGTTTTGATTCAATCAAGGGATCAAGATCAAGTTTGGAATACCATCGGTGTTTCAAAAGATATTATTGAAGCAAGCTGGCAAGCACTCGCGGACAGCTTTCAATACAAACTTTCAGCAGAAGAAGCATCGTCTTCTGGAAAATTGAATCCGGCCAGTAAAGGAGCTCATTAAAAAAATGGGACAAATGGTTAATGCCGCAGGATCGGAAAACTCTGACATCCTGCGGCCCATGCTTTTACGGTTTCTCCCTATTTCACCTGTTGTTTGAGTGAAAAATCCGGTGATAGCATCAACAATTATCACCCACTTTAAAAAATCAAAAACGGGGTAAACCAATGGATAACAGAATATTAATCTTTGATACGACCTTAAGAGATGGTGAACAATCTCCAGGTGCGAGCATGAATCCAGCAGAAAAACTGCGACTTGCCGTACAGTTGGAAAAACTGGGAGTCGATATAATAGAGGCCGGTTTTCCGGCAGCATCTGAAGGGGATTTCGACGCCGTATCCAAAATAGCAAAAAAACTGGAAAGGACCGAAATCGCGGGTTTGGCACGCACCTCCAAAGAGGATATCGACCGGGCGTGGGGGGCGATACAGCACGCCGCAAAACCGAGGATACACATCTTTATCGCGACCTCGGACATTCATCTGGAGTATAAACTGAAAATGTCCCGGGACGAGATTATACAGGCAACAGTTGATGCGGTAAGGTATGCCAAATCTTTGACACAAAATGTTGAGTTTTCGGCTGAAGATGGATCTCGCAGCGATCGTGATTTCCTGTGTAAAGTTTTTGAAGCCGCCATTGGGGTGGGCGCCACAACCATCAACCTCCCTGATACCGTCGGTTACGCCGTCCCTGAAGAATTTACTGACCTCGTCAAATATGTCATTGCGCACACCCCTAACCTGAATGAAGCTGTCTTGAGTGTCCATTGCCACAATGATCTGGGGTTGGCCACATCAAATACGATCGCCGCCTTGAACGCCGGAGCAAGACAGGCGGAAGTGACCATCAACGGGATTGGGGAAAGGGCCGGAAATACCTCCCTGGAAGAGGTAATCATGGCGCTCCACACCCGGCCGAATTATTTTCCGCTATCAACCGGCATTAAAACAGACCAGATATATCCCTCCAGCCGCCTTGTCAGCATGATAACCGGCATTATGGTGCAGCCGAACAAAGCCATCGTAGGCGCCAATGCCTTTTCTCACGAGGCCGGGATACATCAAGACGGGGTTTTGAAGAACCCCATGACCTATGAGATCATGAAACCTGAAACCATCGGATTGAGCACGAACAAGCTCGTTCTCGGAAAACATTCCGGAAGGCATGCCCTCAGGTCCCGATTAAAGGAGATAGGATACGATCTTTCTGATGAAGAATTAAAAATTGTGTTTAAAAAATTCAAAGAACTTTCAGACAAAAAGAAGCACCTTGTTGATGAAGATCTGGAAGTCATCGTGGCCGAAAGCATTCTTCGCACCAAGGATATCTTTCAACTGGAATATCTGCATGTCACCAGCGGAACGACCGTTTTACCGATGGCCAGTGTTCAACTCTTGATAAACGGAAGATCGGTTCAAGGGGCAGGCTATGGAAACGGCCCGATTGATGCTGTTTTTGAGAACATTGCCAAGTTGGCAGGAACCGAATCCGAACTTCTGAGATTTTCGGTCAGCGCCATCACCGGTGGCACGGATGCGCAGGGAGAGGTAACGGTTCGGCTGAAGGAAAACGGCCTTATCGCTCTTGGGAAAGGTGCTGATCCCGACATTATCACCGCCAGCGCCAAGGCGTATATCAACGGGTTGAACCGCATGGAATACCTGAAAGCGCACCCGGCTAAAGACTCGGTAGTGCTGTAACTGATCTTGGATATCCGATCAATTTGGACTGTTGCAGCTAATTAATTGATCTTTCGGTTTTTAGGCCGTATTTTAAGAAGCTGAAGAGACCGGTGGAAACTGTCTCTTCAGCTTCTTTTGGTCCCGTCTACTGCAGCTGTTTTGTAATTGCTCAAGTTTAACACCCCATCCACTCTAGCGTCGCCTTCGTCATGGGGCAAAGGCGAGGCTTCATAAAGTCTGAAGTGTGAATCTTAAGTGATCATTGATTCGGACTGCAATTCGATGGCAAGCTGGATAAGTTTATCAACCGCCTCATCTGGGACCCGACCTCTCACGATCGCCCGGCATACTTTGTTTTTATCGAGTAATATCACATTGGCCGTATCCTTTTTAAGCCTCCAAGCCTTGTGTAAAACGGCTTTGTAGTCAAAAAGAATTGTTGTTTTGTACTTTTTCGCTTTTTTTGCCGCGATGACCCGAATGGCAAAATTAGGTTTTCAGGTCGCAGCGCAGTCTGCAATCCCAATCCCCCTATAGGTCTCATCCTTAAGCCGGCCCTCATCCTTCGCCTTTTTCATGATGTCCGGATCAACATAGTTCACCAGAAGAACCTTGCCGGCCCAGTTGGCCATGGCAAAAATATTTTTTTTAGAATCCTCAAACGACCAGTCAGAAGCCTTCATTCCCACTTTGAGTTCGTAGGCAAGAGCTGGCGGCATGAGCAGAAGGACGACAGAAATCATTGAATAAATCACCTTGTTCATTTAAGTTTCCTTTCATCGGAACTTTGAGTACACCTATTGCAACGGAAAATTTCACAATAACTTTTCTCCCTGATTGAACATACTTTACAGTGTTCCGGTTCAAACGATTATCTATTTGATTTTTCTAATGAAAGAAATTTTTAGATATCAAGTTGAGGTAGAAAAAAACGACCCTGAAAACCTCATCAAGCCTTTTAAACCTTTTCGCACTTGACATTCAATCTGATTTTAACCATCCTTATTTTTGGTATCGATTGGTTAACATTCAAGTTTCGCACTCCCAGTTGGGCACGGTGCAGCATCTGGAGTGGGGTAAATAAAATTCTTTGGGAAAACAATGAGATAACCGTTGTGGACCCGAATACATAAGGTAATCTCCGTGAACAGGCACGCGATGGTTTGGATTTTTTTTGAAATATCAGTTGCTTCTGGAATGGTAACTCTTAAAAGGTTTTGTGCCGTTGTCAAACCGTTCATCATCAATTTTTTCCAGAAAAATTTCTTTTTACCCTATGCCTGATGCGACTTTTCGCAAAATACCAGGTGTGAAACTCGAGTAAATTTAACTTGAACCGACAAAAGGAGATGCAACGCTTGTGAAAAAAATTCTGGGTATCATCGGTTCCCCCCGAAAACTAGGGAACTGTGAAATCATGGTAAAAGAAATCAGTCGGCAGGTTACCACACCCCATCAGTTGAGTCTGATCCGTCTAATCGATTTTGAAATCCTTCCCTGCAAAGGCTGCTATGCGTGTCTGTTTAAAGAAAAAAAGTGCGTTCAGGATGATGACTTGAACACTATTTTGGATTCTATTGTTAAAGCGGATGCACTAATCGTATCCACACCGACTTATTTCCTAGGACCCAATTCATCTTTAAAACGGCTCACAGACAGGGGACTTGCCTTTTACGCACACGTGGACAAGTTATGGGGAAAGCCGGCTTTGGGGGTCGGGATAACTGGTATCGAAGGAAAGGAGGGTTACACGCTCCTCGGAATCGAGAGTTTTCTGAAATTCATTTTGGCTAGGATTAAAAAGAGTTCAATCGTATACGGCGCCCTTCCGGGGGAAGTATTTATCAATGGGAAAAACAAGAAAATCGCCAAAGACATGGCCGCATCTCTGTTTGGACCAGCACCCGAAAAAAAAGGGCTGGCTTGCCCTTTATGTGGCGGGGATACGTTTCGTTTTCTTTCAGATGGCAAGGTGCGTTGCATGCTGTGCAGCAACGCCGGTACCCTTACCATGGAAACCGGCCACTGGGTTCTGACCGTACATAAAGGTGAACACGAAATGTTTCTCAGCAAAAAAGCAGCCCTGACGCACAGGGATTGGCTGGTCGGTATGAAGGACCGCTTTATTGAGCAGAAAAAAAAGCTAAAAGAGATCAATATTGCCTATCGAAAAGATGGGGCCTGGGTAAAACCCAGCGACGCAGATGAAGGGAATACATCCCCTGCTGCTTAATGTAGAATGCTTCAAAATTGATAAGGTATATGGACTATATGTTTGACAACCAGGACCAACCTATCGGACTCTAATCCCCCTAGAAAGATAACTGCCATGAAAATCGAATCAAAACTCCCCGATGTTGGAATGACCATATTTTCTGTCATGACAAAACTTGCCAACGACAATAATGCGATCAATTTATCACAGGGATTTCCGGATTTTGACGTTCCGGCCGAACTTGTGGCATTGGTGGAAAAATATATGCGAACGGGCCATAATCAATATGCACCGATGCAGGGCGTTTTGATGTTGCGAGAAAAAATTGCTAAAAAAGCTCAAGAATTGTACGGCGCCACTTATGATCCCGCAACTGAAATAACCGTGACCTCGGGTGCAACCGAAGCTCTATTTGCCGCGATTACCGCTGTTGTGCAGCCGGGTGACGAAGTCATCGTTTTTGAACCTGCGTACGATTCGTATGTGCCGACTATCCGACTAAACGGCGGGGTTCCTGTTTATGTCAAACTCAAATTTCCGGATTACCATATCGATTGGGATGAGATAAGAGCCGCCATATCGTCAAAAACCAAGCTCTTGATCTTGAATTTTCCACACAACCCAACCGGTGCGGTCTTGTCGAAGGAAGACATCTCTGAACTGAAGCAAATTACCCAAAATTCAAATCTGTTGATGATAAGCGACGAAGTTTATGAACACATCGTTTTTGATGGATATCAACATGAAAGCCTTTGCCGGTATCCGGAGCTCGCACTAAGAAGTTTTGTAATCAACTCATTTGGGAAAACCTACCATGCAACTGGATGGAAGATCGGGTATTGTCTCGCTCCCGCTCCGTTTTCCAAAGAGTTTCAAAAGATTCACCAGTTTCTTACCTTTGCTTCCAATACACCCGTTCAACTCGCTTATGCAGAATTTATGGAAAACAAAGCGGTATTTGTTAATTTATCCAGGTTCTATCAAGACAAGAGAGATAAATTTTTATCTTTTTTAAAAGGATCCCGTTTGAAAGTACTCCCTTGCAGGGGAACTTATTTCCAAATGCTTGATTATTCACTTATCTCCGGCGAATCGGATGTCGAATTCTCTAAACTGATGACCGTTGAGCACGGAGTGGCTTCAATTCCCCTATCTGTTTTTTACCATCAAAACGATGACCATAAAGTTTTGCGATTCTGTTTTGCAAAAAGAGACGAAACCTTAAAAAAGGCGGCGGAACAGATCTCAGCGATCCAAGCATAACCCTGATCCAGGCTGAACGCTTATGGCGCTTCAATTCGGTTGACATCCCGCCATTCTTCCCTCTATCCTTCCCGAAAATCAGGACAACCTTAAACAAGGAGGCCGCACGTGCCGATACATGTTGTTCAACACCCTCTGATAAAGCACAAATTGGGGATCATAAGAGAAAATGATGTAACAACCAAAGACTTCCGAGATCTCACCTCTGAACTGGCCAGCTTTCTCACGTATGAGGCCACCAAAGACCTGGAAACCGAAACAATGACCATCCAGGGATGGGCCGGGTCGGTGCAGGTTGAAAGGATTAAAGGGAAAAAAATAACCATTGTGCCGATTTTAAGAGCCGGCTTGGGCATGATGGATGGCGTTCTCAATCTCATACCCTCGGCGTAGGTCAGTGTTGTCGGTCTATATCGAAATGAGAAAACACTGGAACCTGTCAGGTATTATGTCAAAACTGCTACTCGGCTCAGCGAACGGATTGCCCTGATACTCGATCCGATGCTCGCCACCGGTGGAACTGTCTGTGCGACCATCGAGCTGTTAAAACAAGACGGCTGCGAACGGATCAAGGGAATTTTCCTAGTCGCCGCACCCGAAGGGATCAAACGGGTGGAATCAGCCCATCCGGATGTTGATATTTTTATAGCTGCCATAGATGAAAAGCTAAACGAGATCGGTTATATTCTGCCGGGCTTGGGGGATGCCGGAGATAAAATTTTCGGAACGAAATAGAAAAAGATGCAAACCCTCTCCAACACCTTCTACAATCATTGAATCCATGCGCCTTCTACAAGTTGCTGAAAGTTTCCAAAAAGTAAGTGTGCACCGGGGCTCCGCTAAAATGACGAGACGGAAAGAATGCGATCCTCCCTTTTTTTGGCGATTTTTCTAAAGAGCCTCGGAATATCGGCCATCAAACCATCCGACAACCGGGCCGCCTCCAGATAGAAGCGCTTGATAGTCTCTTCGATTTCAAATGCCTTTTTTTTCCCTTCTGAGAGACCCGCATTCTCCGGCAGGACCAGATCGAGGTCATAGTTACCGCTGTCCAATCCTCCAAAGGAAAAGTTGGACTCGAGGGTATCGGTAATAACACCAAAATAGGTTTGCTTTACCTGTTTTTCAAATTTTGCGTTTTCCCTGATCCACGCCTGAAAGGTTTCTTCAAACTCAGGATATTTTTTTACGGTTTTGTCATAAAAAGAGGCGGAATCGTTTTCAATTTTGGAGACAAACGTCATTACGGCGGACATGGTGTTCAGGTTCATCAAAACCACCTTTCAATAACAATTTTAGGCTCGGTAAAAAACCGGATCACATCCCTTCCCTGGCCGTGTACAACCCCGAAAAATGAGTCTTTTCTGCCGCCAAACGGAAAAAAGGACATGGGCGCAACTATACCGACATTGATTCCGACATTGCCGACAACCACTTCATGTCGAAACTGCCGGGCCCATTTACCGGTGTTGGTAAATATAGACGCCGCATTTCCGTAAGGGTTACAGTGAATGATATCTATTGTCTCCTCTAAATCTTTCGCCCGAAGAACACACGCCACCGGGCCAAAAATTTCTTCCATCGCACAGGTCATATCCGGCTGAACACTTTCGAGTACCGTTGGATTAAGGAAACAGGCCTCCGGAAGATCGCCCACCAGGTTCAGCCTGCGACCGTCCAACTTGAGTTTGGCACCCTCGGAAATGGCATTTTCGATCATGCCTGAAACTCGTTCTTTTGATGCTTCATTCTGCAAAGGGCCCATCTGGACGGATTCATCAAGACCGTCTCCAACCTTGATATTGCGTGCCGCTTCTACAAACTTATCCAGAAAACGGTTATAGGTCTTGTCATCACCGACAACCAACAAATTTGCGCCTGAAAGGCACCGTTGACCCGCATTTCCATAAAAGGAAGAGAGAAGGCTCACCATCACCTGATCAATCTCAGCATCAGGCATGAGAACGATAAAGTTTTTGGCTCCGCCCTGGGCGATAACCCTGATACCGTTTTCACCGCATTTCTTGTAAATCTCCTTTGCCACCGGTGTGGAGCCAACAAAGGTCACACCCTGCATCCCGTGGTGATCCAACAATGCATTGGCGGCCTTAGTTTCACCGTTGACCAAACTGGCTACACCGGGCGGAAGTCCGACTTCGTCGAGAAGCTTGAAAAATGCCGCCTGGCTCATCGGAGTTCTGGGCGATGACTTCACCACGAAGGTGTTTCCACAGGCGATGGCAAACGGAAGGAACCACAGCGGAATCATCAGGGGAAAGTTAAAAGGGGCGATACAGCCAAACACACCCATTGGTTGGTAGAAGGCCACTTCATCAATACCATGGGCGATATCTTCTAGGTTGAAACCCTGCATCAAAGAGGGAATTCCCGAAGCCACCTCCAACATTTCGATCCCGCGCCGGGTTTCACCCCTTGATTCATCAATGGTCTTCCCATGTTCAAGGGTTTGTGTAATACTGAGTTCATTAAAATTCTCTTCCATCAGAGCAATGAGACGATGCAGATATCTCGCTCTGGCAACAGGTGGCGTGTTTCTCCAGTCCTGAAAGGCTTCTTCCGCGGCATGGATAGCCAAATCCATATCCGCTTGAGATGACACGGGCGCCTCGCAAAGAAGGGTGCCATGGGCCGGATTAATGATCTCGTTATATCTTCCTGCTGTTGCGTCAACCCACTCACCGTTGACATAGTTCTGTAATCTGGTTACTGGCATTATTGCTCCTCCTTTTTGTCATATTGTCCCGCGCTCTCCGGTCGCCGGATGACGGCGCGGACCTCCTAGTCACAGGCGAAAATTCATCCAGGGTGTTATCACCTGCTCGGAATAGTGTCAACTCAAACAGACCGTCAAAACAGGTTGAGATAGTCTGAAAAAATTTCTTTTCGTCCCGCCTCGGTTTCGACGCGCCAGGGGATCAGGGGTGCGATACTTGGGTATTAATTATTGAATAATGGTTCGCAAAAGCGTATGAAAGATGGTCCGCATAATCTTTGAAATTACACTGTTAAAAAAGGAAGAAAGATGGATTGGAACTTTGTATTTGATGCCTATCCGGTAAACCGGAACCTGATATGGCTCAACAACTGCGGAATAACCCCTGCAGGTACCCATATCGTTCAGGCGGTTTCCAATTTTCTGGAAGGCTATACAGAAAGGGGAATTCTGACTCAAACCGCTAGCTACTTGGGAACAAAGCGACGTATCAAAGAAATTCTGGCAGGTCTTTTGGGGTGCCAGCCCAATGAATTGGCCTTGATCCACAACACCGCCGAAGGGATGAACTTTATTTCCCAGGGCCTATCGCTCAAGCCCACCGATGAAATCGTCCTCCTGGAAAATGAATACCCCAGCAATGTTTATCCCTGGCGCCATTGGGAAAAAAAAGGGGTAAAGATTTTCAGTACACCCATGGAAACATCACCAACTGCGTTTACACGCGCATTGCGTCAGTTGATCACCGACAAAACTCGCGTTATCTCTCTATCAGCGGTTCATTGGTGTACCGGAATGCCGTTGCCGATAGACCAGGTCGGCACGCTTTGCCGGGAGCGTGGAATTGATTTTGTGGTGGATGGTGCACAGGGGGTGGGGATGCAGAGAATTGACGTAAAAAAAGCAAACATCGATTATATGGCTTTTTCAGCCTGGAAGTGGCTCATGGGCCCATTGGGTTTGGGTGTTTTATATGTTCCGGAAAGTAAACTCGATTCCCTCCAGCCTACTTTTGTCGGGCCTGACTCTGTTGTGCAAAGTGAGTCGTATCTCCCCTATAAATCTGAGTTGAAATCGGGCGCTGATCGCTTCAGTTTCTCAACCGCCAGTATCAATGATCTGGTCCATTTCCAGGCTGCCCTCGAATTTTTAGAATCCATCGGGTTTGAGAGGGTTCGAAAAAGACTTTTTAAACTGAGCGAGCATCTCGTTAAAGGGCTTCGCCAAATCGGTTTCAATGTTCTCTCAGATGAATTCCCTGAACATCCCTCTGGAATTGTGGTGGGTGAAAACCCCCGTATTTCTTCAGATCTCATATTTAGTCATCTCAAAAAAAACGATATCGTTGCAGCCAAACGACTGGGAAGCATTCGATTTTCTCCCCACATTTATATTTCACACGAACAGATAGATAAGGTGACCGGAACGCTTTCGCGTATTTGAACCTTTTCATAGAACCCGGTTTTATGGAACACCACCCACTCTAACTGTTCTGATCAAACCATCATTTGCATTTCTTAAGGCATTTGGTTAAAGGAAATATCCATGAATCATATCAAGGCCATTGGCTTTGATCTTTTCAACACGCTGATCACGGCTGAACCCCGTGCGCTGAATGAGGCGATGGGGCGGCTGGTATCGAGTCTGCAGAAAAACGGGCTGGCCCTCGAAGCAGAATCATTTGAAAAGGCGTATACGGAATCCGCTGTAAAATTTATTGAAGCGGCCCGGCAGAATGGAATAGAAACCCACAACCGATTTTGGATCAGTGAGGCGCTGAGTCGCGGGGAACAGAACATCCCCCCGGATGACCATAGAGTAACAGAAGCCGTTGATGCCTATTTTTCTGCATTTTATCCAAGTTGCCATCTTATCCCCGGTAGCAAGGAAATGTTGAGTAGATTGAAGGAATCATATCTTTTGGGTTTACTTTCTAATTTCACCCACCCACCTGCTGCAAGAAAGATTATCCAACAGGCCGGCCTCACCGGTTTCTTTCATGTGGTGCTCATATCTGGAGACCTGGGTTACCGCAAACCGCACCCGGCTGTCTTTGATCGATTGGTTGAGCAGTTGAATGTAAAGAAGAACCAGATACTCTATATCGGGGATGACCCGGAAGCAGATATAATCGGCGCTCGGCAAGCCGGACTCCAACCGGTCTGGACCACCTATGCCCAGGAACATAATCTGGCATTTAAACCCGCTGTACCTACCGGAAACGCTGAAATACCGGACCAAAATACACTCCGCATTTCAAACTGGCAAGACCTGCTCTCCCTATGTGGTAGAAAATGAGGATCCATCAATTTTAATTTTTCTGCTTCTTTTTCACCGGGTAGATGATCAGGCGGTCCCCTGGATGTATCGGGCGTCTGAAGTCCAGACGGTTCCAGATTAGAAGTGTTGCAAGGGGAATGTTAAATCGATTGGCGATTAGAGAAAGGTTGTCCCCCTTCTTGACGATATAGACGCGCTTCTTGCTTACGGTTAGATAATTCTCAAACAGCGCTTGGAACCGTTTATGGAATCCTTCGCTTGCCCCTTTGGGGATTAAAATGTCGTGGTTTCCTGAAACAAGGTAGTGTCCGCGAATTTCTGGGTTGAGATCCTTAATGACTTTGAATTGAGTTTCGGCTGCTTGAGCTATGATCCGGATTGGAATTTGATCAACGCTCTTCATTTTGATTCGATCAAAAGATAGCTGATGATAATAATCTGCCTTGTCGAGCTTAAAGCCGTATCTAAACGGGTCGGAAAAAATTAATTTCACTGAAATTATGCGAAACAAGAATCGCTGGGTTTCCAACGGAAGATAGAGCTGAAAAAAATCAGCGGTTCCCTGTTCTATAATCTCTGCTTTTAATCGTTTCTCTCCCATATTAAAGGCAGAAACAGCAAGCACCCAAGATCCAAATGATTCGTGAAGCTTTTTGAAATAACGGATTGCCGCTCGACTAGAGGCAAAAAAATTTCGCCGCTCATCAATATGTCGGTTAATTTTCAGTCCGTATTCTCGACCTGTACTGGCCATAAATTGCCAAAACCCGACAGCCCCTTTTCGTGAACGCATATGGGGCCGAAGCGCACTTTCAATGATGGCCACATACTTAAGATCTCCGGCATGCTGTTTTCTTTTTGCATTCTTGCAAAAAAAGGAAAATATCGCTGGGAGCGTTTTAGCCAAAGAATCACTTGGGGCCTGTTCCAGAGGATAAGCAAAAACTCTTTTTCAAATCGTTCTCGAATTTCTTCAATTTCAAGCGGAATCTTTTCACCACAAAATTCGAGCGTATCTACCCCCCGAATATAGGAAATCAGATCGGATGTATCTGACGCTGGTACCGATGACGCGGAAACCCATATATGGAGCAAAACACCGATAACAACCATCGAAACACTTATGGCTCCTTTACATCTTTTTTTCATCGATTTGTGCCCTGCAGACTATCCAATCACCTATGATTTAAACCCTATAAACAAGTCGCTTTTTTCACTGTCTATCTCCAGGTTGACATCCTTCCATTCATAAACGCTGCAGGCATCACCTTCCGAGGTCGGAAGTGAACAGCCGATAAACGGCATCACCGGATCCCCGGCAATCGATTTGTAATTCGTCATCGTTGCTTTTGTTTTTGAGAATTTCTCAATCCCCAAAAGTTGATTAAAAAACACCGAACAATCTCCTTCAAAAAAATCACTCGATTCTCTGAGTTCAATGATTCTTTCTTTAAACAGATGAATCGCCTTTTCGGTTTGTTCTGCCTCCACTATCAGGTTAAATTCGCCATGTCTTCTTTCTAACTCTGTTTTTTTCTCTTGATCGGTCAGATGGAGAAAGTGTCCGATGTAGATCATTTCATTTCCTTCCTTTTTTGTATGTCCTTAAAATGGTGATTCGTACTGCTGAACCGAAACAGCGAACGCATTCATCGTAGAGTTTCGAAACGCAGAGAAGATCCCGCTCAATCGAAGCTGCAGGGTTCTTCAATATTGAATCTGATTAAAAGAGTGGATTCACCCACCCCATCACCAAAACCAACAAACAGATGAGCATAACATACTCAATTTATAATTATTTTGTCAAATATATCGATTATTCGACTGATGGGACCTAATATATCGGCCGAACCCTTGAAGGATTTTGATCTATCGGCCTTTGTTGCGGGGAAACGGTTTTTTTAGCAGGACTCAACTGTCGATCGCAAAAGACTTTTTACGAAAAATCATTATTGAATCATCAAAAATGAAAAACGGTTCATGGCTTGGGAATAGTCGCTGAGAACTTCAATGGGAAAACCAAAGCGCCGGACGGTTGAAAACACATCCACGGCAAACGCTTCGGGAGAAGGGCGAGATAATCTTGGTTCTTTACAGGTTACTCTTTCCCCAGTGCATTCAGCACAGATGGAGCAGCTGTCCATAAAAAAAAGGAAGGCTTTTGGGTAATTGGAAAAGAAAACCGCTCGCTCCAGCTTCAAGAGATCCGAGTTGACCTTCCTTGACCATTTATGGCGATCTCCGGGTTTATCCACTTTTTTTTGATAACGAAAAATCACGGCGTCACTGTATTCATGAAAAAATTTCTCGCACTCAGCAACCGAAGGAACATTGGGGGGGCACGAGGAATTGTTTCCGTATTTCCCACAGCCGAACATACATTTAATCCTTGCCCATTGCGAAACAATGATTTCTTTCGGATTAATCCATTTGTAATCGGTATAGCCCTTCGTTTGAAACAGTTCATCCAGTGCCACATGTCCACTTGCCTTCGAATTCAATTCTGAATTCATTTAACGCCTCCAAAGACCCTTTTTAAATACCAGGGAAGATTTTAGCCGCTTGCAGTAGAAAAAGGGTTTCGGGTAAAAGCTAAACAGCATAAAGTGCATCTTTGGCTTTTTTCCAAGTGTCATTTAAAATTTTTGCTGTTCCTTTCCGGGACTCAACTCGAAAACCGAACATTTGACTGAATTCATCTGTATTTTTTTTCATCTCAACCTCGGGCATGACACCGGTTGAAATCAGAAGGGTTCTCTCATAATGAGCAAAAAGGGATTTTGCCATTTTCACGCTCATGTTGCCATATTCCGCGCTGAACATGCCCTTCCAATGATATGCCCATCCGGGTATCATAAAAAATGTTCCTGAAACGTTACAAAGTTCACCATAGTATTGATCACGTCCACCGATCAGCAATCCGATACAATCATCCACCGGATGATCTTTATCCATCGGAATAAAGATCGGCACGCCGGTATCAGCGAAGAGTGTTTCAGGATCTTCCAGGGCATTACCGCACAGACCGTACCCGAGCAACAATAAGTCCACGTAGGGGCTCATTTGACAGGCCGCCGCTACTAGGGCTTCTTGTATCTTTTTTTTAAAATTATGAAGCCCGATTTCCAGAACCTGAACCATTACTTCCAACCGGGCATCCGGGTCAGGCCTAAACCCATCCAGCTTGGAAATCAGATTCAGCTTTGATATTTGAAGCGATTCAAGACGCTCGACCAAACGGGCGGATCTTTCGGTTTCGATGACAGAAATCCGGTTCACTTCAATATCCGACGCTAAAAGATGAGCCAGTTCGAGCTCTAAAACCTCGCATGTCAGAACCCCCATCACGCTCATGAGATTGTTCCTTCCTGCAGCCCCAAAGGAGGGGAATCTTCGCTGAGCTTCGACAAGCGATAGGGAATGGAATCAATTATTCGGTTCATGGCGTTAACATTTCAGAAGTTAATCTCTCAAGTTACGTATCCCCGATAGGGCCAGTGCCGCACCCGGTGCGCCTGATGTGGCTTTTCTCAAAATATCAGGTGTGAAATTTAGGTTTAGCTGTAAGAGAGTTATTTGGTTTCGGTTTATCCGGTCGAGGATTTTGTTTTCTTTTTTCTGGGACGTCTTTTACCGTTTGTGCCTCTCCAGATCTTTCCTCGCTTGCTTTTTCTATCCCCTTTACCCATCTCTTACCTCCCATTAAATCGACATAAATTAAGTCAAACCCAATCCTTTTTTATTAGTGCATTAAACTTCACATTTGTCAAGCATATACTCCCATACCTTTTCTCTCCTTGACATCAAAATGGCCCGGCGGTAATATTCGAGCTGATCTTTAATATCTTTCACTCAAGTTTCGCACCACAATCTATTGTCTACAGAAAGGAAATAAAGGGGAATAGGAAGACTTCTTGATGGTGAGTAACAGGGGGCTCAATGAATCTTTAGGTTTTTTTAAGGAGTTAGGAAATGATATTGGGTTACAGCACTAACGCGTTTATAAAATTCTCTCTCTTTGAGGCGATAAAAAGAATCGCAGGTCTGGGCTTTAGAGGCATTGAAATCATGGGCGACAGGCCCCATCTTTATCCCCCTGACTATACCGAAAAAGAAACCAGAAAATTGAAAAAGAGAATTGAAGAAAATGGATTAAAGATAACCAATATAAACAGCTTCACCCTTTTTGCCGTAGGCGACACCTATTTACCTTCATGGATTGAACCGGAACCAGCCAGAAGGGAAATACGCATCCGACATACCCTTGATTCCATCAGAATCGCAGCCGAATTGGGATGCAGAAACATATCGGTGCCGCCGGGCGGTCCACTGGAGGATATGCCTCGATCTGAAGCGCTTTCGCTGTTTCACATGGGTCTGGAAAAAGTAATCCCCCTGGCCGAGTCGCTGGGCATAAAGATCCTCATCGAACCCGAACCGGATCTTTTGATTGAAAGAACCGCTGAATTCAAATCGTTTATCATGGATGTTCGCACGCCAATTCTGGGGATAAATTTTGATATCGGACATTTTTTCTGCGTAGGCGAAGACCCGTCAGCTGCTTTTGAGGAGCTGTTTGAATGGGTGGGACATGTCCATATCGAAGATATTGCTCCTGACAGGGTTCACCGGCATTTGATTGCCGGGAAAGGTGCCATCCGGTTTCCGGATGTATTTAACACGATGAAGAGACTGGGGTACGAGAACGATATCAGCCTGGAGTTGTATCCTTATGTGGATATGCCCGAAGAGGCAGGTAAAGAAAGCATGTATTTTCTGCTCCCCATTTTTCATGATTCCGGATTGATGGTCTTCGACCGAGCCTAAGTCTTACCGTTGCTCGACACCATTTCTTCATTTTTTCCTTAAAGTTGAACCGAAACAGTGAGCGCATTAGAAAACTAAATAGGTCCATTGAACAATATCGCCAACGCATTCACCCAGACACTCTCCCTCTGGCGGATTGTTTTGCCTGCCATGTTCATCGGCTGTCTGGCTGGCAACTGGCTGCAGGGCACCCGTCTTTGGCAGAGGTGTTCCAGGCTGATGGCGCCATTTTCCCGGCTGGCCAGATTGCCGACAGAAGGCGGTGTTTACCTGGCAATGTGCTTTCTGAATCACCATTCTGCAAATGCCTTCCTCAGCACACAGTTTCGGAAAGGGAGACTCCGTGAAAGAGAGCTTCTGGCCGCATATTTGATCGGCTGGCTCCCCAGCGGCCTTCATTTTGCCGTCTTCTACATCGCCCCGATACTTATCGCTGCTGTCGGCTGGAGACAGGGCGGTTTATACATGCTCCTTTACCTGCTGATCAACTTTATGATCGCCATATCCGGTCTGTCAATCGGATTTTCCGTTAAGAGGAAAAAATCGAACCCTGAAAAAAATGTTTTTGCCGCCCCTGCCCCTTTCTCTCTCAAAAAAAGGGACCTTAAAAGGGATCTTCAGGTCTCCATCCGTCAATTCGGTCGGATCGCACTGGTCTTTGCTCCAATCACATTGGCGTTTGCCATTGCTTTGAATTCAGAGCAAACGACCGCCCTGATAGGCTCTTTCGACACACTTTTACGAAGGGTGGGCCTTTCCGCGCCTTCCGTCCTTGTCATCATTGCGGGATTCCCCAGCTCTATCAGCGCAATCGCTGCCGCCGGATCGCTGTTCCGGCAGAAGCTCCTCGATCCCAACGAACTCATTGTTTCGCTGCTGATTGCCTACGCCCTTCATACGACCTATGAATTTATGACCAGCAATCTCCCTTCAAATATTGCTTTTTTTGGCCCAACCAGAGGCGTTCGCATAACTCTTTTTTACCTTCTGATACGCTTGCTATCGATCTGTTTGATCCTTGGGTTCGCTATTTTTTATCTGATGTGAAAAATTTTTCATCTATATGTTTTCTGAAAGTATTTTCAAAAATTTTTCTATATCCTGCCCGGTATTGTACAGATGGGGTGAGACACGAATAGAATTTCCCCGTACACTTACATAGATTTTCTTTTCAGACAATCGATCGACCAAATCGGCGGACATTTTTTCAGGCAAACGAAGGCCCAGCATATGACCGGCACGCTGATGTGCCGGTGCGACATTGAGGCCGAGCTCATTTGCCCGATCCGCGATCTGATTGGTCATTTGAGATAGAGTCGATGCAATTTCAGATACCTTCCAATCCAAAATCTGCTGCAGTGCGGCTTTCGCCATCGGCATGAGGACAAAGTTGCTCCGTTCCCCCACATCAAAACGTCTTGCCCCTGGTTGAAATTCATCACGATAGTTGACCAGTCCGGCAAAATCCTGGCTGTTTTTTCTATTGATCCAGTTGTGTTCCAATGGTTTTCCCCCCTGATAGCAGGGACTGACATACATGAAACCGAGGCTGTATGGACCGAAAAGCCATTTATAGCCGGCTGCGATGAGAAAATCGGGTTGGACCTCACGAACGGAGAACGGGAGTGCGCCAAGGGATTGGGTTGCATCTAGGATGAAGGTGGCTTGGATCTCCCGACATCGGCTGCCGATTTTCACGAGATCAATCAATGCCCCATCTGTCCAGTGGCAACCAGGTAATGCCACGATGGCCGTATTTTTATCCATACGGTTCAATAGCGCATCCGTCAAATCGGCGTTTTCAGGACGGGCCACTGTCCTAAGGTTTGCCCCTTGCTCTTTTGCAAGTTCTCTCCAAGGATAAACATTAGACGGAAATTGATCCTCAAGCACGACGATCGCGTCATTTTTTTTGACATTTACATTTTTGGCCACAACAGACATTCCATAGCTCACAGCAGGGATAATGGCGATGTCATCGGTTTCAGAATCGATGATCCTTGCAAATAGTCCTCTGGTCATTTCGGTCTCGGAAAAAAAATTCTCCGCGGTCACCTGCCACGGATGTTCTTTCCTGGCAACACCGATTTGTCCCGCCTTGCTGACACTACACAACTGGGGTGATAGGTAAGCACAGTTCAGATAGGTAAAATCCTCCGGAATGTTAAAAAGATGCTTTTGACATGGAATCATAATTCAGCCACTTCCTTTCTTGTACACTTTTTCTATCTTTATTTTTAAAGTCGCATTCATTCTTGTTTAGGCCCAATTGAGGCCATGCCGCTTAATACAACAATAAGATAGACCATATCTGGAAATAAACATAAAGTACTAAACCACAAGTCGATGCCTTTTCTCCTTTATGACCAAACAGATGAGACCGGCAAAAAAGGCCATACCCGTTGAAACAGCTAAAATCAGCCGATAACTTTCAGTTCGATCAAATAGCTCACCGCCCACATAGACCCAGAATCCACCTCCAAGATGGTGAAGGGTAGAAATAAATCCGGATATAAGACCCACATGTGTGAACCCATAAAGCCTCCCGATCAAAATAGCGTTAAGTGGTGCTGTAATCAAAAGAGTGAAACCAAACGCACAAGAAAAGACATAGAATGAAACCCGGCTTTGATAATTCAAGATTAAAAGAAACAGGCACACCCGAAGCAACATGGTGAGGGAGATGGGAATCTTGACCCCGGTTATATCAGATATCGGCGCCACAATAAGGATACCGGCCAGACTCATCAAGCCAAGCCATGCCAACATGTTACCGGCCGTAGCAGCCGAAATATTGTAATCGGTTACCATGGGGATCAGATGGGTGGTGATTAAAAAATCCCCGCTCCCGCAAATGATCATAACGATCACAAAAACCCAAAACGAAGACGTTTTCATGGCACCTGTCAGCCCAAGATCGGTCAAAGCGATGTCTGCGGATTCCGAAACGCTCCGGTCCCCCGGACTTTCTTTGTTTTTATGCCCGTAAGGTTCCAATCCAAGGTCATGGGGATCACCTTTAATGATAAAAAGGGTAAGCAATGTAATGGTCACCAACATCACCAGACTGATAGAAAAATACGAAACCCGCCAGCCATATCGCAAAACAAAAATCGTAAACACCGGTACCAAAACAAACTGTCCCATACAACTGCCGGCAAGTCCCGAGCTCACGGCGAAGCCGCGCCTTTTTTCGAACCATTTGGTCATCAAGGCCGCAAACAGGGGGACCGTGGTCCCGCCCATGCCCAATGCAGCCACAATTCCGTATAAAATCAGAAATTGCCAGAAGGAGTCAATGAATGCGAGACCCATGAATCCGATAGAAAGCAGAACATTTGATATGATAATCACCCATTTGGGGCCGTACCGATCATAATACTTGCCCGATAGAATGATAGAGAGCGCGTAAAAGATCATATTGAGAAAAAATACAAGGGATATTAATCCCCGGTTCCAGCCAAAATCCGCCATCAATGGTTTAAACACCACACCAATTGAATATCGAACACCCGAGGTGAAAAAGAGCGTCACAAAAGAAGCGGCCAAAATATACCAGCCGTAAAAGATTTGAATCTTATGATTCGGTTTGGTTTGGGGCATTATTTACACCTGAAATCTGATCAATCTGTTTATCAATTAAAAATTTATGACGGAAAAAATCACTACCAGAAAAAGCGGGATTTGTTGGACGGTCTGAGCCCGGGTTTTACAAGTTGCTGATTGAAAAAAATAAAATGTCTGTATATCGGATTTTTTTAAAAATTTGTTATATTATTCCATAAATTCAAACAATAAGTGCAACTGTTAGTCATGCTGCTTTATTGTATTTTAGGTTAAAAAACTTATAATTCGGTGTTGCAAAACCAAGTGTTTGACGTGGTCTATCATTAACGCGGTTCATCATCATTTGAATCTGATCATTGGGAATATTTTCGAACCCCATTGTCTTTAGGAAATATTGGCGAATAAGACCATCGGTGTTTTCGTTCAAGCCTCGTTCCCATGCATGGCAGGGATGGGCAAAGTAAAACCCTGATTCAAGTTCTTTGGCAATTCGATCGTGGTTGGTAAATTCTTTACCATTATCGGATGTAATGGTGAACACTTTTTTCTGATATGGTTCAAACAAATTAACGGTAGTATCGGCAATCATATCGGCTTTTTTTTAGATTCGCGTTCCACCGCTGGGTAAGGCCCCTTTGGCTTTAAAAAATTCCTCTAGAAGCATCTCCCCGGGATGTGCAGGTGCTCTATGGGTTGGTATACGAATCATTGTCAATTCTCCTAAAAAATATAGCTTTAATGATAATAGGACGTCAAACGTTGAAGCGTATATCTAGAATGCTGTTCATTGGAATGACATAATCGCGGTCGACGAGCTTGGTCAACTTCTTGGAGCGTGCATCCTGCATGTTGTGGGCTGTCATCATATCCTCACATCTCACGAGTTCCGCCTTGACAAATCCCCGGGCTAGATCCGAATGAATCTTTCCGGCACACGTTACGGCATCGGTGCCTTTCTCAACCAACCATGCATGAACCTCCTGCTTGCCCACTGTGTAGAAAAACATCATGCCGGCCTTCTCCATTCCATCACGGCACACAATATTTACGTCCGGTGATGTTTCCGTGTAAACCAGCGCAGGTGTGAAACTCAACAGTCTGAGTGCCGTGATAATAGCCCGCTCGGTATTTTCCAGGGATAGATCACAGATTAGCTTCTCATCCTCAAGATGTGCCAGGCATTTTCCGAGCACCCCTTTTTCAGACGCGTCCTCTGTTCTTGACAGTCTGTTTTCGATTTTCTCCATGTCAAGAATGAGCAAATCCAGAACAGATTCATCCGCTATAGCGATGACGTCAGCCGACTCGTAGTCGTCTGGTAAAAACTCGAAGTAGTACGGCGACACCTTTGCCGGCTGAAACTTCTCGGCAAGACCCACGAAGATCCTGTCATTGTACTTTATCTTGCCCTGCGGTAAATTTAATCCTGTATATGCTATTTTCATTCCGTAGAAAGACCTTTCGCTTTATTTAACATTTAAGATCTACCCTGAATGTTCTCCAGGCGGCCGACTAATTGGCATTGGGGTCTGGCCAGATTATCTTATTAATATTTATGGATTATTGTTCCAATATTCCGTCGTTTTATATATTATTTCAATATGTTGTCGGAAAGGACCACATCCCTAATTTGGCCAGCCTGATTCAACAACATACACTAAATCCTGGATAATACTTTTCCCTTTTTTTTCTAAAGATAAATACTCATTAGATGCTAAAGGGATAATTTTAAGTTGTAAACGCTCCTCTCATTACTACCATTGGTTATTGAGATGTTACAAATGAGTTAGCTAACTTATTGAATTAATATGTTTTCTTAAAAATTTTTCGGAAGATGGGTTGTATCACATCCTTTCACGAGGCAATCAAAGACAGTAAGTGGCTCGGCCAAGGTTTGATTCCATTTCTTCGGCGGGTAACCAGAATCATTGCTTAGGCCTCAACAGTGATTAGCTATTTTAAAGACAATTCTAAATTTATCCATATCTAATTCAAAAAAAAGGAGCAGGCCAGAATTGCGAAGATAATTCCAGCCGCATCCGCCGTCAAACCCGCAGCCAGTGCGTGGCGGATACGACGGACCTGAACCGCACCAAAGTAAACGGCCATTACATAAAAAGTTGTTTCAGTCGACCCCTGCAAGGTGGAAACAAGATAACCGGTATAGCTGTCGGGCCCGATGGTCGGATCATTTATGATTGAAGCCATGATACCGTATGCCCCCGAACCGGAAAGCGGCCGCATAAGGGCCATCGGCAGGGCCTCTGCCGGCAGGCCGAACGAACCGGTGATGCTGCCCAGAACCGCAACCACGGCTTCCAGGGCACCGCTAGCACGCAACATCCCAACCGCCACCAGAATGGCCACCAGATACGGGATGATCCGCAGGGCCACCTGGAACCCATCTTTGGCGCCTTCAATAAAAGCTTCATAGATACGCACACCGCGGATCATGCCGAAAACTAAAAATCCGACCATGAGCAGCGGCAGAATCCATGGTGATAAGGACTGCCCAAAAACCACGGCAACCGGAATTAGCGTCACAAGGGCTAAAAGGGCAACAAGGCTGACCCAGAAAGGATAGCCTTCTGAAGTGCATTCCAGCAGCGGTGCCTCTTTCCGATCATCCGAAGGGTCCGGTTGCACGGTATTGACTGCATTTGCCTTAAGGGACGCAAAGCGCTGATATAGTTTGGAAGCCATTATCGCCACTGTGGTGGAACCGATGGTGGCAAACAACGTGGTCGGTAATATGGCGGCCGGATCTGATGAACCGGCGGCCGCACGCAAAGCGATAACGCCGGTCGGCAGCAGGGTGATACTGGACGTGTTGATGGCCAAAAACAGTGCCATGGAATCGGTAGCCGTGCCGCGTTTGGGGTTCAGCTTGTCAAGCTCCTGCATGGCACGGATGCCGAAAGGTGTTGCCGCATTACCGAGTCCCAGCGCATTGGCCGCCAGGTTCAGGATCATGGCACCCATCGCCGGGTGATCCGGCGGCACATCGGGAAACAAGCGTACCATCAACGGACGGATCAGCCGTGCGATAATGTTAAGCATACCGCCGGCTTCAGCAACTTTCATCAGGCCTAGAAACAGGGCCATCACGCCCACCAGACCGATGGCCAGTTCCACGGCGCCACCAGCGGAGTCTACCATTGCTCTGGATAGAAGCTCCATGGGCGCGGGATCACCCGCATCGATACTGAAAAAAAATTGCTGCCAGCCGGCAAATAAAAAAGCACCCAAGACAATAACGACGAATATGATATTCATAAACCCGACCTCATGTGATATCAGCTATCTGTGGCAACCGTTTTGGCACTTACTTAAACGGTTCCTTGAACAAAACGACATCATCTACCCGGACAGTGCCCTTTCCATTTATGACGATGTTTAATGTAACCTTCTTTGCTTTTTGGATTTCAAAAGCAACAATTGTAGTTTGGGAAAATTGTTGCGTATTGTCAGTAAAAATTTTATATTTTAAATTTAGAGCTTAAAATCCGCTTTGCTCGATCAGGACGGTTGGTGATGATGCCATCCACATCCATTTTCAAAAACTTCCTTATGCCACGCTCTGAATCAACAATCCACACAAAAACCTTTATCCCCAATTCAAGTGCGATTTGGACCTCTTTTCTCGTCAGGCTTTCAGACCAGGCGCACCAGATTTTGCCTCCAGCCGCGTTAATGCTGTGCGGAATTGATTCTTGATAATCATCTACATCAATCCCGGCCATCCAAGGCGATGGACCCGGCTGCCCTATTTTGATGTTATCGAACCATTCAGCGGTAACGGAGATATAGGCGGTTGGAATTTGAGGCGCCATTTTTTTTAAAAAAGCCAGAACGTTCCAATTAAATGAAAGCAATATAACCCGCGAATCAAAATTTTCATCATAGAGAATTTTTTTGGTACCTGCCGTACAACGTCTTCCGTTGGTGGCGTCATATCGGGTTGCTCCGGGGATGTCTTGATCTCTACCCATAGTTTCGTGTGATCGACGCCCCGCTCTTTCATTAAATCAATCACTTGATGAAAGGCCGGAATCCTCTTACCATCAATTGCCTTATGGTCCGGATATTTAAGGGCATATCTCGTACGAGGTTTTAATCTTCCCACATCGTAAGTCTGAAGCTCCTCAAATGTAAGACTTTTATTCGGTATGATCGATTGGTTATCCAACCATTTTTTGTCCGGGGTTCGGGCAATTTCCGGTTTCAAGGTATAAAAATGATGAACGCATAGTACGCCATCCGCTGTCATCAACACATCTAGTTCTATCCCGTCGACACCGATATCGAGGGCCCGCTCAAATCCGGCAAGGGTGTTTTCCGGATAAAGTCCCGATGCTCCGCGGTGACCGATAACTAATACTTTTTTTTGGGAAAGACTTTTTTTATCACAAGGCAGTTAATCCATACATCGTCTGAAACAAAAGTTCCGCCATATCCACGATGCGCGGACCGGTTCGACAGGTCAATCCACAATGAAACTGATAAATTCGACCCGATTGAACGGCGCTCAGCCGCTGCCACTTGAGATCCTGTGTAAGACGAGGAATGAGATGCTTGTCATAACCACAAATAAATATCATTTCCGGGTTCCACTCTAAAAGTTGGACAAAGGAGATTCTCGGATAATCGATTTTTAGAGCGCCGGTCACATTTATCCCACCGCCCCTGGTAATAACGTCATATTGAAAAGACAACGGCCCCGCAACATAGAATGAATCATCATCCCACTCCAGTACGCGGGAAACCGTGAAACGCTTTTCAGGCGCGATCGAGCCGACCTTTTCATCCAGCAGATTCAACCGGTTTTGCAGCCCCTCGACCAGCGCCTTCGCTTGGGCAGACAGTCCAAACCGGTCGCCGAGATCGATCATTGTCTGAAGCGCCTGATCAACGGTTTCCGGGTTGACCAGTATCACCCGAATTCCTTTCTTTTCCAAAACTGTTATCAAATACAGATGGGCTGTTTCAGATCCTAAAACCGTGTCCGGATTCAGAGCCATCAGTTTTTCGAGATCCGGTTCAAACCAGCATGAGACATTTGGCTTTTTTGAAGCCGCAGCCGGGTAATCGCAACTGTCTGTTACGCCGACCACACGGTCATCCATCCCCAGTGCAAAAAGCAATTCGGTTATAGAAGGCGTGAGCGATACAATTCTTAATCCCGGTGATTGATCGATTCCCATAAAAACCTCACGGACCGGGCTTGTATTGACGCTCTTTCCACCATGGATAAAAATCAGGCATATCAAACCCAGGTTTCATCTGAAACTGCGGTGATCGTTTCTCAAGAAAAGAAGCGGTACCTTCCATGCAGTCCCGGCTCGGAATCATAAAATCGAGACAACTCGATTCGATTATGTGGGCCGCCATGGGGTGGCCTTCACCAAGACCTTTCCACAGCATCTGCCTTGAGAGGGCGGTTGATATGGCCGAAGTATTTTCTGCGATCTCACCGGCCGTTTTCCGGGCCATCGGCATCAGATCCGAAAGCGGGACGATCCCGCTGAACAAACCCATTTCCATACCCTCTTTGGCTGTAAACATCCTGCCGGTAAGAATCAGTTCGGCGGCCCGGGTGACTCCAATAATTTTAGGAAGGAAATAGGTGCTGCACCCCTCCGGGACAAGTCCCCTTTTGTTAAAAATAAAGCCAATCTTGGTCGCCTCTTCCGCAACAAAACGGATGTCCATTGCCAGTGTCATGGTAATCCCGACGCCGACCGCATGACCGTTAATGGCGGCAATTACCGGTTTTTTCATATCAAATATCCTCAGGGTCACCTGTCCGGCGGTGTCCCGGCGTTGCGACGGGGCCTTTCCATCTTTTCTGGCTATCCTTAAGCCATCGCCGCTCAGGTCGGCGCCCGCACAAAAGGCCCTGCCGGATCCGGTCACGATAACCACACGAACATCATCGTCTTTGTCTGCCAGATTCATGGCCCGGATCAGCTCATCCATCATAATCGGTGTCCAGGCATTGAGCATATCCGGTCGATTCAATGTTATGGTCGCTATTCGTTCCTCAACAGAATACTTGATCTGCTCAAAATCCATTTATCGATTCTCCTCAGTTTTTATTCGTTTGCGGGAAATGGCCTGTTCGCAACAGCGGCCGCAGTGAAGTTGCCCCGAAAACCTGTCCTGCAACCAAAAAGATAAAAATATTGCTCAGGTCAATAAAATTAGACAAATACTCCATAACCTTAATGCTTACAATGGTTATCGAAAAACCAATACAATTGACAATGGTAAGGGCAGATCCGACCAAGTCCTGGGACGCTGTTCGGGCAATGATCGCTGAAAACTGGGGAGAATCACCAACCACCACAACTCCCCAGAAAATCAAACCCTCTAGAAAAACTTCCGGTGAGGCAAAAAATACAAAAGGGGAAACCAGGCAGCAGATGCCGGATCCGGTAAGCTGGATAGAGGCTACCGGAGCACTTCCGGTTCTTTTGGAAATTATCCCACCGAGCACACAGCCAAGGCTACCGCCTGCGATGATACAAAACGCCCACAACGAGTAGAGTTCCCACATGTGGCCAAAATAGCCGAAAGAGGCAGCCCGCAGCCTTTTGGACTGAAAAATCTTGATGATTGTTTTGCTGTTAAATTTGGTTCCTTTGAACAGATAAGGGCCGTCCGGAACCAGCAAAAGCATCAAGATACCGCCTATAGAGGCGATCATGGAAGTCGATACAATCACAACTTCCCAAGGAACCGCCCGCCCAGCGCCTTTGAGCAGATGGGGAAAGGCAGTGCCGAGTACCAAAGCACCAATGAGAAATCCCAGTGCTCCTCACAATCCTTTTTCATACCATCCGGCTGCTATTTTCATCCCACGGGATAAATTCCGGCTAAAAAAAATCCGGTTATAAAACGCAAAACCAGCAGCGATGTCAACCCCTCTGCCATCCAGTATGTAAGGATATTCGACACCGCACCCAAAAGAGAACAAACAAAAAATACGACCCGAGGAGAAAAATGGCGAACAGGAGTGTCCCTGCAATAAACCCCGGCTGAACCACCGAGGTCGCGGACTCCAACATGTAGTCTCCAATAGACCATTTCACCTGCAAATCTACCAGAACCGCGTTGCCGAAAAACCAAAGCGAGGTTCCGGCAAATTGGGAAAAAATAATGACAGGTAAAATCCAGGATGATCTTTTTTTCACTGCGATCCAATAAATAGGTGGAATTATTTTGGTGCCCAAAAAGTTTTGTTCAAGTTCAATCTAAGTTATTATTATATCAAGTTGTTAAGTAAAGTTTTAACTCTCGGTTTGTTTATACAATTCTCAATACCCAACAGTATACCCAACAAACTTATATTAAATCAGAAAATATATTATTGATTATCTTGTTCAGGTTGCCTCTTTTTTGTTCCCCAAACATTGGATGAAAAGTAACATAAAATAAAGTGAAAAGAAACGATGCTTATTCTCTAAGCGTAAAAACCTATGCGCGTAAAAAAGGCGAAGAAACGAATTTTCCTTACATTATGAGAACTATTCAGAAGCGGCTTTTTAAAGACCACGAATCATTAAATCCCACTGTCTTTCAATGCTCACTTAATATTTACCACAGAGCTTACTTCTTGTAAGGCTCAATCTGGCTTGCTTGCATGGTGTATCCGATGTTGACTCCGGTCGAGCCATCAACCAAATAAAGATCCTTAACCATTGATTTCACCGAGATTTCACCACTTACCCAGACTGGTTCATACATCGTTTTGACCCTGTAACCTTCCTTTTGAATTATATTTACATAAACAATCTGATTCAGGGGCGGGGGCGGAACATGGATACATGCCCCAATGTAAGGTACAAGAAGAAATTCTTTTACCTTGGTATCGGACATTTCCAACGGCAGGAGATAACCCGGAATTCGAACCCGTTGACCGTTGAGTTCCTCTGCAATGGCCGTTCGAAATTGCTTTCTTTTTCCCATCAATTCAGTAATATCGATGCCGTATTTTTTCAGCTCCGGGATGGCTTCGTCGACTTCTTTGTAGTATTCTTCAGTTTCAGGCCCTCTCTCCGGCAGTTTATCGAGTGTGTTGATGACCCAGTAGACTGTGTTTTTTTGTTCCTCTGTTAACTTGACTAAGGGATCTTCAGAGTAAAGGTGCGCAGGCACTAAATCATTCCACGACAGTTGACGAAACTGTTCCCCTATGGCCTGAAAATAAAATAAAGTGCAAACGATGATGAATAATATTTGAATGTACTTTTTCATAATACGTTCCTTATTTCATATTCTTATCGTCATACCATCTGCAAGTGAGTAACGATAAATTTGATACCCCGGTATCAAGCCAATTAAACAACCAGCCAGACAAACGATCCCCATTAGTATCAATTCGTATGTTGACAATCCACCAATGGCAATAAATAATCCGAATCTGGTTGCAATCAATGGCTGGCTTACAAATAAAAGTCCATATAGCAAGCCAATACCGGCGATGACACCCAGGAAGGTTAACATGGCGGATTCACCTACGATCAGCGAAAACACATGCAGCGGTCGCGCCCCCACCGATCGTAAAATAGCCATCTCTCGGCGGCGCTCATTGAGACTGGTCATCAGTGCGATGAGCATGCCGGACAAACCGACGACCACTACAAAGCCGGAAACAGCAAACAACGCATTTTCAGCAACCCCGATCAGATCCCACAATTCCTGCAGGGCTACACCCGGCAATATGGCCAGAAGCGGTTCCTGTGGATATTCATTCACGAAACGTTGCACACTAAAGACGGCAATACGTGATTTAAGCCCCACGAAAAATCCGGTTATGGCCTTTGGTGTCAGGTCCATATTGACAACCTGATCCGAGGAAATAGAATGTCCGGGAGGAGGAGCACCATCTTTCCAGTCGATATGAATCGCTTCAATACCCTCCAGGGGAACATGTATCGTTCGGTCTACCGGTGTTCCGGTCCTTTTTAAAATACCGACCACTTCAAACGGTTTGTCATCGTGTTTGATAAAGCTGACCTCTCCGGCCCCGTGTGCAATGATGATCGGATCGTCAACGCGATAATCTAATGTTTTGGCAACTTCGGCACCCAGCACTGCATCAAAAACCTCATCGAATATTCTCCCATAGGCCATTTCCAGCGGGCGTCTGCCTGTAAAGCGGAAAAATTTAAAGTAGTCCGTACTGGTTCCCATAACCCGATATCCTTTGTGAGAGTCCCCCAGCGATATGGGAATGGTCCATTTGACATTGGGATTACGGGCAATTTCCTGATAGCTTTTCCATGAAATATTGTTGGTTGCATTACCAATTCGAAATACGGAGTAAAGAAGAAGCTGTACCGGTCCACTCCGAGCCCCTATAATCAAATCGGTTCCCGATATGGTATTGGCGAAGCTTTTCCTTGTCTCTTTTCGAATCCGCTCAACACCTAACAATAGGGTGACACTCAATGCAATGGATACAATGGTCAGAATCGTTGTAAACTTGCGGTTGCGCAAGCTTTTTATAGCAAGACCAAACATGGTTTTTAATCTCAAATATCATTGCGGTTGCAATTTTATATTTTG
>DCWS01000027.1 GCA_002328165.1 Desulfobacteraceae bacterium UBA2156 | reverse complement strand
CACTTCCCTTTGAAACGCTACATTACAAGGCCGGCGGTAGATGAGGGATGGGCAAATCTGGAAACCATGATCGGTCAGACCGGCAAGATGATCAGCCCTGAACTCTACATCGGTGTGGGGCTCTCCGGGGATCTGCAGCATATGGTCGAGATTGTTGACGCAAAGGTGATGGTCGCCGTAAATAATGACCCCGGATCACCGGTGTTTAAACAGGTCGATTACGGGATCGTTGACGATTGCCGGGAATTTGTGCCTTTGTTGATTAAAAAAATCAAGGAACACTTGGAAAAGCGTGTCACCTGTTGAAGATGCGGTTCTATGCCCAATCGGATGTGCGAGACTGGAGTAATATGGGTTATGTCTTGACTATTGGATAATTAATTTATATTAAATTCGTTGAAGAAGATTTCTTTTTGCTGTTAACTTTGTGGTTTTGACACAAGCCTTTGTAGGTCAGCACTTCATATTTCAACCTTTAACCCACTGGATTTGTAAAATAATCCGGCAACAAAAATAGGAGGGATCAATCATGTCAACAATAAAAGAGTTAGAGCTTTTATTAACCAAGGGCAGGATTACCCGGCGTGAGTTCATTGGGCGTGTAACGGCCCTGGGTCTCATGGCAGCCGTGTCGCCCACATTACTGAGCAGCACGGCTAAAGCGGCGACACCCAAAAAAGGAGGACATTTTAAAATAGGGATAACTGGCGGGTCAACCACCGATTCCCTGGACCCAGGAACACTGACTTCCAACATGAACCAGAACGTCAACTGGCAGGTAAGAAACTGTCTTGTGGAAATCGATCACAATTTCAATGCCATACCTGAACTTGCCGAGTCCTGGGACTCAACTCCTGACGCAAAAGTGTGGACTTTTAAGCTGCGCAAGGGCATAGAATATCACAATGGCAAAACCATGACAGCAGAGGATGTGGTCTATTCCATAAACCACCACTTGGGCGAAAAATCCAAATCTGCAGCGAAAGGATATTTAAAAAATCTCTTAAATATTAAAGCTGACGGAAAACATGAAGTTATTTTTGAGCTTTCCGGGGGCAGTGCTGATTTCCCGTTTATCATGGGTGACTATCACTTAACTATTTCACCCGCCGGAACTGAAGGCAAGGAATGGGAAAAGGGCATAGGCACCGGGGGGTATATTCTGGAGCACTGGGAACCGGGTTTCAGAGCTTTAACAAAAAACAATCCCAATTACTGGAAAGATGGAAGAGCTCATTTTGATGAGGTCGAAACCCTGTCTATTGTCGATACCAATGCCAGAACAAATGCATTAAAGACCGGCGCGATACACTACATGGATCGTGTTGAACTTAAAACAGTACATCTCATGAAAAGGATGCCGGGAATAAATGTCACAGCAACAACGGGAACAGCACACTACACCATCCCCATGCGGTTGGATCAAAGTCCATACGGCGACAATAATGTTCGCATGGCCTTAAAGCTTGTGGTTGACCGTGAACAATTAGTGAAACAAATAATTCGCGGCTATGGCGAAGCCGGCAATGATCATCCCATTGCACCTGTAAATAAATATCATGCAAAAGACCTGGAGCAAAGAAAATATGATCCTGACAAGGCCAAATTTTATATGAAAAAAGCAGGCATGCTGGATCATACCTTTAATCTGCATGCTGCAGATGCCGCATTTGCCGGAGCAGTAGACGCTTCCGTCCTCATAAAGGAACAGGCTAAAAAAGCAGGCATCAAGATAAATGTTGTCCGGGAGCCTGATGATGGGTACTGGAGCAATGTCTGGATGAAAAAAGAGTGGAGCATGTGTTACTGGGGCGGACGTCCCATTGAAGATATGATGTTCTCAGTTGCATACTCAGCGGGGGCCCCCTGGAATGATACACTTTGGAATAATGAGCGTTTTAACAAACTACTGATAAGCGCAAGAGCAGAGCTGGATACAGATAAACGCAGAAAGCTGTATGTGGAAATGCAGGAAATATGCAGAAATGACAGCGGAACTGTTGTCCCCATGTTCAACCAGATGGTTGAAGCCAGTTCAGATAAGCTGGCACATGGACCTATCTCAGGGCACATGGCTCTGGATGGCATGAGAAATGGCGAACGCTGGTGGTTTAAGTCATAATCGATCAACACGATCGCAACCATAGTTTGTCAGCCACCCCCTCCCCCTCATCTTTGATACTATCAAAATATTAGAGTGAGGGGGTTACCAACAACCTATCTGCTCAAAACTTTAAAAGTGGGGAAAAAATGGGCCAAATTATAGAGTTAGTGGTCAAAAGGATTGCGCTGGGCCTTGTCACAATGGTCGTCATCTCACTTCTGATATTCGTTGGTGTGGAGGCGCTCCCGGGCGATTTGGCAACAGCCGTCCTTGGTCAATCGGCCACCCCGGAAACCGTGGCCGCATTTCGGAAGGAGTTGAAATTGGACTTGCCGCCCCACGTGCGCTATTTTGCCTGGTTGGGTGGATTCATGAAAGGCGAACTCGGAAATTCTCTGGCCAACCAACGCCCGGTGGCGGAATTGATCGGGTGGCGTTTTGGCAACACGATGTTTTTGGCAACCTCGGCAGCCGTGGTCGCCGTCCCTGTCGCACTCATTTTAGGGATACTGGCTGCACTCTACCGAAACACATTGTTTGATAAATCCATTTCAATGGCGACCTTGAGTACAATCTCCTTTCCTGAATTTTTTGTCGCCTATATTCTCATCGCCCTGCTCTCTGTGCAGGTCGTAATTTTCCCCAGCATCTCTAATATAAACGAACAAATGACGTTTTGGGAGAAAATCCATGCTATTGTGCTTCCTAGCCTGACCCTTACCCTTGTGGTCGTTGCCCACATGATGCGCCAGACCCGTGCAGCGATCATCAACATCCTGGCCAGCCCGTTTATCGAGATGGCCAGGTTAAAAGGGATTAAGCGCATGCGGGTCATCGTGCTACACGCCTTTCCGAATGCACTTTCGCCGGTGATCAATGTGGTGGCGGTCAACCTGGCCTATCTGATTGTAGGCGTGGTGATCGTTGAAGTGGTATTTGTCTACCCAGGTTTGGGACAGCTATTGGTAGATTCGGTATCGAAACGCGACATCCCGGTGGTTCAGGCAAGCGGTCTTATTTTTGCCGCCACCTATGTTGCACTCAATTTATTGGCTGATGTGATGTCCATTATCAGTAATCCCAGAATGCTCAATCCTCGATAAGGAGGGCACTAAATGGCCCTTTTCAAATTGCTCAGACAATCACCCTGGAGCGCCCGTCTTGGCCTGGCCATGGTTCTCATTAATGTTTTCGCCGCCTTGTTTGCGCCGGTGATCAGCCCCTATACTGAAACAGAAATCGTAGGCGACGTCTGGATGCCGATGAGTATGGATCACTTTTTGGGCACCGATCACCTCGGTCGGGATCTATTTACCCGAATGATGTACGGTGCACGAAACACCATTGCAATAGCATTTATCACCGCGATATTATCGTTCATTGTTGGTATTATTTTCGGATTTTTTGCCGCCACATTGGGCGGCTGGACAGACCTGACATGTAGCCGTATCGTCGATATTCTGATGGCGTTTCCAACGCTGATCTTCGCTTTAATGGCACTTTCAATCGTCGGGACCTCCATATCCGCCTTGATCCTGGTGATCGCGTTGCTCGACTCCACACGGGTTTACCGATTGTCCCGGGCTGTTGCCATGGATATTGAAGTCATGGAATATGTGGAAGCAGCCCGGCTTCGCGGTGAAAAAATCTGGTGGCTCATGCGCCAGGAGATCCTACCAAATGCCATGCCACCACTGGTGGCGGAATTCGGCTTGCGTTTTTGTTTTGTCTTTTTATTTATCGCTGCGCTCAGCTTTTTGGGGCTCGGCATCCAGCCCCCCATGGCGGACTGGGGCGGTATGGTGCGTGAAAATGCGGGAGCGATCACCTTCGGTATCTTTATACCGCTTTGGCCGGCGGGCGCCATCGCCTTTCTGACCGTCGGTGTCAATTTGATTGTCGACTGGTTTCTGCATATCGCCAGTGGGCTGAAGGATTAACATTTAAGATTAAAATATAGGTAGATTCGATATGACCCATCTGCTGGAAATGAAAGATATCTATATTGAAGGGGAGAGCGACGAAAAATGGCTCCCGATTATTAACGGCATCAACCTCACACTGGACAAAGGGGAAGTGCTCGGTCTGATTGGAGAATCCGGAGCAGGCAAATCGACCCTGGGATTGGCTTCCATGAATTACACCCGCCAGGGTTGTCGCATTGCCTCCGGTTCTATCATCTTTGACGGTACGGAACTGGTTGGAGCGTCCACGGAGACTCTGCGAAAAATAATGGGGGTGCGGATTGCCTATGTGGCTCAAAGTGCGGCAGCATCGTTTAATCCAGCACATCGGCTTGTCAAGCAGTATGCCGAGGCACCAACCCAGCACGGAATCATGTCTTTTCAGAAGGCAGAAAAAGAGGCCATTGACATTTACCGGCGTCTCCTGTTGCCGGACCCGGAACACATCGGATACCGATATCCCCATCAGGTTTCGGGCGGTCAATTACAGCGTGCCATGGTAGCCATGGCCATGGCTTGCCAACCGGATATCATCGTTTTTGATGAGCCAACAACAGCCCTCGATGTGACAACTCAGATTGAAGTTCTGGCTGCCATAAAAAAAATCACCCAGGAATTCAATACCGCCGCCATCTATATCACTCACGATCTCGCGGTGGTGGCACAACTGGCCGACCGCATCATGGTGCTTCGTTATGGTGATCTGGTCGAGGAAAACAATGCCCGGAAAATGCTGTCCAATCCAAAAGAGGAATATACCCGGCAACTTCTCTCCGTCCGCACCCTCACAGAAAATAAAGATCTTTCGGTTAGCGAAAAGGATGTGATTTTGAAAGTTGAGGGCGTAACAGCCAGTTACACCGGTAAGGAAATTGTACTGGAAGATATCGATCTAAAGATTCGACGCGGTCGGACCGTAGCGCTGGTCGGTGAATCCGGCAGCGGCAAAAGCACGTTGGCTCGGGTGATTACCGGTTTACTTCCGCCCCTCAAGGGGAAAACTGTTTACGACGGAGAAATGCTGCCACCGGCGTTAAAGAATCGCAAGCGCGATAGTCTCCGGGTAATGCAAATGATCTACCAAATGCCGGATACGGCCCTCAACCCTCGGCAGCGGGTCAGTAAAATCATCGGACGTCCGCTTCAATTTTATTACGGGATGAGGGGGAAAGCGGCGGAAGACCGGGTTCTGGAACTCTTGGATAAGATCGAACTGAGCGAAAAGTACAAGGACCGGTATCCCACGGAACTGTCCGGTGGAGAAAAACAGCGAATTTGCATCGCTCGAGCCCTGGCAGCCAAGCCTGATTTGATCATCTGTGACGAAGTCACTTCCGCGCTCGATCAGCTGGTTGCAGAAGAAATTCTGAAACTCCTTCGAGATCTGCAGAATGAACTAAAAGTTTCCTATCTTTTTATCACCCATGACCTGGCAACGGTAAAGGCGATATCCGACGAAATTGTCGTAATGCTTCGGGGCCGCATCGTGGAGCAGGGTCGGAAAACGGACATTCTAACCCCGCCCCACCATGAATATACTGAATTACTCCTGGATTCGGTACCGGAGATGGATCCGAATTGGCTGGATGGGGTTTTGGCGGAACGGGCGCGCAAAATCGCTCAAGGAATAGAGGTAAAGACGACCTTTATTGAGGAATAAACCCATCGGACGGACGGAAGCTATTAACACTTCGGTTTGAAATTCATATTGTTGGCTCAATCAGTATCTTCCTCGCGTACTGTAACTACCAGGCATGGTGCTTTCAAAATAACGTATTGCGCGGTGGAGCCAAACAATAATTTTCCAACTTTTGATTTTCTCTCTATCCCGATAAAAACCTGATCAAACCGTCTCTTTTCCGCAAATTGCACCCGCTGTTCTCCGGGTGTTGATGAACCTATCAAAAGCAGCGTTTCATAGGAAGCATCATCGCCATCTATAAGCTTCTCTATCTCATCGTCCAGGTTTTGTTCAGCTTCCTGAATATATGAATGCTTTAACGGAAGTTCCCGGGATATTGCCTTGATCACCGCCAACGTCGCATTCTAAACTTTTGCGTGCGTGATGGCCAGTGTCAAAGCAGCTTGTGCCGCTTTGGATCCATTGTGACATATCATAATTTTCATTTTTGACTCCTATTTTACCTAATTTACAAAAAAGATATTTTTTCTTATGAAGACTGATTTTCTTTTTTCAATTTATCTGATAAAGATTTTTTTCTGTAATTCCCATTGCACGTTTGGCAATTGACAAAAACCGGCGAAAATAGATTTATGATTGATGCAGCAGAATGATAACCGGCCGAAGATGAACTAACCAGAGAAAAATTTACACATAAAAGGGATCTTTTAAAATGTACGACCGCATACAGACGTTGACCACCGAAGAATTAACGAAAATCCATGACGCAACCATGGATCTGCTCAAAAATACCGGGGTTGCGTTCGATGACCCCGAGGCCCTGACCCTTTTCAAAAAAAAGGGGGTCAGAGTGGATGGAAAAACGGCCTTTGTTTCGGAAAAAGATGTTCGCAAAGCCGTTGAATCGGCCCCTTCACACTTTAGCGTCTCTGCGAGAAATCCGGAGAAAACCGTCTCCATCGGCGGAGAAAATTTCGCTCTTGCACCCGGGTATGGTGCACCGTTTATAGTCACTCCCGAGGGGCTTCAGCGTAAAGCCACAAAGGCTGACTACGACAATTTTTGCAAATTGATTCAGACTTCAACAGTACTCAACGTGAACGGGTTCATGATGATCGAACCCTCTGATTTACCGATTGAAACCGCTCATTTGGATATGCTCTACTCCAACATCGTCCTTTGCGATAAGCCTTCTTTGGGGAGCCCGATCTCTAGAACCGGTGCTCGAGACTGCATCAATATGGCGGGTCTTGTATGCGGCGGCAAACAGAAACTCAAAGAAACGCCGGTCACACTTTCTCTGATTAACCCCCATTCCCCGCTCCGATACACACAAGAGATGACCGGAGCTCTCATTGAACTGGTGCGGCACGGCCAAGCGGTTATCATCGGGGCATTGGTCATGTCGGGTTTTTCCGGACCGGTGAGTTTGGCCGGTCTGCTTGTCCAACAGAATACTGAAATATTGGCCGGTCTAACATTGGCCCAGCTTGTTTGTCCCGAAGCCCCCGTCATCGTCGGCGGTACATCTTCTGTTATGGATATGCGAACGGGATCTCTTTCCCTGGGGGCCCCTGAACTTACCAAGATTACCCTGGCCACCATTCAGATGGCCAAGTTCTACAATTTGCCCGCCCGCGCCGGGGGCGCGCTGACCGATGCCCATATTCCCGATACCCAGGCCGGCTTTGAATCCGCTTTGGGAATCTATAGCGGGATATGCAGCGGAAGCAATTTTATCCTGCATGCGGCCGGGACCCTCGGGGCATGCATTGCCATAAGTTTTGAGAAATTCATCCTAGATGAAGAACTTTGTGGTTTGGTACTGGAATTATTAAACCCATTGAAGGTGTCCGACGAGACCATCGATCTTGATACGATTAAAGCGGTCGGCATTGGTGGAGAGTATCTGACTCATCCCAAAACTTTTGAACAGTGCAAAACCGGGTTTTATCTCCCCAATTTAGTCAACCGCAGAGAATATGCCGGATGGCAAGAGAACGGTGGGAAACGGATCGACGAAAAAGTAACAATGGCCCTGAAAAACCGTCTGGATAGTTATGTCAAACCCGATATTGATCCACAGCTTGAAAAAGAGCTTTCATCCTATATCGATAAACGAAAAAAGAAGATCATATCGGATTCTGATGCGGCTGCCTGGTAATTCGAACAGACTCTTCTCCATCAAGCCGTCTTTACTCAAGTTGCGCTCCTTTTATTCAACGAAAATTCCCCTTTCCCCGGGGCGAATTGACAATTGAGTTCTTTACCTCACGAAAATCAGCTGAACCCACCTGTTTCGGTTTCCATCATAGAACCATTTGTCCGGAAATCCGCGACGATTGACGAAAACCGGGCTATCGGCCCAGTCGATGAGTTCCTGATAGGCATTATGGATTTTTCTAAAGGCCTTTGCTTCACCGCCCAGGTCCGGATGATATTTTTTTGCCTGCCGGCGATACGCCTGTTTAATCACCTTTTGTAAATTAGATGATTCCAGATCCGATTTGCCGAGTTTCAACTGGAGTAAAAAGGTGTCCTTAACCGCTGGTGTTTTGGTCTGAAGCGGCTTGATTGAATCGACAGATACTCCATTTCGGCTGGCCTGTCCCAGAACAAGCTGTGAAGCGAGATATTTTTTATTGGTTCGTTTTCTTTCAGCCCACCACACATTTCCCAGAAGATTAGCCATCCGTTGGTAATCTTCAGCCGGGCTGGCGCGATCGGCACGCTGGAGAATAAAACTGAAAATTTCTTTTAAATCAAATGGGAGTATATCCATAATGACCATCAGGTTTGTAAAATAAAAGGTCGCATAACGGGTATTTAACGCTCTGAGTAAACCGGTCCTGGCACTCAGTGTCCGTCTGAGTTCCTGGGGGCATTCAACGGAGCAATACTTTCTTTTGCGTCGGGGGAGTCGGTCGCCACAAGACATGCACAGACCGATCGGCCTGTTATCATCCTTTTCAGCCGGATTTCCGGTTTTCCACTCAACCAATCCATCGTATGGTTTGAGACGATTTTTTTGAGCCATGACAATTAAATTTTATGTCTGACCATTTCTTTTTTTTGCTCTCCTGACCGCGGTGTTCACCAGGATCACCGTCACAACAGGCAACACCAGTCCCAATACTGTTACGGCGACCATAAGCATTCCCAATTCATCATATCGACCCCGTTCAATGATAAAAATTTTATTCAGATACTTCGTTCCGAGATTACTCGCCGAAAGGGCCAGATTGGTAAAAGCCGCCATCACCGCAAAATAAGTAGCCTTCTGGTGTTTCGGTGCCTCCTTGGCGATCCAGGCGAGCATCGGAACCATGGCGACCTGTCCCAATGGCGAGTCGGCCATCGTATCGATAATAGCGATCGTATGCGCGCCGAATCCGAAGGTTGTCTCCGTCCACAGATGAAGCCCGTAAAACATGCCGAGAAACGGCAGTATCATCACCGTACTATAGACAGACAAAAAAATCACGAGATAGGGGACCGGTCGCCGGCCCATCCAGCCACGCAGGGCAAACATACCTGCAATTGCCAGGATCGCTGAAATCTGACGCAATGTGCCGAAAAAAGCCTCGTCAAAACCGAGGACATCTATTTGCCACCAACTGGAACCTGCCCCCATCGTCGGCATTGCCCGGAAAACAAAAATAATAACCGCAATACCCAATATCTCACGACGTTTGATTGGTTCCATTTCTTGTAAGATATTTGTCATCAGATAAATAATGATGCCAAGAGAGCCTAAAAATATCACTTCCTTTTTCAGCAAAAAATCAGAGAAGCCTAAAATCAGTGTCATAACCACAAATATACCACTACCCCCCAAGATATACCAGTTGGGTTGAAGGCGATGATCTGTTTCTCTAGGGATCAAGTGATTCTCACTTTCAGCGGATTCAAGGCCCGGCATCTGTTTACAGCGTCGCTTTAGCATCCAGTTGCCGTAGAAAACCCCGAGCACCGAAATGACCGGAATAATAAGGGAAACACTGTACATTATCTTGTAGGAGAGCACCTTGGCCAGCCAGGCGCCGAGGCCCGCCACCAAGGCACTACCGCCGATGATGGCGATGCGACCCAATGTCTGGACGGTGACATGCATTCGTTGAAGCGCTTTTTCATCAAACGAAGATCCGTTCTCATCAACCGTCGGGACAGCCTCCACGGTCATGGCGTCCGCAACAACATCCTGAAGGACAAAGCCGATGGGAGAGACCAGCACCGAAATAATATACCAGACCTCCACAGGTAACCAAGTTGCCATTTGGTCTTTGTATCCGGTTAGCCCCACCATAACCAACAGGCTCAGTGCCATCAGCGTGGCCCCGACATATACAAACATCGATTTTCTACGCCAAAACAGGTCAACCAGGTGACCCAGGGGCATTTTTAAAGCCCATGGCAGCCCGGCCCAAAACCCCAAACCGGCCAGAAACGCTGCTGATAAACCGATCTCATCTTTTACAAAAAAACTTTCAATAATACCGGTAAACCCGGAGACACCGGCTGCGAGATAAACCATAAGCGGCGGCAGGTAGCTCATCCGCATTTCACGGGCAAGGCCGATGAAATCGGTTTGAAACCAGGTCCAAAACAGAAAAATCAGTGTGGGTAATTTTCTGTTTTGTGCTTTTTGAATAGCCATCGTTGGTATGATATTGCGATGTTACTTATGCAAATAGAAGGTGAACGTACCGCAAACAATATAAAAATAGGTGAAATGATATCAATGTAAAACTGGTGGCCGCCCAGATAACAATTTCTTCACTGTCTGGCATCCATTCGACCGGTTTTAAGGGTGTTGAACTAGGGGAAGGAATTTTCCAGGCTGGATTTGAAAGAAAATTAATTGACGAATGCTGATCTTCATTACAAAAAGAGCCCATCCGCAGACGCAGATCCAGCAGAGTCATACGGATGCCGAATATGTTCCAACAGAGTTTTTTTCATTTGAGTTGGATTCCAATGTCTCCTGTTTCTTCGGCCCGCTTCAATTCATGAAGGTAAGGTCTTTTTACCCCCATATTAAAAATCAATTCAAACAAGGAGATTCTATCTTCTTTGGATTCCGGGATCGCCGAAAGCTTCACAAAAACGGCCTGTCCCTTTCCAAAGGCCATTGTTGGAACGCCAAATACGCCATATTCACTCTTGGATTCAGTGTGATCCTCTCCCACGGCCTGCCAGGTTTTGTTGTTTGCCATATCCTGTTCAAACTCGACCAAATCGAGCCTCGCGGTTGTGGCTATTTCTCTAAGTACCTCCCGGTCGGCTATATCCTTTCCCTTTTCGTGCCTGGCCTCAAAAGCAGCCAGATGGTACCTCATAAATGCCGGCTCTCCCTGATTTTTCGCCGCTTTTGCTGCCACAAGGGCCGGAATGCCCTGGCTGGGATAATCCGGGTGCGCCCACATCATAAAATCAGGGCCTTTCTTGCTTTTCTGTTGATCCAGCGAGAATGTCTTCCACCGAATAGCAAGACTCCCAGGAATCTCAGCCTTGATGCTCACCAACCAAGTAACTACCCGGTAAGCAAAGGGTCATAAATAGTCATAAAAGACTGCCATTTCAATGGTCATATTTCCTCCATGCCTTTGTTGGGCGTGGTCAATACCGGGCCGGCTATTCCCAGTCAAGCAATCGCCGTTGCCCTCCCAGTTTCCGGATTTCAGTCAGATCCTGGCTCACCTCCAGTGTCCCCCTGTAGTATCCTTTGGTATCCCTCACTGCAAAGTAGCGAATGTAGATAAACCGTCCCCCCAACTCGATCCAGAATTCAGCTTTGTCCCTAGCGCCGGACTTAAATGCATCGAGGATGTTGTTGACCAGATGAACACTTTTTGGTGGATGACAGTTTCGAACCTCCCGGCCGATGATCGCAGGGCTCCGCGGGAAAATTCTCTCCAGTCCTTCGGAGTAGTAGGCCACCCGGTCGTTTTCATCAACAAACGTTAAATCCACCGGCAAATGGGTCAACATCAGGTTTATCTGATCCAGCGTCATCTGCCCGGTATTTAGTCCCAGCGCCCCGGTCACATCTTTGAGAACTTCTACAGGTTTGCCCGGCACTCCTTCCTCAACCTCTTCAATGATCTCCTGGGGCCAGCCTTTATCCGGCACTACCCAGGAAAATCCGATGTCGGCTTCCCCTTCTTTTACCTTGATCCATTCCTTTTGAGTAAGCATATCCAGGCTGGCGGGGAAGAGAATGTGTTCTTCCTTATAAATCATATCCCGTATGGTCTGTATTGCTTCCTTTAGGGATTTTTCAGTCTGTAGAAAATCTTTTCGGGCAAACGCTTCCCGGGTCTTTTTCAGATAGGCCCTGATATCGTCATGGATAGACCACATCACCTGGGAAGGCCCGGTAAAATGGCGGGACTCCAACATTGGAAACAGCTGATTTTCCTTGCGGGTGTAATGGATATCGATTTCAAACAGCCGTTTGATGAGGCCCTCCAGCGCCCGGCCATGCTCCTTGAAAATATCCTGCTCGGGCGTTTGTTTGATGCGTCCCAGGAGCATGCTTGTTTCACTCATGATCTTCTCAGAAGCCCGGTTTTCCTTCATAAAGGTGTGTATCGGGTGACCGGGGGGGGGCTCAGGTCGGTCCTGTTCTTCTAAAGCCTCTTTGAAGATTTCCACGTGGACATCACAAAGACGTTTTATTTCTTCGGGGGGCAACCCTTCGTCCATCAGGGCCTGTTCCATCTGACCGATCTCCAAGGCCTCCACTCCGGTGACAAGCGTTCGAAACCTCTGTTTGAGCTCTTCCATGTCTCCACCATCATGGAGGTCTTTGATGATCCCCTTGAGCGCCTCCTGTCTTTCTCCGGGATCTGTTAACATTTTCCCCCCAGAAGTGGTGCCGGACATCCCGGTTGCCGGCCGGGTGCCGGTTTGCCTTTCAATTTCGACTTTAAGGGACGAAATCAGGCTCTCGACTTTCAGCCCGCCGATGTTCGCGGCCTTTTCGAGGGTGGCGACCCTCCCCATGGTTTTAAGTATCACCGGATTTTTGAGATTCTTAAAGGCAGGGGACAGGGTGATTAAAAAATCAAACAAGAAGGGGTAATGATTTAACAGATCGTTGATCTTTGTCTTGCCGTTCAGCTCCATTGAGAAGCTCCTTATGATAAACTCGAAAAGGATCGCTTGGTGGACGATTATATCAGAGGTCCCGTTTTCAGAGCAAAAGTATAGGGCATCGGCTATTGTATGTCAATGGAGCATAGAAGCTAGGGAAACAGGAAAGTTACACCGCCTCAACACTCAGAATTTCTGGAACCGCCTTTTTTACAAATTTCTCGATTCCCTGCTTTAATGTCATCTGTGACATTGGGCACCCACCGCACGCACCGGTTAATCTGACTTTGACAATTCCATTTTCAACGCTAACAAATTCAACATCTCCACCATCTGCTTGAAGAGATGGTCTGATTTCTTTTAAAGCCTTTTCGATTTTTTCTATCATTGCATTTTCTCCTTTTTCTCTAATAGGTTAGAATCCAAAGTGGGGGGGGTGACCTTTTTCATACTCCAAAACCCAGCGTTAAAAAATATGGCCCCCTTTCCCAATACATCCAGAAAACATTTGATCTAAACTATGCCACATTGTGGTAATTGTCAAGCCGGTATAAAGTATATTGCAAAATATGGGCCCCGTTATTGACACATTATCAGCTTTGTCCTATGTTTCCTTTGCCCAAAAGGAAATTTAAAAAATGAAAACAAGGAGGTTATCATGACAAAGCTCACGAACGAAGCCAAAAAGGCAGTCGGAGAAATACGCCCGGCGTTGTTGGCTACCGCAAGCAGGACCGGAAAGCCAAATGTCTCTGCCAAGGGATCGCTGCGCGTTTTTGATGATGATCATGTTGTATTTGCAGACATCGCCTCTCCCCGCACTGTCGGTAACATCAGGGAGAATCCCCAGGTGGCCGTCATCTGTTTAGATGCTGCAGCACGAAAGGGTTGCCGCATTTGGGGAAAAGGCAGTATCCTCAACTCAGGTGAACTCTTCGATCAATTAACCGCCGAGTATGCTGAGAAAAACATGGAGGTCAAAAATGTGGTAAAAGTGGCTGTGGAAGAGCTCGAGACTTTCTAATTCAGCAATTAAATTATACCGGCGTAGGTCTGCTTCTGGAAACAGGTCCTTTGTGTAGCGTCTCCCCAGCGTTTTCTTTCTGCAAGCAGCTGCAAAAACAATTCACCGTTCTTTACAATCCTTCCACCCACAACATCGACACCGCGGGCAAAAAGTGGGTCCGGGAAATATCCCGCCGTAGGACCGATAATTGAGACAAATGCATCCGGTGAACAGTGGACAAGGATCTCATCCAATGAATTGTTCAATATGGTAGTACTGGTGCATAGGATCTTATTGCATGTGCTCAATTTCGTCGCGTCCACAGTGATTGGCAGATTGGGAAATTTTTGAATCAATTGTTTATTTTTTTCAATGACGACCAGTTCCGCGTTTGCTTGCTTGATGGTCTTAATCAGTCCGAAGAACAACCCGACCATGCCGACCCTGTCTCCTTCGGAGGCCGACAACAGCCCCAGTGAATCGGTAGCATAATCAACCGCAAAATTGGTCTCCCTCATCACATGCTGACAAATTGCATTGATGGCCGCCAGACTGATCATCTCTTTAACAGGATTGTCATCGCCGAATGCAAGCGCAAATTCGCTTGGGTTTTTCTCGGCAAAATCCGACGGTTGCAAAGCAGTGTATTCTTCCATTTTTTCATCAGACAGGAGAACAAAGCTGACGCCGGTCGCTCCTCCTTCTAGACAGATGGCCATAAACTGGGCGTCCTTTGGTTGGCCGCCTTTATAAAAAGGCGGAAAGAAAATATTTGATATTGGCGGAAGCGAAAATTTTATCGTTAATTCCGTGACCATCTTTTTGAATTCATCTTTTATACTCATTGCAATCCCTCAAACCTATTTCTGATTGATGATACTTTTTTTAGATTTCATTTCACCCCTATCGCTGCTTCGGTTTGCCTCCTTGTAGGACTTTTCAGAATTAATGACCTACTCAAATTTTCCTGTGGCAATCTTCTGATAGACCTCGGTATATAAAATTTCGTTTTTGATTAATCAGCCCAATAGATACAATCCACCGGGCATATCTCTATTGCTTCTTCGATAAGCTCTTCCGGACCGCCTTCCGGTTTAATGACCTCCGCCTTGTCTGTCTCTTCATTGAGCTTGAAAACTTCAGGGCAGATCTCCTCACATGACCCGCAGCCAATACATTCTTCTTCATTGATATATACTCTCTTACTCATTTTCTTTTCCTCTTTGAAACACAGTTAAAACTGATAAAATATGATCAAGTCAAATTCCAGTATATTATAACCCATCGTATAGAAGTTGAATTGACTTATGTCAAAAGTGGGAAATTTACATGGAGAAAAAAGAAAAACTGCGTCTAAAGAGATAAAGGACCATGTTAAATAGAAATAAAATTTCCAGCCCCCACTCATTTCCCATCCACAGTGATTCGGGATTCTTTTTTTGTCGATACGACCCTGATTTCCTCATTTACCAAATAACCTCTATTCATTTGCGGTATGCGGATTCCGGTACGTACTGCCCAACCTTTCGGAATTGGTGGCGATCGAGATGCAAAAGGTCGACGATAATTCTAAAACAAATTGATTATTTCCTTGACAAACATTTATAAATTGCTT
>DCWS01000033.1 GCA_002328165.1 Desulfobacteraceae bacterium UBA2156 | reverse complement strand
AAAACTCCCGCTTGAGTTGGCCGCCTCATCTTTTACAAAAATCCGTGCGCCTTTTCCAGGCGGTGAAACCGACCGGATGAGGTCCGTCAGGTTTTTAAGCTCGACCAAGGGTGTTTGTCCAACCCCTGCTTCATGCAATATCTTAAGTACATCCTCAAAGGAATAATTGCAGCAGTCCATCAATGTTTCATAATCAAAAGCAACCGGAGAGATTTCGAAGCGGTCATAATCAATACCGGTTGCGTTTTTTAAAATCTCATTCTTCCTTGACATGGTGCCAGCGTAGCTGATGTCCATCTCGTTGTCCCCTTGATAATATTCTATGCTTTCCCCAACTGCTTTTTCGCCTCAGCGCCAATTGTTAAAAGTTCTTTGAGGGGTATGCCAAAATTGTGGTCATATGTCGGGTTGATTGAGCAAAGGGCTCCCAATATCTCTCTGCAGATGAAAGTCTCTATTTTAACCGTATCCCCCAAGTTTGCACTTTCAGTGAGAAGATAACCTTTGATCCAACACTCATATGGTACAGACTTGGTAGATGAGGGAAGATTCTCAGATCTCTGTTCTGGTTCTAATATGATTTGGTGGATCTGGACTAGGTCGCCTTTTCTGGCATCAGGCATAGCAAGACACTCCTTTCATTTAAAAACCCGGAGGTGAAATGGCCCCCGCAATAATCAGAGGAACATTGCCGGTATTAGAAAATTTATGTGGCTGATTTTCAAGGATGTATATAAAATCCCCCTCTTCTAAATCATAAATATGGCTCTCGACTTCAAACCTACCCCGGCCTTGAAGTACAAGGGCGGCTTCATCCCCCTTATGGGTCATCGGCTTTTTTACACTATCACTCCCGATTTCCAGTCTGGTAATCAGAAACTCCATGCGGTGGTTGGGATCAGAAGTGAGTAACTGGTAAGTTAAACGAGAATTTTTGCTACGTAAAATTTTTCGTTCATTTTTTCTCACAACCGGGCTGCTGTTTGACCGTGCTGCTTCAATCGCTGATGGAGATTCTTCAAAAAAACCACTTAAGGGGGTGCCCAGTGCAAGGGCAATTTTACGTAGTGAATTAATGGAAGGATTTGTTGCGCCTGTTTCGACCTGACTGAGGAAACTTATACTTAAACCGGTTTTTTTAGCCAAACCCGTGAGCGTTATCGAATTAGATCGCCGCTTTTCACGAATCAACGTGCCCCGGTATAATGCGAATGGGTCCTGCATCTCATCCCCTTCATCTAACGGGTATTAGGGGTTTCTTGACTACTTCAACAAATAAAGTGGCAAATACTCTTTTTAAGAAATATTTGATAAGAGTGGCACAGCAATTCAGGTTGTTTGATTCCACTTTTTTACTATAAGTGAAAATCTTGTCAAGTTTTTTTATGCTGAAAACATTTTTATTCAAAACCATATACAAAAAAGTCGCCCCCATCTAGCTGAATGAGTTCGCATACTTTGAAATGTGTCAATCTAAAGGGGCTCGAACTCTAACAGGCGGCTTATATTCAGATTCTTTCCGGAACTGGGTGGGATTAAAGAAATTTTATATCATCATTTAAAATTGTAATATCAGATAGTCATAAGTTTACAAATTCTCGATAATATAGAGGTTTTTGAACTAACTTCCTCTAAATACCTGTTCAGGAAGAAAAAACATTAGTAGGCCACAAAAGATTCGACGCAAGAAAATGCAAGGTTACCAATAAGTTAAAGCCTTTGATACTCAATTTTTACGTACCGGATCCGGAAGTACCTTTATTTTTCTATTTCAGTTATACTGATATACTGAAATTTGTGTCTAAAATTCTATAGTTCGCATCCCAATTCTTCGTAACGTCGCGTTCGCCTCGTGCTGAATACGGATCACGTTGTAATGAAAGATTCGGAACTTGCTTATAATTTACAAGTGGATCAAGCAAAATATTGCTGTTTGACATCAGCTTTTAATGAAGATAGAACGGTCCGGAAAGTAAAAAGCTACTTTATCATCTCTATTGCAATAGGATCTAACATATTGATTTTCTTTGAATTTATTATGTTTAAAGTGCGCATCTGACAATGAGATTAAGGTCTGATCACTTTGATTATAGATGATTAAGAATAAACGACTGAACACTGGAAGGAACACCCTACCGAAAGGAAATCCAGAGCTTATCGATGCCTTTAGAGAACTGGGGGACACAATCTATAAATGCTTTTTGCATGAAAGAAAAGCCGATTCGATCAAAATGTCCCTTTAGTGATATTGATCTACATAGGTGATCGGTTAAGATTTACTTAAAAGATATAAAATAGCAGTTAACATGTTGTAATATAAAGAATAATATGTTGAAGATACATGATAAAAGGTACGGATAAACTTTAGTTGACGTACCGGTTTAAATATTGGAAAATAACGGAGTAAGGTCTTGAAACTTGACATTTTCAATGAATATTTCAATATTCTGACCTCTAACCCATATGCTCTCGAGTTTTTCGAAAAAGCCCAAAAAAAGATAGATGGAAAGGTGTTTAATCTCTTTTAGGGTTTATTTTCCCCGACTCCCACCGCTCAGAACGGTCCGCAAATCATGGACCTCTTGAGCGATTATCTTTGAAATCTGCTGGGCCGTTTTTTCAACAAGGAAACCTGGCTTTCATGCTGTCCGGATATCGATTGCCCTTTGTTACACTTTCAGTCACGGCATTGACCACTTTTTCAAATAGCGGGATCGGGTTTTCATTCAGCATCAACCTGCCATAATCGGAATTTGCCCACGCCTTATCAAGAATACTCGCATCGTATTCCCGGGCGGTGGAAAGCCAGGGCACAAACCATTCCTTTAATTTTTTCATTACGCTCTTTCCTTTCTACTTCGTTCACTGAAATTAAGTTGTTTACATTTCAAAAAATCCAATGGATGCCACAATTGTCTATTTTACTGCTGTAGCGTCCTCGCCCATTGCACCTTTAAGTTAGACCAAAGGAATGTTCCCAAAGCCCGTTTTACCGTATGATGGAATCGAGGGATTCATAATCCAGTCCAAAAGCTTTAGAAACGCCTTTATGGGTTACTTTTCCTTTAATAATATTTATACCCCTGGCGATTTCCGGATTTTCTCTGGCAGCTTTTTTGTATCCTTTATCTGCAATTTCAATAGCATACGGCAATGTTGCATTGTTGAGCGCTTGGGTCGAGGTATTTGATACCGCACCCGGCATATTTGCCACGCAGTAATGGACGACGCCATCGACGACGTATATAGGATCGTCGTGGGTGGTCGGTCTTGCCGTCTCCACACACCCCCCCTGATCAATGGCCACATCGACGATGACCGAACCCTTTTTCATCCGTTTTAACATGCCGCGCGTGATCAGATTGGGTGCGATTGCGCCGGTAACCAGGACTGCACCTACCACCAAGTCGGCCTCCTTTAACAGCTTTCTGATGGTCGCGGGGCTTGACATGAGCGGACAACAATTTTTTGGCATTATATCATTCAGATAGCGAAGCCGTTCCAAATTTGTATCGAGCAAATAAACCCTCGCCCCCAAGCCGCATGCCACATGGGCGGCATTGGTTCCAACAACACCACCCCCAAGAATCAAAATCGTTCCAGGTTCAACACCGGTCACACCGCTCAGGAGTATACCATTTCCGCCAAACGTTTTTTCCAGGTATTTTGCACCCTCCTGAATGGCCATTCTTCCGGCCACCTCACTCATCGGCGTCAAAAGGGGTAAAGATCCGTTTTCCCGCTCCACAGTCTCATAAGCTATCGCGATACATCCTGATTCGATAATCGCTTTTGTCATTTCCAGAGAGGCTGCAAAATGAAAATAGGTAAAGACAATTTGCTCCTTTTTCATTAACGCATACTCGGAGGGAAGCGGCTCTTTTACTTTCATTATCATCTCACACGAATCGTATACCTTCTCTGGAGAAGGCGAGATCGTCGCACCCGCCTTGACATAATCCTTATTGGAAAAAACAGATCCGACCCCTGCGCCGGTTTCAACCATCACATCGTGGCCGTGTGCCCGCATCTGCTCCACACCCGCCGGTATCATGGCCACACGGTTTTCCCCTGTCTTGATCTCCTTTAGCACACCGATTAACATAGGACCCTCCTATAAATCGCAAAATAACCTGTGGATGCTCTATTGAAAGATTCCGTTCTGTCTTGTCATTCGACGTTTGTATTTTTCTATTTTCATCACTTTGTTGTTTCATCACTTTGTTGCATGTTCAATTCATGTGATTGTTGGAGTAAGGGTATATACTGTAGCAAAACCAATAGGGCAGATCTATTCACCTGCAAACATATTTATATGATTTTCTCGGATGCGATAACGTCCGAGTTCGATCTCCAAAATATATTTATCCCCCCTATAATACGAGAACAGGACTTCAATCGGCATGTTGGTTGCGTTGAAGGTGACACTCTCCATAAACAGACCGGCTGAATTCTCAGGTAGTGTTAAACAGGTTGCAACTTCCCCCTTTAAATTCACCGCTCTTATGGTCTGTTCACATCTCGCAAATACGGTATTAAATTGCCTTGATATTATTTTATACATGGAACCGGTCAGATCCATTTTCAAAATATCTTTGAACATATCAACCGGTAGAAAACTTTCCTCATAAATCAAAGGCATGCCATCCCCTGTCCTTAGTCTGCGGAGGGCAATGACCCGGCTGTTCGCGTTCAGAATCAGGGTCTTTGCTACGTGCTCCTGAACATTTTCAACCCGCTTTTTCAAAATAATAGTCTTTTCTTTAAGCCCGACCTCTTTCAGGTCATCTCCAAAGCTCGAGATTCGGTTGAGTTTGTGCTTCACCGGCATCGATGGTGACGCGACAAAGGTGCCGATCCCCTTTTCCTTTCTCAGTAAACCCTGAGAAACCAGTTTTCCTACCGCTTGCCTTAGCGTATTTCGGTTTACATTACAAATTTTTTAAAGTTCCATTTCAGAAGGAAGTTTCTCCCCTTTTTTGAACCTTCCTGTTTGAACCAGTTCTTTCAGCCAAGTGCTGATCTGGAGATATTTTGGGATGGGGTTTAACGGATCAATCACTTTCATCGGTTTTCTTTCATTTCTTTGGGAAGTTCAGACCTTTGCCGCGAAGCCATCCGGACGGTTTCCGATTTTTTTGTCTACTATCTGAAGAATTCCCAGCATGGCCAACACAATAACAATGATCACCGTAAACATGGCATTTGTACTTGCGGTCCACCCGAAATTATCAAGCATGATAATTTCGGTCGCCGCCATTGCGCTGCTATCAATGGATTAATACGGTGCCCTTAAACGGCACAAAGGATGCCGATGAAGTCAATTTCTTCCAATATCGGATCGTCTCAAAAGATAACCAAATCACCTATCGAAACAGTTGGGTTACCGATTTTCCCGTTGATTAAAACGATATCATTATTCTTGCCAAAGGCGGCCGGGCTCGTTGGAAAATCGAAAATGAAGCGTTTAACACATTAAAAAATCAAGGCTATCGTATCGAACACAACTATGGCCATGGAGAACAGAACCTCTCCTATGTCTTCTTTCTGCTGAATCTTGTGGCTTTTTGTGTTCATCAGATTTTAGATCTTACCGATGGGCTCTATCAAACGGCCAGACACAAAAAATTTACCTCCCGAAAAGAGTATTTTAACCAGTTGCGCTGTACCTTTAGAATCATATTATTTAACTGCTTCGAACACATGCTTAACTACGTCCTTGATCCACCGATAGTAAGAGCCCCATAGCTCAATCAAGCTGCCCCAGGTTTACAACTCCCATTGTTTAATCGCCGGCCAAACCCGCATTGGATACCTTTTGCTCAACTTCTAGACAGTCCCTTTCACCAACAAAATTAACTCACTAAATCGCCCCTGTTCACAATGCATTCGGTACTTTTATTCATAAAAACCTCATCCACAGCTAAAATACCTGTCACTTTATGTTTTGCCGAGAATTGCTGTTATAAGATTCACATCCTTGACAGCAGTCAGCGAGCCAAAGTGTTTACTTATGTTTTCTAAAGCAAGCTGTTTGGATGTGGTTTTCATCAAACTTTTCTTTCATTTTGCCTCTGGAGATTAATGAAAAAATCTTTCTGTGATGATTATGTGTTTTTATGGTGATTCAGGGCTTATCAACTGTTTAGTCGATTATCGATTTAGATGTATAGACAATTATACAAATAAATAAGAAATGCAAGTATTTTTCAAAAAAGATTATTTTTCTGATTCGGATTGGAGAAAAACTTCATAAATCCCCTTCAAGAGGATCTATGAAGTTTATTGAGTGTGTCGTTTATCTGATTTTTATCTCAGGAAATGCCCCTGCCAAACTTCCAGGATCTTTGTGCGGTTATTGGATTGCCACGGGAAATCCATGGGCGCCAGTTTTATGCTTTCCAAAGCCGGTAAATCTTTGGGTCCTGCGACACCGAGATAGGTCACACCCAGCTTGAATTTCGCATATTCTCCCGTGGCTTTTTTACTGATGTCCCCGTCTAAAAACTTTTTGGCCGCAGCTTCGTACTTGGCACCTTTCAACAATGCATTGGCTTCAAGTTCAAATCCAGCGCCCTCTTCGGGCAAAATCAACCCAACCTGAAAACCCTTCTTCTTTAACGAAGAATAGACAAAAGCAAAAGAGGCTCCAGCCGCATATTCCCCGGCAGTCGTCAATTTGGCAGGTTGGAACCACTTTTAATATACTGGCCCATATTTTCGTCCAGTTTTTTAGGAAAATCCCATGCTTTGTTCTGTTCCACCGGCTTGTTTTTGTAATCCGGATCGAGCATCACCAGCAGGCTTGCAAGCAGAGAGAACCCGGTACCTGAACTCGCAGGATTCGGCAGAATCAACATTCCTTTGTAAACCGGATTCAGAAGGTCATTCCACCCTTTCCTTGGCTGCAACGGATCCAACGAAAAGAAACACGGAAATTGAAACACACATCAAAATTAAGAATAGCTTTTTCATTTGACCTCCTCCTTTTGATTGCTGATCCCGTGCCGCTGATATTATACTTTGTATTTGCCGAAATCTTCCTGCGAAAGTTTCTCAAGATATTCTGCCCACTTTTTCCCTTCTTCGCTTTTATCCGAAATCTCAACCTCGCCAAATCCCATTTTAGACTTTTCAATCACTTTGTCGTCCACATAAATAGGCGCCTTAAATCGGAGGGCGACAGCAATTGCATCGCTCGGCCGAGCATCCAAACTGAATTTTTTTTCTTGTCCTGCAAAATATATTTTTGCGTAAAAAGTGTTATCCTTTAGATCATATACCTCAACTTTTAAGACTTCAATATTTTGAACATCCAAAACATTTTTAAAAAGATCGTGGGTCATGGGGCGGTCAAACTTAATATCCTGTAATACCGATGCGATGGAAGTGGCCTCAAGCAACCCGATCCATATAGGAATGGCCTGATCATCATCTAGAGATTTTAAAATGACAATCGGTGTATTGGAGGCGGGATCAATGGTCAGACCCGCAATGTTAGCTTTGTGCAACATAACTTTCATCTCCTTTGAGACTATCTGCTGATAGTTGCAGAGGATTCTCCACTGCATGGGGAATGCTATCTTTTTTGGATTCCCTCATCAACCCCGAAGCCCTGAATGACGGGATCGTCGCTACGCTTCGACAAGCTCCGGGGGAAACACTCGCTGTTTGGTTGAAACCGAAACCTTTTCTCCCCCTTCAACAACGGTGCCGGAAAGTGAATGGACAGACGCTTTATCAATCTGAACCCGAATCATTTGACCTTTTGAAATAACATCATTTGAATAAAATCCCCTTCCTTTGGTAAAATTTACGATCTTATTCGTTGAAGTTCGTCCGGACCACTGCCGGTCATTGATTTTCCGGCCTGAAACACTTTTTCTTTGTTTTTTGCTAAATCCCTCGACCAGGATTAATTCGGTTGATCCGACGAGTGACCTGTTTTTTTTGGCAGCATATTCTTTTCCCAAATCGAGCACCGCTTCCAACCTCTCTTTTTTCACCAACTCTGATACTTTGCCCGGGTATCCGGTCGCCAGGGCGTAGGGACGATCAGAATACTTAAATGCAAACAAATTATCATACTCCACTTTATTAATCAAATCGAGAGTCTTATCAAAGTCTTCCGATGTTTCGCCGGGGAAACCTAAGATAATGTCGGTTGAAATAGCAATATCGGGGCAAATGCTGTGCAGTCGATCGACTTTCTCAAGGTATTCCTCCCTCGTGTACTTCCGATTCATTCGTCTCAATATCAAGTTGGATCCCGATTGAACCGGCAGATGGATATGCTTGCACAATTTGTTTAGACCGCTGAACGCATCTATCAGGTTCCTCGAAAGATCTTTTGGGTGGGAGGTGGTAAATCGAATTCTCAAAAGGTCTTCGATGTCATGAATTTGAAACAGGAGTTCGGGAAACGAACATGACCCTTCTTTCTTTCCAAAGCTGTTGACGTTCTGACCCAACAGGGTGATCTCCCGGACACCCGATTTAACTAGATTTCGAATTTCTCTGAGAATGTTTGCTGGATTCCGGCTGACCTCTCTCCCTCGGACATGGGGTACCACACAGTAGGTACAATGATTATCACACCCTCGCATGATAGTGACAAAACGAGTCGGCGATTGGTTATCCTCGGCGGATGGCACGACAGCAATCGGCTCGAGTCCGTCTATCCCGCCGGAATTGTCGATATCGACAAACGAGCGCCTTTTCAATTCGATCTCTTTGACAATTTTTGGTAACCGGCCAACAGCATATGTTCCAAAAACAAAATCAAGATGAGGCATCCGTTCCAATATCCTGCTCCCCTCCTGCTGGGCCACGCAACCGCCAACACCGATGATGAGATCGGGTTTTTTTCTTTTCAATGTTGCAAGACGGCCTAAAAAACTAAATGCTTTTTGTTGTGCCTTTTCCCGAATCGAGCAGGTATTGACAATGACAAGATTCGCCGTATCTAAAGATGATGTTAAAGTATACCCCATGGGTCGAAGGCCTTTGGCGAACTGTTCGGAGTCATATACATTCATTTGACAGCCGATGGTATCAATATACAGAAGTTTTGTATCCATGGTTCTTACAATAACTTAGTTCTCAAGTTTTTATATGATGATTTTCTGCAACTCAACTATTTTAAGTTTTTTGGCCCTTTTTGCTTCAACCCAAGGATTTAACCTCCCCTTCTTACCGGTTCGATAATAATGTTTTTTTGGAGGTCATTTAAAATCATCTCCACATCCGATTCACACCCCGGCGGAATGTGGAACTCGACAATCCCCAAATCCGGGTCGATAGTGCTTAACATGGTAATGCCGTCATATGACTCAAAAATAAATCTCAAAAAAGAGATCTCCCTGCGATCTACGCGGTAATATTTTTTTATTGTTTTCAAAAAATCGCCTTACAATATCCAACTCTCGCAATAAATATCACCATCCTCTGATTAATTTCAATAGCAAATTCGGACGGCATCGTAAAAAGTTCAACTTCTGTGTTGCGCTGCATCCTTCGTCATTGCAGCGCACTGTAAGTACGCCTCATTCCTCAGGGTTTGCGCGCCTTGAATTTGAAGCTTTTTACTTTGCCGTCCAATTCCGACTTTTTACGAGACTGTCAATTCTGGATTAAATTCTTTCGCCGTCTTTAAAATAGACCGAATTACCTGTTGTCCGAAATGACAGAATGCGATATGTCCCTTTTATGAAAAAAAGGTGCGAGATTTTACAGCCAAATACCGACACTGTTGAACAGCTTTTAAAAGTAATCAAATGCAGCCCAATTTTCGCATCGATTTTGGTCAACCGTGGAATGGCCTCTCCCGAGGATATTTCCGATTTTTTAAACCCTTCACTTAACCTTCTACGTCCCCCTTTCTGTATAAAAGACATAAACATTGCCGTTCAACGCATCTATAAAGCAATAAAAGATAATGAAAAACTTTTAATTTTTGGCGATTACGATGTAGATGGAGTGACCGCTACAACCATTCTTTATCAGTTTTTCTGCTATGTCGGGATAGATGTATCTTATTATGTCCCTCACCGGTTAACCGAAGGGTATGACTTGCAGGTTACCCATATTCGAGAACATGCCCTGACAAACAGAATAAAACTTATCATCACTGTCGATTGTGGTTCCAACAGCCATGAGGCGGTTCAAGCCGCTAACAAGGTCGGTATTGATGTCATCATCACAGATCACCATAAAATATCCCGCCCTTCCCCGCCTGCACTTGCAATTATTAATCCAAATCAACCGGATTGTCCGGCGGGTTTTGAGCACCTTGCCGGTGTCGGCGTGGCCCTCTACCTCCTTGTCTCTCTTCGTAAACATCTCAGGGATAGGCATTTTTGGCATAACCGACCAGAGCCTAATCTTAAAGAATTTATTGACCTAGTTGCATTGGGGACTATGGCCGATCTGGTTCCGCTTACGTTTGAAAATCGGATTTTCTGTGCCATTGGGAAAGAGGTGATTCAAGACTCTAAACGACCCGGAATACAGGCTTTGGTGGAGGCAAGCGGTTTAAAGCTTAAAGTCATTACGGCTGAAGATCTTGTTTTCAGACTAGCGCCTCGGTTGAATGCAGCGGGAAGGATGGGACATGCAAAGGAAGCCGTCGAACTGTTAACAACAATACATCCTGATACGGCAAAACAAAAAGCCGGTATATTGAACCAGATGAATGTTAACCGCCAGCATATTGAAATAAAGATTATCGATGAGATTTGCCAACATATCAATAACAACCCGCATGTATTACAAAAAGGCGCTTTGGTTTTCACCAGTTCAAAATGGCACCTTGGCGTTCTGGGAATCGTGGCCTCGAGACTGGTGGAAAGATACCACCGGCCAGTGGTGCTGATCAGCACCAAAGGAAAGGAAGGAAAAGGTTCGGCAAGGAGCATACCCGGTTTCAATCTTTATAAAGGGCTTCAGGCATGTTCGAAAGATCTTGAAAGCTTCGGTGGCCACCCAGCTGCAGCGGGGCTGAAAATAAAATATGAAAAGATTAAACCTTTCGAGCAGCATTTTGAAAAAATAGTCCAAAAAATGACCGGGCCTAACGATTTTTTGCCAATAATAACCATCGATTATGTGCTCGATTTTGACCATATTTCAGATTCACTGATCGACGAGCTTGAATCATTGAAACCACATGGCCCGGGTAATCCAGCACCAATTTTTATGGCTAAAAATGTGGATGTTTTATCTTCGAAAATTGTGGGTGGTAACCACAGACAGATGCAATTAAGGCAGACGTCCGGCAGGACAGGAAAAACTTTCCGGGCCATTCATTTCAACGCTAAAACCGATCCACCGTTAAAGAACAGTTTTGAACAAATTATATTCCGGCTGGACTGGAACCGCTGGAACGGAAAAAAAACAAAACAGATTATGATCGAAGATACAGAAACTTTTACAATCTGATCCGGCACGATTACCTTCATCTTAACCAACACCTTTAAGCGTTCGCCCATGCGCCCATCCCTATATCCAAGGTTAGTTAACGGACTACATGACGACCCTGGCCTTTTTATCCCTTTTCTTTTTGAAAAACGAGCCTTCATGTTCGATCTGGGGGATATCTGTTCTCTCTTACCCCGAAACATTTTAAAGATCACACATGTTTTTATCACCCATACCCATATGGACCACTTTATCGGCTTCGACAAGCTCATGCGCATCTTTCTCGGCAGGGAAAAGATGCTCCATTTCTACGGCCCCAAAGGTTTTCTGAAAAACGTTGAGGGAAAACTTTCAGGATATGAATGGAATCTTGTCGAAAATTATGCCAATCAATTGATCATCCATCTGACCGAGGTAGATTCAGACCGTCTGATTTCGAAAAGTTATCTTTGTCAAAATAGGTTTATTTCAACAAACCCGGTGGTGAAGCAGCCGTTTTGCAGCACCATATATCAAGAACCCGGCCTATCGGTTTCCGCCGTAATCCTGGATCACAGTATTCCGTGTCTCGGATTTTCCATAAAGGAACGATTTCACGTTAACATAAAAAAAGAGGCGGTGCTTTCGCTCGGACTCGAAATCGGCCCCTGGCTCAAGCGGTTTAAAAGCGCCTTATTGAATCAGACTGATCCCGATGAGGAATTTGAAGTCCGATCGGGTGATAATAACTCCATAAAAATCCGATACAGATTTGGGGATCTAGTAGACAGGATCGCATTGATCACACCGGGTCAAAAGGTGACCTATATTGCGGATGTGGTTTACAACCGGGAGAACGCGGATAAAATTATTGCTTTTTCAAAGGAGTCGGATCATCTTTTCATTGAGGGAGCATTTCTAGAATCGCACAAGGATATTGCCCAAAAAAAATTCCATTTGACCGCCAGGCAGGCCGGTACCATCGCGGGACTGGCACGTGTAAAACAGTTCACCCTCTTTCATATCTCACCAAGATATACCGGCATGGAAGCCCTGTTTCAAAAAGAAGCGATGACCGCCTATGAAAAGGCAAGGGGCCGAATAACAAAAGTCGAAAATCTTAGAAACGATATGACACATTTTACTTGAAAAACAATACCAGTTTTAATTATAGTAAAGTGTTAAGATTAATTTTAACGATCATTTTAAATTAGAAAATTTGATTAAAAAAATAAAAATCTATCGAAGGTGAAAGGACATGCCCAAAGTATTTCGAAAAGGGACACGCGAAGCAAGCATCCTGTCAAAAATTGAGCACTCACGAGAGTATGCCCGAAGGACCGCCATCATAGGAATTCAAGACAATATCGACCCGCTCAGCAATTCAATTTCAATGAAGCTTGTTGAAAATAATCTTGTGGAGACAACCAACAAGAACGCACTTGAAGAACAGATCCGTGGGTGCCTTAATAAACTGAGTCGCATCGAAAATTTTGATATCGATTATCAGGTTGCGCCATTTAGGAATCTTGTGCCCAATCCCCATATTGTCAGTCTCTATTTGACGGCCTTTGTAATCGAACAACTGATCAACCATAAGGATGTGGTCGATATCTTTGGCTCTGATGAAGATATATATCACTGTATCAACCGGCAAGTTGGAAAATATTTACCCTAATAGCTTTGACCTTATCACTCTTTTTTGTTTCCCTCGAACTGATCGGTGATCCAAACCGATTGGAAACTCTCTTCCTGAGTTACCAATTTACCGGTATTCGAACCGTATTTCCGGCTTTGTTGTTGAAAAGAAGATATCCCTTCTCTTTTCCATACAACAAAAGATCCCTCGTAATTGCCACATCCAGTTTGCAATAGTCGATAATTTCACGTATCCGACCTTCTTTCCACCATTGAAGTGCCTGAAGACCTCCAGCGCTTTTCTTCTTCCCGAGCGTGACTTTTGCTAGGTGATCCAGTGAAATCCTAAAACCAAGACGGTTGTGAACCTCTTCCAAGATGTCAAGGGTGGGAAGGGATTGAAAATCAAACCCGGAACAACCGCCGAGCACCTGGTAATCAAACCGTTTGATATTGAATCCAACCACAAGATCAAGTTTATCAAGATGATGAATGAGAAGGGGTACCTGGCCTTCCAGAAACTCATAAAAAGTATCATCGCCTGAATCATAAAGAACAGCACAGCTGATCCCCATCAAATCCGCTTTGTGCCATCCGCCCACCTCCGCCGCGGAGCGCTGGGTTTCTAAATCAAAGACACCAAAATGAACCCTTCCGTGTTGTTTCGTGTTCTTTTTCTCGGTTTCTGTTTTGTCTCTTGGTACAGTGCCGCTTTCTATATTCGTTGGCTCGGGGCCTGTTTTTAAACTCTCTGGAAGAAATCTGGCGAAAGCCATATCAATCGGCCGATTACCGGAACCGCATTTGGGTGAATGCACGCAGGAAGGACATCCAGACCCACAGGAGCATGTTTGTATCGCTTTTAGTGTGTGTTCTAAAAGCTCTTCGGCACGTTCAAAGGCCAGTCGGGTAAGTCCAGCTCCCCCTGGAACACTATCGTAAATAAATATTGCACCACTTCCGACCTGAAAATGAAAAGGCGTGGAAATACCGCCGATATCATTTCGATCCGTCGTCACCACAGGATTGGTCAAAATGACATTGGGTGGTGATTCCCTGATTCGCTTTCGATGCCATGCAGTGGTGTCGCCGTCATAAATGTTCGCAGTGGGGAGCCTTCCCCCCAAAAACGCAACCATTTCTTGAAATATCCGAGGTTGATCCTGGGCAAGGGCCCTTAAAGGGAAACTACAGAGTGCCCTTGCGTTCGCATTCTTACATATTTTCTCCAACACCGGAAGATTATATATCGCGGTCTTCCCGCTGGATGTCGGGGTTGCCGCTACCCCATGGCGGCCGGACCGAATGACATCAATCGTTTTCGCCTGGTGGCGGTAAAGATCCGGTATCCCGCACGCATGCATCACCTTTTGCACGATTTTAGACCATCCTTTTTCAAGTTTTGACCTATAGGCGGGTGGCCCGGCTGCACCGTATGATAGACAACCTGAAATCTTTGGCGGGGTGATGATTCTAGCAAATGAAGGAGTTCATTTATGTTCGATGTTTGAGTCATAGAGCCTTATGTTCGATAATTTCATTCATATCTGCTCTAATTTACTTGAAAAAATAAATTTTTGTTGTATATTGATGTAAAATAACACTTTTAATATTACAAGACATATTCTCTATTTAAAGAGGAAGTAGCGCAGTTTGCAAGATCCCCTGTTATTAAGGAAACATATCATAATTTCCCATTCTTTTTTCATTTCTCTTCTATTTTATCTGAAAATGATCCCGGTTTTGTTGCCCCTTTTGGGGCATGACCAAATTCATTCGGAAAGTCAACCGTCATGACAGGTCAGCTTATCCTTCTGATATGTCTTCTTATTCTCTCCGGCTTCTTTTCTTCTGCAGAAACCGCTTTATTCTCCATCAGCAAAACCAGAACCCTTCATATCGCTAAAAAAGGCGGAAAAACATTGCAGTTGATAAAAAAAATGAAGAATGATCCCCATAGACTCCTATCGACGATTCTCATTGGAAACAATATCGTAAATGTGGGTGCGGCCGTTTTGGCCACATCACTCACAATTGGCATCTTCCCAAACCATGCCGTTGGATTTACAACAGGTATTATGACCTTTTTTATTCTGGTTTTTGGTGAAGTGCTGCCAAAATCGATCGCCACCAGAAACAATATCATTATTGCAAAAATTGCCATATTTCCAATATATTGGCTTTCAATTTTGTTCTTTCCTTTTCTCACATTTTTAAATTTTATCCCCAAATTAACCGGTCGGATAAAAAAACCTCCCGGTCTAACAGAGGAAGAGCTGATGACTTTTGTTGAAGTGGTTGAAGAAGAAGGAGAGATCAAGGAAGAGGAAAAGGAACTGATCCATAACATTTTTGAACTCGATGACACAAACGTTTCAGAAATTATGACCCCGAGAACCGATATGTTTGTCGTGGAAGCCGAAGAAAAGCTCCAGTTGGATAGAATCATTCAATCCGGGTTTTCCCGGATCCCTGTTATCAAAGAAAATATCGATCATGTGATCGGCATCCTAAATATCAAGGACCTCTTTATGCATCAATTGACGTCCAGCGAGGAAATTGATGTCAGAAAGATCATGACAAAACCGTATTTTGTTCCTGAAAATAAAAAACTGGACAATTTGCTTCATCAATTCAAAAAGATAAAACATCATATGGCGATTGTTGTGGATGAATATGGCGGCGTATCCGGCCTTATCACCCTTGAAGATGCCCTTGAAGAGATTGTCGGAGAAATTAGAGACGAAACCGATAAAGACGAACCCCATATTGTTGAAATGGGCAACCAGACGTGGATGGTACTCGGCAAGTCTGAAATTGAAGCGGTAAACGAAAAGACCGGGATGGATATTCCTGATTCAAAAGAATACGATACCTTTTCAGGTTTCATCCTCGATAAAATCGGGAGAATCCCCAAAGAAAAGGAAAAGATAATGTTTGCAACGTTCATTATTACCGTAAAAGCGATGGAAGGAAACAGGTTAATAGAATTCATTGTCGAGAAAGACAAGAATACATCAGGGTGAATCGTACGAGAAGAAAAGGTTTAAAACCCGAATGCATCACTTTTATGCTTTTCTGAAACGGACTGTTTTAACTATGTGTCGTGAAAAACTGGTCCGGGTTGCTCTAATCATCATTGTCGTTATCTTTTCCGGTAGCACAGCGTTTGTCTATTTTGAAAAGGATATCCGGTTTGTCGATGCCCTTTGGTGGTCAGTCGTTACACTGACTACCGTTGGATACGGGGATATTTCTCCCCTGACCACAGGTGGTCGAGTCGTAGGGATGGGAGTGATGTTTTTGGGAATCGGGTTTCTGGGCGTCCTCACCGCTACCATCGCCACTTTTTTTATCGAAAACAAGTTTCAGGAGAACAGAGGAATGAAAGCAATCAGCACAACCGACCACTTTATCATATGCGGGTGGAATTTTAGAGGAGACGAAATTATTGAAGAACTTCGGGCAGATCCAAAATCGAGTTCCATTTCCATTGTTGTGATTGCAGATATAACCGAAAAGCCGATCGATGACCCTGGTCTTCATTTCATTCGGGGTGGAATCAATCCTAAAATATTAAAAAAAGCCAAGTTAGAACAGGCCCAGGTGGTCATCATTCTCTCGGACGAGCATCTTGATTCATATGCAAGGGACGCCAAGACCATACTCAACACCCTGACCATTAAAAATATGAATTCAAACGTATATATCTGCGTTGAGCTCATGGATTCAAAAAATGTGGAACATTGCCGGATGGCAAAAGCGGACGAAATCATCGTTGTGGGTGAACTGAGTACGAATCTTTTGGTTCAGGCCGCCCTCGACCATGGAATCACTCGAATGATCAGTGAACTCGTTAGTAATCGATACGGAAAAGATCTTTTCAAGATAACGCTCCCAAATCACTTGACAGATCAGACCTTTTTTGATGTCTTGTGCGAGATGAAAAACAAATATGGTATTCTCTGCCTGGGGGTAGAAAACACAGAGGGCAAAAATCTAACCACAAACCCGGAATGCGATTACAGAATGAAACAGGATGATCAACTTATTGTTATAGCAGACCAAAGACCGAACATAAACTAAAAAATGGTTGAACAGATCATTTTGGAAAGCATCAACTTAAACGGAGGCCGACTTATGGAGAAAGCATTCGAAACCGTCAAACAGTATCTTCAGGATATAAACGTTGCCATCATCAGTGAAAACGAGGAAGAAGAGCTTGTGGTGGTTGATGATGAAGAAAATGGGATTAAAAATCTTGTGATCGACTGCGAGGCACCCATCCTCGTGTTAGAACAGGTCATCATGAACGTCCCGGAAAAGCCGGAAAAGTTGTACAAGCGGCTATTACAGATGAACCGTTATCTTGTACATGGCGCCTTTGTTCTGGACGATAATTCAGAAATCATTCTTTTTCGAGACACTCTTCAGCTTGAAAATCTGGACCGCAACGAGTTAGAAGGTTCTATACACGCTTTAAGCCTTGCTCTGTCCGAGCACGGCGCTGAACTTTTGGAACATGCAACATAATTTTTTTTTTACTTCGATATACTAAGGGGAGGAAGAATACCATGTCAATTTTCAAACGCCTTTTTCAAGTTGGCCAAGCCCAGGCTCACAGCGCAATAGACAAAATAGAAGACCCCATAAAAATGACCGAGCAGGGGATACGGGATTTAAAAAAGGACCTCCAAGGGGCCATGACCAGTTTAGCCGAAGTCAAAAGCATTGCAATACGGACCAGAAAAAGTGCTGAAAATAACAAGAAGCTCGCTGCTGACTATGAACGCAAGGCAATGATTCTTTTACAAAAAATGCAAAACGAAAGTCTCGACGCACAAGAAGCGGAACGGCTCGCAACCGAGGCGCTCGCAAAAAAAGAACAGCATGCCAATGAAGCAACGAGACTTTTCAAAGAAGCAGAACGACACGACCAGATGGCAGGTACGTTGCAGGCAAATGTCAACAAGATCAAATCGAGTGTCACAACATATGAAAATGATCTGATCACTTTAAAAGCCCGTGCCCGGACAGCCGCCTCGACGAAAAAAATCAACACCCAGTTAGCAAAAATAGATTCTTCCGGAACAATTTCGATGCTGGAAAAAATGAAATCAAAAGTAGAAGAGGACGAATCCCTGGCCCAGGCATATGGCGATATGGTCAGTGCGGATAGAAACGTTGACGAAGAAATTAACCAGGCGGTTAACGATGGTCCCAAAATAGTCGCCTCCGAACATCTCGAAGAATTAAAAAAGAAAATGGGGATCGGTTGAACCAATAAACAAAATGGGCTGGAAAGATTTTTTTAAAAAAAAAGGTACACCGACCCCGGATCCACTAACGGATCTTGTTCTTCCCAATCTGCAGGTTGGTAACTTTGTTGATTATGATATGAAGACCTGGGAAGTGAAGGCCTACCATTATTATGATTGGGGGTCCGGGGATCTCACCTTTGAATGGCAGCTGACAAGCCACGATGAAATCCTTTTTCTGGAAAGGGAGCCGGATGACGAGGACTATTGGAGTGTTAGTCAAAAAATTCCGATAAACCGCCTTAATCCGGGATTTAAGGATCGTATCCTTGCAAACGAGAACTCCCCTGATACGCTGGAATTTGAGGGCACCGTTTACTATCTCGAGGAGACCGGGGCCGGTCATTTTCATAAAAATGGGGAAGAAACAGCAAAGGAAATCCTCAAATGGGATTATATGGACGAATCAGGAAAAAAACTCCTGTCCATTGAACAGTGGGGGGAGGCTGATTTTGAAGCATTCGTAGGAAAACCAGTGGAGGAATATCAATTCATCAACATCTTGCCGGGTAAGGATGGATAAAAAACAACTTTGGACAACTTCAGATACAGTTTTAAAATTACAACCGGTTTGTTGGCGAATCTCGGGTACTATAACTTTTGAGAAATGAGCTTAACGTTTTTTTAAATGAACAATTACCAAGCGCAAATTGGCCCGACCAAAAAAATTTGACCCTTGCCCTCCAATCGAACCTTCGCTATATAAACTCATTTTGGCAATCCTTTTGAAATACTGACGACAGCCATTGAAAACTGCCTTTTTGGCCCATGCATAAAGAACCGATTGCAGTCATTGGGATGGCCGGGATTTTTCCCGGAGCTTCCGACATAAATAAATTCTGGCAGAATATTGTCAACAAAGTCGATTCATCCCACGAAGTACCGGAAAAAAGATGGATTGCTCCGGTCGACGACATTTATCACCCTGAACCAGCAGCAGACAAGGCGTACTCAAAACGCGTTTACCTGATCGAGGACTTTGAATTTGATCCAAAAGGGATAGACATTGACGTTGACTTGATCAACGCCCTTGATCCGATGTACCACATTGCACTGCACGCGGGTAGGGAAGCACTATCTGATTGCGTGACGTTTCCGGCAGACAGAGAACATATCGGTACGATTCTATCCGCCATCGCCCTTCCGACAGATACAGCCTCTTCAATCACAAGGGGCATATTGGGCTCGTCCTTTGAGGAAAAGCTTTTTGGAAAACTATCCCCAACCCCACCCTTAACCAAAGAACAGTTTTTGGCCGGCAAAGTCACCGGTCTTCCGGCAGCAATTCTTTCCAAAGGATTAAATCTAGGAGGTGGGAGTTACACCCTTGATGCTGCCTGCGCTTCATCAATCTATGCGGTGAAACTGGCCTGTGACGAACTTTTGTTTCGCCGTGCGGACGTTATGCTGGCTGGAGGGATTTCAAGACCCGAAGCACTTTACACCCAGATCGGTTTTAGTCAACTCAGGGCCTTATCTCCATCAGGTCGCTGTTCTCCCTTTGATGAAAGCGCTGACGGTTTGGTGGTCGGCGAAGGAGCCGGTTTCCTTGTTTTAAAACGCCTGAATGATGCATCGCGTGATGGAGACCGTATTTACGGTCTTATAAAGGGGATCGGATTTTCCAACGACATAAGAGGAAATCTTATTTCTCCAGACAGCGAAGGTCAGGTTCGTGCTTTACGCATGGCTTATGAAACAGCCGGTTGGTTTCCACAGGACATAGACCTGATTGAGTGCCACGGGGCTGGAACGCCCCTCGGCGATGAAACCGAACTTCAAAGTTTGAGAAAATTATGGGGTCACGCCGGCTGGGTGCGCAATCAATGCGCCATCGGATCCGTTAAATCGATGATTGGACACCTGCTGACCGCTGCAGCTGTCGCTGGAATGATAAAAACACTTCTTGCCCTGCGACACAAAATCATTCCACCCTCTCTTAACTATTTTAAAGCACCCGAAAAAAGCCCGTTGAACAACAGCCCATTTCGGGTTCAAACCGAGCCGGAAAAATGGCGGATCAATGATAAAAACCGCCCCAGGCGGGCGGGAGTGAGTGCGTTTGGATTTGGTGGAATAAATGCACATTTGCTTTTTGAAGAATACAATCCCGTTAGAATCTCCCATCCAAAAACGATCGTCATTCAACAAAAATCAAGGCCGGTGAAACCCGACCGATCAACGATCGACCCCCCGGTAGCCATTGTCGGTATGGAATCCATTTTCGGTTCCTTATCATCATTAAAGGCATTCGCGAAAGCGATTTTTACCGGGGATACCACCATAGGTAAAAGACCGGATCATCGATGGAAAGGGTGTGAAAATAGGGTTAAACCGCACCTTGATACTGATAATCTTTTGGGTGGTTTTATGGAAAAGCTTTCGATTGATATTGGCGAGTTTCACATCCCTCCAAATGAAATTAAGGATATCCTTCCACAGCATTTGCTGATGATGAAAGTATCTGCAGGAGCAATGGAAGATGCCGGCTTGCAGCTGCGGAAAGTTCGACCGCGCATGGGTGCGGTCATTGGTATGGATTTTGATTATGAGGCAACCAATTTCCATTTGCGATGGAATCTATTCAACAAATTTTCATTTTATAAAAAAAATCTCAATATTGATGTTGACGATACAAAAATGCTCAGGTGGCAAAGGGCACTTCAGGATGCCTTAAGCCCACAACTAACCCATGAACGGACGCTGGGCGCCCTGGGCGGGATCATTGCTAGTCGGGTTGCCAGAGAGTTTCGTTTGGGTGGTCCGTGTTTTACCGTCTCTGGTGAGGAAACTTCAGGTATGAAGGCTCTCGAAATCGGAGTCAGATCTTTGCAGCAAAATGAGACCGACCTCTTTCTTGTTGGAGCCGTTGATCTGGCCGGCGACGTTCGCAAGGTACTAACGATCAGCAAAAACAGACCGCTAACACATTTTAGTGAGGTCAGGCCTTTTGATCGACTTTCGGATGGCACGTTGCCGGGCGAAGGTGCTGCCGCCCTTGTGATCAAGCGGTTGGATAAAGCACTGAACGATGGAGACCGAATTTACGCTGTTATAAAAGGAATAGGATGCGCCAGCGGGGGGGGAATCGATGCCGATTCTATCTCCAAGAACGCCTATGTTCGTTCCATAAAATCTGCTTTTGACGAAGCCAAAATTTCATCCGCAGACGTTGGTTTCATTGAAACACATGGGAGCGGGGACCCCCTGGAGGATGCCTTAGAATCAGAGGCTCTCAACGCGTATTTCATCAATGGAACAAAAACAAAAAAGATGGACTGCGCAATCGGTTCTCTAAAACCAACTGTGGGACACACGGGGGCTTCTGCCGGTCTATCCTCACTTGTCAAAGCCGGCCTATGCCTCTATCATCAGATGATCCCCCCCTTTAGAAACTTTGTCCCTTCCCAAAACGATCTTTGGGGAAAAGGCCCGTTCCGGGTCCCCGCTTCCTCTCAATCTTGGCCTAGTGGAAATAAGGGCGTAACCCGAAAGGCTTGCGTCTGTGCTATGACCGTGGATGGAAACGTCTCCCATGTCATTCTGGAAAGTTTTGACTATGATACCAAAGGCCGACTGCCGAAGATCGTTCAAGGTAAAAAGCAAAAATCTTTGGACCAATCAGCTTACGGAATAACAATCCCGATAGGCGGAAGTCCCCCCTCTTTTCCTTTGCTGAAATATTTCAGCCCACAATCCCCACACCAGAGTCTTCAAACAGAAAATGGACTGTCGATTACGGCAATGATTTCGCAAGTAAGTCAGAATGCAAAATCGATATCAGACATCCACCTGAGTTTCCTTGTTTTTTCCAGTGAGCTGGCGAAAGCTTACGGCCAGACCTTTTCACTTCAAGAAAACCTCCTTGAAAATTTACATGAAAAAAGGCGACCTTTTTCTATTTCGAACCAACAATCACAAACCAGCACAAAATTTTCTACATCACGGGTTTTTCCCGCCTTTTCTCGAAAGATGTGCATGGAATTTGCTATCGGCTCGGCCGCTAAAGTGCTCGGCCCGGAGTTTGACATCGTCGATACTTACCGTTCCAGGGTGCGTCTTCCAGATGAACCACTGATGCTTGTCGATCGGATTGTTTCAGTGAAAGGCGAGAAATGTTCCATGGAAACAGGGCAAGTCGTAACCGAGCATGATGTCACCCTTGATGCATGGTATCTAGATGGCGGTTCTGCACCTGTCAGCATATCGATGGAAGCGGGACAGGCGGATCTTTTTCTCTGCGCTTATCTTGGGATTGACCATACGGTTAGAGGTACAAGGAATTACAGACTTCTTGATGCTGCTGTCACATTCCACCGTCATCTTCCGAGACCGGGCGAAACAATCCGTTATGAAATTGAGAGTGAACGGTTTGTCCGCCAGGGCGATACCTACCTCTTCTTTTTTAAATATAACGCTTTTATCGAAAAAACACTCTTTATCACCATGAGGAATGGGTGTGCGGGTTTTTTTACAAAAGAAGAGTTGCAAAATTCAGGTGGCATCGTTCTATCAGAAAGAGATAGAAGTACGGCCCCGGGAAAAAAAGATCCTGACTGGAAAGAGTTTGTGCCTCTACAGGTTGAAAACTATGATGATTCGGGCATTGAGGCCCTGCGACAAGGAGATATTTCGGCCTGTTTTGGCGCCCATTTCAATGGAATCGAAATATCTGATGCCCTTAAACTACCGGGAGGTCGGATGAAATTAATTAACCGCGTTCTGAAACTCGATCCAATAGGTGGCCGTTTTAAATTGGGCCTCATCCAGGCGGAGGCGGATATCCATTCCGATGATTGGTTTCTGACCTGCCACTTTGTGGATGATAAGGTCATGCCGGGAACCCTAATGTATGAATGCTGTTCACATGCTCTGAGGATATTTCTTCTTCGAATCGGATGGATAACCGATCGACCTGACGTCGGCTATGGGCCGGTCATCGGCGTGAAAAGCTTTCTCAAATGCCGTGGACCAGTTACGCCGGATACAAAGCACGCCCGTTATGATGTCGAAATCAAAGAAATCGGATATATGCCCGAACCTTATGTGATTGCCGATGCGCATATGTTCGCAGATGGCCACAAAATCGTGTTCTTTCAAGACATGTCCATGAAAATGAATAAATTAACCCGATATGATATAGAATCGGTCTGGAAAAAAAAGCGAGTTTTATAAACATAAAATAAAACGATTGGTTTCATTTTGGAAATTATATGCGATATTCAAAAGTATACATCGACTCGTTAGGGTATGAACTTCCACCCCAGGTGGTCACATCCGAGGATCTTGAAAAAAAATTAAAGCCCCTTTACAAAGCGCTTCATTTTCAAAAAGGACAATTAGAGGTTCTTACCGGAATACATGAACGGCGCTTCTGGAAACCAAATTACAAAATGTCTGAGGGGGCAATTCGAGCTGCTCGAAAAGTAATTGAAGATTCAAACATCTCTGCTGAAGATATCGGCATTCTGATTTACGGCGGCGTCTGCAGGGACAATGCCGAACCCGCAACCGCCTGTGCGGTATCACACGGTCTTTGTCTCGGTACCGAAACTCAGGTTTACGATATTTCAAATGCCTGTCTGGGTGTTCTAAATGGGATGGTTCATGTGGCAAACGCAATTGAATTGGGTCAGGTCAGGGCCGGGCTGGTTGTCGCATGTGAAAGCTCGAGAGAGATCATCGATATTACCACCGACCGTCTGGTTGAAACCAAAGATATCAATTTTTTGAAAAATAACATTGCGACTCTTACCGGGGGATCGGGTTCAGTGGCCGTGTTGCTTACAGATCAGTCCCTCTCCAGCAGAGGTCATCGTCTCCTTGGCGGGGTGGCTAGAAGTGCGAACGAACACCACAAGCTATGCATGTGGGGAATGGAAACCGAAGTTTCTTCCCAGGGCACCCATTTTATCGAGACCGACTCCATTGAAATACTCAAACACGGTGTAACCCTGGGGGGAAAAACTTTTAAAACATTTCAAAAAACCCTGAACTGGCTTGACAATGCGCCGGACAAAATCATCTGTCATCAGGTCGGTGCGACCCATCAAAGAAATATTTTAAGCGCAATCAAAATTCCAAAGGAAAAAGATTTTACAACCTTCAAATATCTTGGCAACATCGGTTCAGTTTCCCTTCCCATAACCGCTGCAATCGCTGCTGAACGTGAATTCCTTGTAAAAAATGATCGTGTGGGATTCCTTGGCATCGGCAGTGGTTTGAATTGCCTGATGCTGGGGATCGAGTGGTAAGGGTGGGATCGGTTAAAACCGGATTGAGGTTTGCGGTATGCCAAATGAGAAGCAAATAAACTTTTCCGGATTTCAACACCTCTATCCATTCAAATCGAACTACTTGAACATCAATGGTTTCAGGTATCACTATCTGGATGAGGGGAAAGGGAATCCGATTGTTATGCTTCACGGAAACCCCACCTGGTCTTTTTATTATAGACAAATGGTCAAAGTGCTCTCTTTGAAATATCGCACCATCGTTCCTGACCACATCGGTTGCGGCTTGTCGGACAAACCAGGCCCTAAGCATTACAACTACCGCTTGCAAAACCGGGTTAAAGACCTCGAAGCCCTTCTCGCTTATTTAGAAGTCAAAAAGAAGATTACCCTTGTGCTCCATGACTGGGGCGGGATAATCGGCATGGCCTACGGTCTGAAGTATCCTGAAAGATTACACCGGTTGATTATCATGAATACAACAGCCTTTTTCCCTCCTGGAGGCAAGGGGTTGCCCATACGATTGCGCATTTTCCGAAACATTAAACCGTTTGCAATACCGGCAGTTCTAATCTTTAATCTTTTCGTTTACGGGGCTCTCTTTACGGCATCATACCGGGGGCTTAAAAAAGAGGTGAAAAGAGGTCTTTTAGCACCATATAACTCCTGGAGAAACAGAATAGCCATTTTAAAATTTATTCAGGATATCCCAACAAATGAAAATGACCCGAGCTATCAACTGGTCAAATGGATCGATGAAAACCTGCATAGGCTCAAAGAAATTCCCATGTTCATCTGCTGGGGAAAACACGATTTTGTTTTTACGGTCGACTATCTGGCCGAATGGAGGCGCCGCTTTCCCCATGCAGAATCCCATATCTTCTCAGATGCCGGCCATTATGTTCTTGAAGATGTACCGGAAAAGGTTATTTCAATGGTAAAAGAAGTTCTTGAAAGAGATTTCTCCAGATAATTCGGCGAAAAAGATGAAAGGGACCAATAGAACCGTCAACGTTTCCTCCCATCTGATTCGGATGGCTGACATCAGGCCCTATAAGCGGGCAGTCGTCTGTCATGCCGGTCGAGATAAACACGGACGAGCGATCTATTCTCATCTGACATTTCAGCAACTCAACCGGGAATCAGACATCTTCGCCCACGGGTTGAAAAAAGCCGGAACAGAGCGGGGGACAAAAACCATTTTAATGGTAAAACCGAGCTTGGAATTTTTTGTGCTCATTTTTGCGATGTTTAAAATCGGGGCCATACCGGTTGTGGTCGATCCTGGAATGGGAATCCGAAGGATGGTCAATTGCTTTAAATCAACCCATCCGGAGGCATTCATCGGCATCTCACTCGCCCATGTGATCCGGACCCTGTACCCCAAATTTTTCAAAACTGTAAAAACCTGGATCACTGTGGGCCGGCGCTGGTTCTGGGGTGGCCTCACTTTAAACCATCTCAGACAATCTCTCTGGAAACCGTATCCTGTTGCTGACACCGGCTGGGATGAAACAGCAGCTATTCTTTTTACAACCGGCAGCACCGGTCCGGCAAAGGGAGCCGTGTATACCCACGGCAACTTTGAAGCCCAGCTTGAGCAGATTAAAATCCATTTAAATATGTCTCCTAACGAAATCGATCTGTCAACCTTTCCGCTTTTTGCCATGTTTTATCCGGAGTTAGGAATCACGGCAGTCATCCCGGACATGGATCCCAGCAAACCTGCCCGAGTCAACCCCGATCGGATTATCGAAGCGGTTAACAATTTGGGGGTAACCAACATGTTTGCCTCCCCGGCTCTCTTGAATCGCGTTGGTCGATACGGAAAAGAAAAAGGGATAAAACTTCCGTCATTAAAGCGGGTTATTTCAGCCGGGGCACCGGTGTACGCTGATAATATTGAGCAGTTTCGTGCTTTGCTAGGCCCTGATGCTGAAATCCATACACCGTACGGCGCGACCGAGGCTGTTCCAATTGTATCAATCACAAGCAACGAAATCCTCTCGGAAACCCGTCAACTCAGTGAAAAAGGATACGGAATCTGTATCGGGCGACCCATTAATAACATTGATGTCTGTATTATAAAAATCAGCGATGATCCGATTGAAACCTGGTCGGATGACCTGGAGGTATCCCAAAATGATATCGGCGAAATTGCAGTAAAGGGGGCGCTGGTCAGCCGACAATATTTCGAAAACCCAGGTGCGAACGCACAGATGAAAATCAAACAGGGAGATGAAATATGGCACCGGATGGGCGATCTTGGATGGATGGATCAAAAAGGTCGCATCTGGTTTTGCGGTCGGAAGAGCCATCGTGTGATAACAGACAATCGAACTCTTTTTACGATCCCCTGTGAAGCGATATTTAACAATCATCCCAAGGTATTTCGAAGTGCGTTGGTGGGGGTCGGATCACCGATGAAACAAAAACCCGTTATCTGCATAGAATTGAAAAAAGAATACCTCAAAGCAAACAAAAAAGAGCTCTCGATCGACCTTGCCGCACTGGCAGCCCGGCATGAACTGACAAAAACAATAGAGACCATACTTTTTCACGGGGCCTTTCCCGTCGATATTCGCCATAATTCAAAAATTTTCAGGGAAAAGTTGGCAGCCTGGGCGGAACAAAAACTGAAATGAGTTAAAGGGGTCTATTGATGCGTAAAATTTCCTTTGGGATTTTGTATGACAACACGCTAAAAAAAGGTGGGCCTATTTGAAGATTCTGGTAACCGGTGGTGGCGGTTTTCTCGGCAGTGCAATTGTCCAGCGGCTGGTTCATCTAAATAACGACGTTCGAAGTTTATCCCGCCGATTTTATACTCGACTTGACATCCTGGGTGTCGATCAGATTCAGGGGGATATCGGTGATGCCAAGATAGTTGACAAGGCCTGCAAAGGCAGAGACATCATTTTTCACACGGCAGCCAAACCACCACCTTGGGGAAAATACAGGGATTATTACAGAACCAACGTCACAGGCACTCAAAACGTTATCAGCGGATGCCTCCGCCATAACGTTTCAAGGCTTGTCTATACCAGTAGCCCGAGTGTTATTTTTGATGGAACAGACATGGAAGGAGTAGACGAATCAGTCCCCTACCCCATTAAGTATAATGCATTCTACCCCAAAACAAAAGCGATGGCCGAAAAGCTGGTCGTAAAAATCGCAGGTGAGCATCTCCAAACTGTGGTGTTAAGACCCCACCGAATATGGGGACCGGGCGATCCGCATTTTGCCCCCCGATTAATTGCCCGGGCAAAAAAATTAAAGCAAATCGGAAACGGAAAAAATCTCATAGACACGACCTATATCGGGAACGCTGTGGACGCCCACATACTGGCGGCTGATAAACTCAGGGAAAATCCAGCACTTTCAGGGAATATCTATTTCATCAGTCAGGGGGCCCCGATTCCGGCTTGGGAAATGATCAACGCCATCCTCAAGGCTGCTGGGTTAGGACCGATTAAAGGAAAAATGCATCATAAAACAGCCTGGCTGATTGGAGGTGCCTTGGAATTTATCTACAAAACATTTCACTTGCCCGGGGAGCCCCAAATGACGCGATTTATTGCCGATACAGTTGCCACTGCCAATTGGTTTGATATTTCTGCCGCCAGAAATGATTTAGGTTATGTGCCCAGGATTTCCATAGAAGAGGGGCTTTTGTTCCTGAAAAAATGGCTGGAGAAAAATATGATCGGGAGAAGAAAAAACCAGGAAAAGTATCTATTTCACTGTCACGACCGGACAACCGGCTGTTAAGATAACAAATTGAGCGGTGGAGCCAAAAACTAGTTTTCCCACCTTTGACTTTCTCCTAATCCCAATGACAATTTCTTCCACTTCATTCTCTTCGGCAAACTCAATCAGGTCTTCTCCTGGGGACATACCACGAATCAATAGATGGGTCTGGCAGGGGATACCCTCTGCTTCCAATCGTTTCTTTTCTTTCGCCAGATCTTTTTCCGCTGTTTCAATCTCTTCTCGTTGCGCCTCTGCCCCCTTTTCCATTGATGTTACCAATTCAATTCTGCCTTTAAAGACTTTCGCATGCTGTTCCGCTACCCATAGCGCATCCGAAGACGAAATAGAACCATCAAATCCCACCATAATTTTCATTTTGTTCTCCTTGCATGCAAATATCTCAAAATGGTTAAAATGATTTTACTCGATTTGGCCTAATCCACAAAGAAAAGCCAGTCGTTAAAACGTTTTTCTTGACCACTAACGATTTTGTTCATCAAATCATTTATCTTCCGGGTTATCGGGCCGGGTGTCTGTGCAAATTTTTGATTTTCAATCTGCCGGACGGGTATTACTTTATACGGCGTGTTAGAAAGAAAAATCTCGTCTGCCTGAAAAAGAAAATCAGGGGGCAACCGTTCCTCGCTTGTTTCAATGCTGCTTGATTTAGCTGCCTGGAGTATCGATTTACGTGTAATGCTTTCAAGAATCATCCCCAGGAAAGGGGTGTAAAGCCGGTCATTTCTTACCAGAAAAACCGATTCTGTTCCGCCTTCGGCGACAAACCCCTGTGTGTCGAGCATGACGGCATTTTCAAACCGACGCTTTTTTGCTTCAATACGCGCCACCATCCCATTAAGATAATTGGCCGCAACTTTAGCCTCTATCGGCACAGTTTGGACATCTAGTTTGCGCCATTTGGAAATGCCGACCGTTGTACCCTGTTCAAAGTGAAAATCAATGCCGTCCAAGTCCTGTTTGGGATCGATAACGAAAATAGAAACATCTAATTGATTTTGAGGTGGCAGGATGTCAAAAGCGATCTGGGGATAAAAACAGACAATTTTGATTAAACCTTCAGGAAGGCCATTGCGTTTTATCGTGTTTTTGACCGCCTCTTGAAGATCTTCGGCGGTTATTTGAATTTCCATATCGAGCAGTTCCACGGTTTTAAAGAGGCGCCTCAGGTGTTCGTCAAGGCGAAAGACAGCCGGGCCAAAACCGGTTTTGTGAAAACTGAGCACTTCGAAAACTGCTGAACCGCGGGCAAAACTGTGGCTCATCAAGTGGACGGTTGCCCGGTTCCAGTCGATAAACTCACCGTTGATATAGACAATTCTTTCAGTCAGCATCGGCATCTCCTTTCTTTAAATCATTACTTCAGGGCCTGAACAGCGACACGTTGATGAGCGCCTCGACGTTTGTCAACGTGAATGATGTCGCGGCCACCATCGCTCCAGACCCACTCACTGGTAGAAATGGTCAGTCGGACCGTGTTGGTGGAAGTACGGATTGCATTCCTGGCAGCGTCGACGGAACCACTGGGATCTCCTTATCGGTCAGATACTCGAAGAACTGACGGAATAACTCGGTCCCTGGCTGATCTGTGGCCTCGTCGGGATTCTCGGTAGCCCAATCCAGTGCCAGGATCAGTGGAACCCACGGAATAGACTTCGCCGATGCGGATCTCATGTCAAACCGCGCCAACGCAGGCCAAACCTTCAACGGCAGGCGAACGGTCCGTAAGTTGTCCACTGTTGGACAAGAACAATACTCGGCCGGCGAGGTGACAAGATATTCTCGACATGTAATCGGCCGGTCAGCATGTATCGAACAGGATTCATCTTCAAGGAATGGACACGGAATGTCTCGCGAGAAGTATTCTTCTCCGACATTGAAAACTTCGTCATGCTGCCATTGGTCGCGACTGATCAGTGTCTGAGGCAACCCGTCCTCTTCCAAGCGGAGACGAGAATCGGCAAACCTGTCAACGATTTCTGATCCCCGTGGCTCTGACAATTCGTTCACCAAATCACAGATACGTCGTGCCTCCACCGGCGAGATCGGCACGAGTTGCCGGCAGCAGACCCCACACCCCTTTTTGCAGGAAAGGGTCTCTCCTTGTTCTTCCACATCCTCCACTGCCGCGTCAACAATCGAAGTCGAGAGATTCACAACCTTAAGAATAAGAACTCGCTTTTTGAGATCGGGTAGATTGAAATTTTAACATTCAAACCGCAACATATAAAAATCCATCGTTTGCGGTGACAATTGAGACTCCTGTACCAACGGAGAGGCTATTTGTCAACCGTATAATCGGCAATACTCTGGATGCTTAAAGCCGTATCTATTTTTTTGATGGTTTGAAGTGGGAAAAGCGTTTTGAGGCTTAACGGAAATCCACGTTAAAATTCGGCTGAAATTTTCATTTTTCAAATTTTGAGTTCCCCCTATGTCGATGCTTAAGTTTGATCGGAAGTAGCTTCTGACTGCAATCCAAATTACAGTCTGGCCTATTCAGCATTTAGCGGTGTATTTTTCTTGACAAGCAGCCACTCTTCCGCCATACAATACCTTCCAGAAAGCAAGTTCTTATCCTTTTACTCGTTGAGCCCTTCACTTTCAAGAAGTCGACGCGTACTCCCAACGCCCAGTAAACTGAGAAAGATGTGCTTGCACGAAATATAATCATCGTTCTTCCGCCGGGCCGCCTTATCCGCTGACTTTAGGGCCCGGGCAAATTCGATACTCTCATGCAATTGAGTTTGACCCTACACTCGCGGTTTCTCGGCCAGAGCGTCGCGGGTTCCACACAGAATGACTTCTGGCGTCCGGCCAGCTGTGTGGGCAGGAATGACGCGACCAGTCCGTTGGCCTGGGCAAGCAACGCGCACAGCAAATGCTCCGGTTAGATCTGGGCCGAATTAAGCTGGGTCGCGAGCGCATGTGATTTGGTAACCGCATCTCGTGCGCGATTCGTAAATCCGTCGATATTCATCTAAGCCCTCCGAAGCAATTGGGCATTAACCTGACGAAGAGCAAAGTTAACACGAATTTAGCAAGCGCAAATAGAAAGCCAAATGTCCGTTCTATCTAAGGTGTTCCACCGTATGGTAAGGCATACGATCTTACCACTCCGACCATATGGTAACGTGGGCCACTCAGAAAACCACGGGAAGGACTGGCGGAGGTCAATATGATCTGGGGGCACTTCAAGAAAACTGATATCCCGAGCAAAGCTGATGCTCTGCCCGGACGCTCCGAGCCAATGGCCGTGACCAATCAGCATCACGTAAACAGAAACCCATTGAAGAGGCCTTGGCCCGAAGGCCTTGAGACGGCCATGTTTGGATTGGGATGCTTCTGGGGAGCCGAGCGTAAATTCTGGCTCATAGATGACGTATTCTCGACTTCTGTCGGCTATGCTGGTGGCCACACACCAAACCCGACTTATGAAGAGGTCTGCTCAGGCATGACAGGCCATAACGAAGTGGTTTTGGTCGTGTATGATCCAGACCACGTTTCATACGAATGCTTGCTTAAGACCTTTTGGGAAAATCATGACCCGACCCAGGGCATGCGACAAGGCAACGATGTGGGCACCCAATACCGTTCGGGAATCTATACCTACTCGGACGCGCAGAATATCTCGGCGCTCAAAAGCCGCGACGAATTTCAAAGACGCTTGACCACAGCTGGCTACGGGAAGGTCACGACGGAGATCATAGCCGCCTCGAGCTATTACTATGCAGAAGACTACCACCAACAGTATTTGGCGAAGAATCCGATGGGCTACTGCGGTCTGGGCGGTACGAGTGTGACTTGCCCTACGCCCACAGAATTCTCCGTCTCTGAAGACGGTACAAAATAGAGCTGGCAGCGGCGAGGAATCACCTGCGCTGACGCTATCTTGGAGTTGTACTATAAGCCATTAGGCTATTTTTGTTTTCTGTTTCTCGGTTTTTCAAAAAAGGCTGCATCGAAACCACGACCAAGGATCGCTATGACCATTAAAAAGAGAGTCTTGATGATTTTGGCTATTTTCTTTTCGGTTGGTATCGTTGTTTTTTTATCAGGTCCACGAATAGAGATTGAGACCAAGCTATACCCTCTTAATTTGCCAGCCGATCTTAATGAATACATCACCCAATCCGAGGCCCAATACTCCAATATTGTACCGGGAACCGAAAAGTCTATTGTTTGGGCTAACACATCAAAAAAGCAAAAAACTAAATATGCTATCGTTTTTATCCACGGGTTTTCTGCGACACGACAGGAGATCGCTCCAGTGTGTGATGTTTTGGCCGAACAAAGTGATCTTCATCGGAAATTCGACAGGCGCTACACTGGCTGTTTGGGCGGCAATGCATGCAAACCTGCGGGACGGTATTTATGGATTGCTTCTGATATCACCGAACTTTTACCCGGCAAATCCAATCGTAGGAGTAATGCGCTTACCTTGGGGGCTGCAAATCGGAAGAGCCATTATTGGTGACTATCGTGAATGGGAACCCAGAAACGCGCTGGAAGAAAAATACTGGACTTATCGCTATCGGATCGAGGTATTTTACTCAATGATGGGACTTGTTGATATTGTAGATCACTTGGATCTCAGTGAAATGAAAATACCAGTATTGGTAATTCATTCCGACAGAGATCAGGTTATAAGCGGAGAAAAACTGAAAGAGCATTATCAGGAGATCGGCTCGAAAATTAAAAGAAGAGTCACCGTCAACAACACTCAGGATGAATGGGGGCATATTCTGGCAGGAGATGTCCTATCACCAAAAACGACGGGAATTGTTGTGACACAAATAATGGATTTTTTTAAGCTTAATCCACCAAAGGCGTACGAGGGTTAATATAGTGTTATGGAATAATCCAACAGATTCGCACATCAACATATTGTAGGGACTAATGCCAGTTGAGCCAATTTTAATAGATAATAATGTTACTTTACTTTTTGATAAGAACTCGCTTTTTGAGATCGGCTCTCCGTAGAACATGGCATGCCCATGCACATTAATTCGCGTGAGGGTCTTGCTGATATCACCACGGCGAAATGTTACATCAACTAACCGGTTGGCTTCTGACATATCGCAAATAAATCTCGTTTCGCCAGCACTCGCGCCCTTAAATCCTTAATAGCATATGATTAATCTCACTTTATCACCACATCACTTCCACCTCATCTTCAATCACATCGTCCAACAATCGATTAAAATCCAGTCCCGTTCGTCGTTCGATCTCGTCAACGCTAACTATAAACGCCGGTATTTCAGATTTTGAAATATTTCTGTGCGGGAGCAAAAACGAAATTGCATCTTGTCTTACCGAATCGTAAACGACCTTATAAAAATGTGTGAGGACATAGACCCCATTTCCGATTGTTCCATGATCCCCTTCAAATAAAACGCCTGTTACGACATAAAGCTTACCCCGCTCATTGGTCCATTCTCTGATATATGATTCAAGATATCTCCACCCCTGACGATTTAACCCCGGCAATTGTGGCACCATGTTGCTCAAAAGGAATGATTCCAGCATTGCAATGTATGAACTATCGACTGTAGCTGAAGCCGCCATGTGTCCACGGTCATATCCAGATCCCCTGTAGTCTGATAAAGTGGAACGATATTGTATCGGTATTGAAGTATCCTGTTTGAATTTATTTGAGCGCTTAAATTTTTTATTCACACTATCTGGGGTCAAACGATAGGCGACCCAGGCTGGAATTTTTTTGTCATAGTCATAACCGACCGCATACGCCTCACGACATAGGAGCTGATCTTCAGGACCTGGAATTCCGAATGCAACATGGCCGTTACATTTGAAAGTTGGTTGGGATTCACTAAGACCGTGTGCTGGATCTGAATCTGTGCTCGAAAAATTTACCGTTGCAGTTGAATCCGTAGCTTCCTGCGTATTTGATACGGATGCTGAACCGCATTTGTCGCAACCTTTAGCTCTATATTTTGAAGAAAGCGAACTTCCATCACGACATTGGGTGACACCATCGATACAATCGACTCCGCCATGTCGGGAACAGCAACCTCTACAGTCTGCTTGTGCCGATATTGCTGTTAATGCGATTGATAATGGTATGGCTATGAATATTTTGGTTTTCTGACAAGAAACCCCCAAGGCACCTCCACATTTTCCCAAATCATCCAAAAATAAGATATGCATTATACATTTAATTGACGCGCTCCATAATTAAAAGGAGTTATATACTACATTGTAACACATTGACAATACAGGTAATTAACTCTTGACATCGCATAAAAATAACTCCAAGTTACACAGCGGCTGATATCGAAGAGGCCCGTGGAAAGGACTTAACCATGAAAAAAATTGGCCATGCGGTTCTTCCATTTGTCCTTTGTTTGTTCCTATTGAGCTCCTAGGCGCTGGCTGAAATCGAAAAAAAAAATGAGATCACCATCGTTATTCCTGAAAAAGTCATTGAAAGGCTTATCAGCGACACCCTGCCGGTTGAAATAACTGTAGTCAAAAAACTGTCCGGAACGATCTGGGTCCAATCGATCGATAAGGTGAGTCTCGGAAAAAATAAGATATTTTTTTCAGCACACCTTTTTGGAAAGGATGTAAAATATACGGATAAGATCGGTAATATTTCAACGAGCATCGCTTTTGGCAACATCGATTTATTCTTCGATTTTGATACAATGATCAGGTACGATAAAGAAAAACAAATTCTTTATCTAAAACCCAAAATCACCAGTAGAGTAGATAAAGATGTGGTGCTCTCACGCCTTATGGAAACTCTCACCGATGATAGGGAGTATCCGATCGAAATTCAAAGGTTGAAATCATTCGTCACAAGGATCGGGAAAATACAGATAATGTTAAAGATAGATATTTCAGATGTTTATATATTGAACCATCAACTGATCATTGAAATAAAATCAAAAGCCGTGAAAACCGATAAACAACAGTGATCGCTAATCCAGAAAAAGCGATTTGGTCACACCGTCTTTCAAGTTGACTAGCCCTTCTTCACAGATCCGAAAAAATGGAACTGATGCACCAGTCAATGTACTCAGCGTTAAAATCGGATCGGCAAAGGGGACACCGAGATCCGATACGGCTTTTTTGACAACTGCTATCCTTTCCACAAGCATCTCTATTGGCAACTCTGAAATGTGGCCGAAGACCGGAAGGGGGATTTCGGCCATTATCTTTTTCTCGGCGCAGACCACGACTCCACCCTGAATATTAAAAATTCTGTTAACGGCCAGGGCCATATCCATCTCATTTGCGCCAACGGCAATGATGTCTGATGTATCCCAAGCCGTACTGGAAGCAATGGCACCCGACTTCATGCGAAAACCTTTGACCAGACCGACGAAGATTTTGCCCGGGGTCTGGGTCCTGTCGATGGCTGCAACCTTTACGACATCCCGTTTCGTATCGATTTTAACTTCGCCATTCTTCACCGGAACCCAAGTATTTAGCTGTTTGGAGACCAGATCGGTTACCATATCGATAACACGAACACCAATACGTTGTCCTTCCTTCATAACCCGAATAGAAAAATCCGAAGGTTCCAGCCGTCTTGAAAGATTGACGGTGTTCCGGCTCCCTTGAGAAAATTTGTGTTGGCGAGGTGCTTTTATCAGTTTCCCCTGCCGTGAGATAATTTGGCCATTGCTGATCACAAATTCTGCTTTTATGTTTTCCGGGTCAGGGATCACTAACATATCGGCATACCGGCCGGGGGCAATACCACCGATCAAACCATCCAAAGAGAAATGCTCGGCAACATTTAACGTCGCCATTTGGATTGCGCGAATCGGATCAAATCCATATTCAATCGCTTTCTGAACAACGTATTCCATATAACCTTTCGCCATCAAATCGCCCGGTTCAATCCCGTCTGTAACCAAAATGAGCCTTCTAAAATCTATATTTGTATCTTTTATCTCGGAGATCGCCTCCAGATCCCTTCTGATGCTCCCCTCTCGTACCATCACCCTGAGTCCCAACCTTACCCTTTCCAATACCTCCGGGGCGCTTATCGGTTCATGACAAGAGGAAATACCGGTTGCAATATACGCGTTGAGTTTTTTACCACTGGCACCGGCGGAATGGCCTTCCAAGGTTTTCCTGGATAAAAGTGTTTCTTGAAAAATCGGCAACATTTGGCCGGGTTCCTGAAGAACCGCCTGCCAGTAAGATTCTCCCAGCCCCACGATTTCTTCCAGGGCCAGAAACTCCCGAAGCGTCTCTTTCGAAATCCCCCGCGCCGTCCGGCTGATGGAAACCATTGCCGGGGCAGTTGCAAATATCTTCACCGGCTGATCTTTCAGCGAATTTAAAAAATCTTTTACACCTTTTTGACCTGCCACGGGAAAAGGCTCCATCGTTTCGGTGATGATTGTCGTTGTCCCGCCGATCATGGCAACTTTTAAAAATTCACTGATAAGAAAAAGCCCACCCAAATGCATGTGGCCGTCAATCAAACCTGGAATAAGGGTTTTTCCCTTGGCATCTATAACTGTTGTATGCGGGCCGATGGTATCATCCGGGGCTTCCCCCACGTATGCGATCCATTTATCTTTGATGCTAACGGAATACTGTTTCAGTAATTCGCCCGTATATACATTAAGAAGTGTTGTGTTTACGATAGCCAGATCAGCTTTTTTCTGACCGAGGGCGACCTGTGTTAGCAATTTTGAATCCCGAACGTTTTCGGGGGCCGGTGAATTTAACTTGTCCACGACGTGCTCAACCTCCTTTTCTTATCAGCATCACTCATTTCATTCCAAACGCTTCTCTGTGATTTATCATCATCGCGTTTTTTATTTTTGGCTGGCATACCAAAATCCCATATTGATTCTTCATACCGCCCGTGCTACAGAATTATTGTTTGGTTTCCTGTCTCTGCTTTTTGAGATATTTAAATAACAAAATGGGAAACCAAAGGCGAAAAATATGGGTTTTTAAATCGTCTCCAGTCCGTATCAGCTATCGGTTCGATTGTTCGTCGGAGGTTCACATTGAAAATCAGCGTTGAAACACTCAGCCTTCCTAGTTTGTCCCGCCTTATCGGTCGAAAAACAGAAATCGTGATAGACGGCGGGACGGTTAAACATCTAATCGATCACCTGATCCGGACGTATGGTAAAAAAGCCGGTCAGGTTTTACTGGATCAAAAAGGGGAACTGGACATCGTCATTCAGATTATGATCAACGATGAGGCGTTTTTGTCCAGAAAAGAGATTGCAACCCGATCCCTTAAAGAAGGAGACAAGGTGAAATTCCTCCTTCTGGTTGGGGGGGGTTAGCCCATATATGGTATGATATGTTTCGAAAGCCGATTCCACTCACATCGTTGTTTGCAGCGCTGCCGCTTTCTTATTCGCTGCGAATAAGCGATGGGCAGCTTCTTTCTTTTTCATAATGCTGACATCACCTGCATCCACATAATCAACGGCTTTGATATCACAAAAGCGTACACATTGGGGGTCCCCGTCACACAAATCACACTTGATCACTTTTCGATCGATGGTGTTGAAGTTCATGGCGCCAAATGGACACACCGACACACAGGTGCGGCACCCGATACAGATGTCATAATCGACTTCAATCCGGTTCAACGTTTCATTATGTGAGATGGCATTGACTGGACAGCCGTTCATACACGGCGCATCTTGACATTGCTGGCATGACATCGGTATATAAAGCCCCTCTTGTTCCCATTTCATCACGCGTATTCGACTGCGCATCGGGTTGGATACACCGTCGTGCTTCACTGCACATACCAGTTCGCAGAGCCGACATCCGGTGCATTTTTCATGATCGATCATCAAAACTTTACCAGCGGGTTCCATTCATTGTCTCCTTTCAAAATTTGATGAATCCATCAAATTAAAGCTTGTCATTACAGCAGATGTGATGGTTCCTTTTCAAGATTCAGTCGTTTCAGGGTCTCGGCTTTCGGTCTGCCGTTTTTAGTCAACCCCTTAAATGTGTAAAACTCATCGATCATTTCATCGAACTTTTTTCGGTCAATGGACATGCCAATGACATCGGGTGCGCCGCGTCGGCAGGGTTCGTCAAAATATCGATGATTCAGTGTATCGCCTTTTCTTAAATCGTTCCGCGTCAATCCTTCCCTGAGGTTGAACATGCGTTCGATCATGTTACCCCGTTCAGCTATGGTCCAGATCTCTTTCGGGGTTAGTTCAAGACCGGTGTTATAGTAGATCACCTTGGGCCAGTCTTCGAAATTGGGCAATGTCGCACCCAAAAACAATGTGTGGTATTTACAGATGCCGAGGCAGTCAACGGCCATATAACAATTTTCCTGCCAGTAGACCATCCACGCTTTCCCATCATAGGAGGTGTGTTCGCTGCTCAAGGGGCCGTCATAGGGCATGGGGCTGCTGTAGATCTTTCTCAACACCTCTTCCGGTAGGTGATAAAGATCGATGGCCGGCCGGCTCCTTAGATGATCGCTTCCCCGGGATGCCGTGGCGATGTTAAGCGCCAGTGCTGGTGTGGCTCGCTCATCCGAATGAAGATTGTTCATACCTTTCACCTGAATCAGGTAGTCAAAAGCATCTTTGCCAATTTTTTCAGCAGCCGGGATACCCCCGTCCGCTAGGGTATCGCCCAGCCATCCTTTTCGGTAACAAATGCGTTCGACCATTTCCAAGAGCGCCTTGTCATTGCCAAAACACAGGTCGAGACCATCGGTTTCTTTGCCGGTCAGAATGCCTTCTTCATAAAGTTCCATGGCCCAAGAAATGATGCTGCCGGTTTCCAGGTTGTCCATGCCGAACTGATCGACCAAATGGTTTCCGGCCAACACAGTCTCCGCGCTGCGACAGCCCGGTTCAGAGGCAAAGGCCCCTTGAGATGTGTATTCCGGGCCTTCATCGTATTTTCCGGCATAGGGACCGGACGGGATTTTGTACTGAGCACGACAGTGTATCTGGCAACCAAAACATGCGGTCATATGATAGGGACCGATCGTCTCGGTAGCGATTTCATCGAATCGTTCAGGTTCCACATCGTCAGCATATTCGAGCTGGTTATATTGAAAATTCCGTGTTCTCACACCACCCCAACAGTTGGTGGCGCCCCAAATAAAAGGTGTTCCCAGTATTCCCTGGGTCTGATTGACTTTTGCGCTGGTAATTTGATCAATAAAACGCTTGTTATATTCAAAAGCCTCTTGGGGATGGGCGAGGTGAATGTCCATGGTTCCGCGTGCAGCCACCGCTTTGAGATTCTTTGATCCCATAACGCAGCCCATCCCGGTTCTGCCACCGGAATTTTTGATACCGGTCATGACGTTGGCGAATCGAACGAGATTTTCTCCGGCCGGACCGATCACACAGCTCTTTACTTCATCATCACCGAGCTCTTCACGAATATACCACTGGGTATCGGTAGTGGTTTTTCCCCATAGATTTGCGGCATCTCTGATTTCGATTTCTCCATTTTGAACAAAAAGATAGACCGGATTTTTCGCCCTTCCCTTGATGACCAGATGATGGAAACCGGCCCAGGCGAGCTCGGGGGCGAAAAATCCACCCATGTTTGTACTACCAAGCAACCCCGTCAAAGGCGACTTGGCCATGACATGGGTTCGGGCGGTTGCCGATGCACATGTGGCAGTGAGGATACCGCCGCTGATGATAAGCGTATTTTCAGGACCGATCGGATCAATCCTTTTTTTTGTGTGATTAAACAGAAGATACGCGTCAAGACCCCTGCCACCCAAGTATTTTTTACGCACTTCCATCGGAATCGGTTTAATCTCAATTTCGTTTGTACTTAAGTTGATTAATGCGATTTTTCTGTCCAGTGCCATCTTAATTACCCCCCCTTTTTTGACCGTTTCTTTTTCAGCAAACTTTTTTGGGCGATACCCCGGTTGACATCCCATACCGGCCCCCGGATTCGGGGTAATGTCGGTTTCACCCAAAACAGACGGTACTCCATTCCACAGGTGGGGCACTTGACTTGCTCGATCCCGGAGTCAGGTTGAATTCTTCCCATACAACTGGGGTTGTGGCACCTGACCTTGCCAAAGGTCCTTGTTTTACGCAGGCTTTCAGCTGCTGACTGCTTTTGTCGGTCGATTGACATTGTTTTCTCCTTTCCATAATGGCAGTGAGTCATTTTGAAAATATTTTTAAAGTTTTTGGCTATCGGATCCAATTCTAGACCTGAAAAGGCGAAGGCATCCCCCGTCTTTCTGGCAAGCGGAACTGCAGGGTTTTTCAATCGATTTTTTCCGATAAATCTTTTCGAAAGGATCAAACAAATGATTCAGTTCATTATTATGAACTTGTTAACTACTGAACACTACCATAATAAGTTTCTTTGTCAAGAGAAAAATATCCACCTATTGCACATTTTTTATTTATAAAAAGAATATTCTTGACAGTGAACAGATCTGAATAGTAAAATAAATCCAACTAAAAGTTCATTATGGTGAACAATGAGCGACCAATACCAAGCACCGACTGTCAAAAAAACGTTTAAAATATTGCGGCTGATTTCCGAAAGGGATCAGGGAGCCAGGATCAGTGATCTTTCAGAAAAGCTCAAGATCAGCAAAAGCACTGTGCATGGCATTGCCTCAGCCCTCGAGAGGATCGGAGCAGTTATCCGGGATCCGTCAACAAAGCGATATGTCCTTGGCGTTACTCTGTTTGAACTTGGAAAGTCGGCATTTTCACGCATTGACCTTAAAGATGCAGCACGTCCGATCATGGAAAACTTGATGGAACTGGCCCAGGAATCGGTTTTTCTGGGGGTGAGGAACGGGGAAAACGTCACCATCATCGACATCGTAGAATCACGTCAGGATCTAAAGATTACAGCGCCCGTCGGTACCCGCATTCCTCTTTTTGCCGGTGCAGTGGGAAAGGTATTTATGGCTTCCATCCCGGAACAAGAAGCAAAAGACCTGGTTCACAGGATGGGCCTTCACCGATTCACTGAAAATACAATTATCGATTTCCACGAATTTTTTAATGCGATTCGAGCTGCGAGACAAAATGGTTTTGCGATCGATGACGAGGAATATATCAGTGGAGTGCGTGCGGTTGCTTCTGCCATTAAAGGGGAAGAACAATTCACCTCGGCGATCTGGGTTGTCGGTTTTAAACCGATAATGAGCGGCAAAAAAATGGCGGACCTTGCCAAAGAGACGCACCGGGCAGCTGAGATGATCAGCCGTAAAATCAATGAGCAGTCAGTAACCAAAGCAAAATGACAGCAACTTTGTGGTAACACGGTATTGCCATGGCACTAAACCGAAAGCTCGCTTACATTGACCTGGGACAGAAAAAAACGATTGTCAAGGAAATCCCCTATGAGTGGCGGCGAAAATTTTTAGGTGGAAGAGGAATAAGTGCTTACCTCCTTTTCCGACACCTGCCCAAGGGATCGGATCCTTTGGGTCCGGGCAATGTGGTCATCATCAGCACCGGCGTGTTAGGCGGCACTGGGTTCGGACCTTTCGAATGTACTGGGATCACATCAAAATCCCCACTGACCGGGCTCAGCGCCTTCTCCCCTGTAACCGGACATTTTGCCGGAGAGATGCGATGGGCTGGTTTCGACCACCTGGTCATTACCGGGAAATCGCGACATCCGGTTTACCTATATATTCATGACGGAAAAATCGATTTCAAAACTGCAAAAAACCTAAAAGGAAAAAGCATATCCGAAACCCTGGGCAATATTCGAAAAGACCTGTTGGATGAAGACGTCCGGGCGCTGGTGGTTGGACCGGCTGGTGAAAACCGAGTCTGTTTCGCCGATGTGAGCACCGATTGCGGTCACCGTGCCGGGCGGACCGGCATGGGAGCAGTTTTGGGGTCTAAAAACATCAAGGCAGTTGTCTGTCGCGGCGCCCGGGATGTTTTGGTCAAACGCCCCGTAGATCTGTTGGCCTATCAAAAAGAAATTTTTGATCGACTGTTACCAATCATCCACCTTCCCCATGCGCCGAGCACCTTCGAAAAGAATGAGGTGTCGATACGGGATATGACAGTAAACAGTTTTCAGAGAGCAGACCGGGACTCTGAAATGGCCCTCCGACACCTCATTGCAGAATCCGGTTCGGATCTTTTTTCTACCCGGTGTATCCTCGAATGGGTACTCCGGTTATTTCAAGCGGGGATCATCACGCAAAAAAAGATTCGCGATATACCCCTTTCCAGAAACAACATTGCGACTCATATGGAAGTGGTCAATCGAATCACCGCCAACAAAGGAATCGGCACAACCCTGTCCCTGGGACCCTTGGGCGCAAGTAAAAAACTGGGCAAAGAAAGTCTGTCCTGCTTTCCGTCGGTAATAGAATTGATTCAAATGTATACCGAAGCGGTTGCCGACCCTCTGGCTCCGGCTCAAAGAGATATCAGTTTCCTTAAGGTGAATAATAATGCGCACGAAAAATCTTATCCCATTAAAACGACCGGAATGCGTGTTACAGATCGATGTGAAAGCGGATCAATCGATCGCCGGACAATGGGCAAAATGCCTGGGCGGAAGGTCAGTGAGATGGTCGCCAATTGTCTTGGTTTTAACGGGTTTCATGTCCCTGAAGACATATTGGGTATGCCTTTATTTTCGGTGTATGAGAAGCTGCTTGATCTGGTTACCGGTCTGAGGGTGAAAAAGAATGACCTAGCCGAGATTGCTCACCGCTGTTATGCCACAGAGCGCCTGTTAAATCTCAGGGAATCATCGATCCATGGACGACCAGCATCGATAACGGAAGCCTTTGATGTTCCTGTTGGGCTCCGAATGACAAAATCATGCTGGGATGGACTGGAATTGAAAACGTTTCAACGCCTGGTAAGTCGGTATTACAAGGGCAAAGGGTGGGACAGAAAATCAATGGTGAAATTGAGATTCTTTAAAAATTTGGGAATCGAGGACCTATGGGTTTTGTTGAAGTAAAAAGCAGATCGTCCATATCTGACAGACAGCTTGTGGTGGATCCGAAAAAATGCACGGGCTGCAGGCAGTGTGAAATCGTCTGCTCCATCAGCCAATGCGGCGTCAGCAACCCGACGAAATCAAGAATCCGCATTATCCATTGGAGAAATAAGGGCATATTTATTCCTATAAGCTGTCAGCAATGCGAAGATGCACCGTGCATGACCGCCTGCCCCCGTGAAGCCATCCAACGGGACACCGGGTTGAATCGTGTCGTGGTTGATTACGATCGGTGCATCAGCTGCAAAATCTGCGTGTCGGCCTGCCCCTTCGGGGCCATGGGATTCGATCCCCAGGATCAAAAGATTTTTAAATGCAATTTGTGCGATGGAGACCCTCAATGTGTAAGATTCTGCTATCCACAATCCATCGATTTTACGGATCCGGGTAGGCTTCAATACCCTCGAATCCGCAATGCGGCATTGAAATATGCCGGTTTCGGGAGAAAAACACATGTCGTATTTTCGGGTAAATGAAAAATGCAACGGTTGTTTGGCCTGTGTGCAGAACTGCCCCGCTGATGCCCTCGATTCAACGGATGTTGGTGATCATCGGACCTTGCGCCACAACATGGCCCGATGTGCCCGGTGTGGAAACTGCTGGCGGGTATGTCCTGAGGATGCGATCGAATTTCAGCATCTGCTGGAAAACAAATGGGATGAAATCGCTTCGTTGACCCTCGCCCTTTGTAGCGTATGTGGAGAAATCCTTTATACGACCCGCTTCGGTGAAACAGTGTCAGTCAAACTCGATAGGACAATCAAACCACTCTGCCCTCGCCACAGGGAATCGGTCGCTTCCCTGGCTCGGGCCCATTTCTTTCCCGGCGGGAAAAGGCCAAAAGAGGTTCAGAGATGATTGTCGGCGATCTAAAACCACTGGATGAAATTGTTTCAACAATACTCGATTATAAGCGGGTTCTCGTTCTCGGGTGCGGAAGCTGTGTCACCGTATGTCTTTCCGGCGGAGAGCGGGAAGCCCGGCAGTTGGCCAGGGAGCTGTCACATCCCCGCCATTACAAAGACCATCCGCCGGAGTTCACGGTCGGGTCCATTTTACGCCAGTGCGAACATGACCTGGTTATCGCCTATCAGGAGATCCCGCCGGAAACAGATGCTGTTTTGTCTTTGGCCTGCGGTGCCGGTGTGCAGACTATGGCAGACGCATTTGAACCGCTGCCTATTTTTCCAACACTAAACACCACTTTTCTCGGTGCCTCACTCAAACCAGGAATCTGGAGTGAGATGTGCAATGGGTGCGGTGACTGCCGGCTGTCATGTACAGGGGGGATTTGCCCGGTTACCCGTTGTGCCAAAAGCCTTTTTAATGGTCCTTGTGGTGGACCTCAAAACGGACAATGTGAAGTTGATCCTGAAATTCCATGCGCCTGGACCCTGATCTTTTACAGGCTTAAAAAGCAGAATCATCTTCATTTGTTAGAAGAGGTCAAAACACCACCGGACTGGCGTCCTGCCGGCGGTAGAGGTCCCCGAACCAGAATGCGTACAGGCATTGGATAAGATCCAACAGTTTTATCGTTGCTTTAGAAACAAGTAAAACTTGTTTATGCTTTTTACTTTTTATTCAGAATATATGAGGGAAGATGACAACTTCAAAAAATAAATTGGATGAAACATCCCATCTTATTTTACACCTCACCCACCGAGATGCGATCAAAAAGGGAATTATGGTGGTAAATAAAGGCGAAGGGATCAATGTTTATGACGCCGAAGGCAAAAAATATATCGATCTTACCGCCGGGGTGACGCGCCCGGTTCATCTGGGTTATGGGAACAAAGAATTGGCAAAAGCTATTTATGACCAGATATACCAAATACCCTACTTTACCCCCATGATGTTCGCTAATGCACCTGCAGTAGAACTGGCCGAGGTTCTTTCAGAAACGGTGCCCGGTCCAATCAATCGGTTTGCATTCGAGTGTGATGGTTCTGAGGCGGTAGAAACCGCCATGAAACTCGTCAAACACTACCACTATTTTAAGGGAGAAAAGGGACGATTCAAAGTTATTTCTCGAAAGGGCGCCTAACATGGCGTCAATGGCGTCGGCCTAAGAGCGCTGGGGAGTGTCGTACCGATGCGGTATATGATGGAACCACTTACACCGGGAAGTATTTTTGTAGAATCGCCCTATTGCTATCGTTGTCCCTTTGGTTTGACTTATCCTGATTGCGATATGGCATGCGCCCGAAATATTGAACAGGTTATTGAATTCGAGGGCCCCGGACTGATTTCCGCATTTATTGGCGAACCGATTCAGCAGGGGTTCGGCGCTCTGGCACCGCCAGAGGAATACTGGCCGATTGTAAGAAAAATTTGTAATCAATACGGCATCCTATTGATTATCGATGAGGTTATTTGTGGATTCGGTAGAACAGGAAAGATGTTTGGGTTTGAACATTTTAATGTTCAACCGGACCTCATCACAATGGCCAAGGGGATTACTAGTGGTTATGTCCCGCTCGGTGCAGTGGGATGTACAAACGAAGTGATGGAGCCGATAGCGATTTTTAACCATCTTCACACCTACGGAAATCATCCGGTTTCCTGTGCGGCTGGATTGAAGACCATCGAGATTTTAAAAAGAGATAAACTGATAGACAACTCGGCTGATTTGGGAAAATATTTTTTGGAAGGGTTGCAAGCGCTAACAGACCATCCCACCGTTGGTGAGGTAAGGGGGATCGGGTTATGGACCGCCATCGATTTTACGGTCGAAAAAAAGACCCGTACACCCATGCCGACAGAGCACTTGGTAAATATGATTGAACGCGCCAATCAAAAGGGACTGATTATCAAGCTGGCTCCGATACGCCAGGCCATTGAGTTTGCGCCGTCATTAACGATTCAAAAGGAAAAAGTTGATGCTGCCCTAAAGATTATCGCCGAATGTATTACTGAGGAGGAACAGGACATGGGGCTATAGACAGATGTTTATTGAAGTCGTATTCTTGAAAACCAGGCCATGGACGAAGCACAGAATCCTTACAAGGTAAAGGAGGGGTAAACATGAAAAACAGAACTGAAACGCTGACGCAGCAGCGCAAACAACACGTACCCCAGGCACCTTATAATATTACTCCCGCATTTATTCGAGAGTCTTCCGGGGCGATGATGATCGATGTGGATGGTCGCGAACTGATCGATTTTGCGGGCGGTATCGGAGTGAACAATGTCGGACATTGTCATCCGAAAGTGGTGGCAGCGATACAGGATCAGGCTGAAAAATGTATCCACACCTGTTTTCATGTCGCCATGTACGAGCCCTACATTGAACTTGCAACCAAACTCAATGAACTCGCGCCGGGTAACTTTCCTAAGATGACCCTGTTTGCAAACAGTGGGGCGGAAGCGGTGGAAAATGCAATCAAGATCGCGCGCTACGTAAAAAAAAGACCGGCCGTCATTTGCTTTGAGAACGCCTACCATGGCCGTACCATATTCACCCTCGGTCTCACCAGCAAAATCGAGCCTTACAAATTCGGATTCGGACCCTTCCCCTCTGAAATATATCGCACTCATTATGCATATTGTTACCGCTGTTCTTTTGGTTTGACATATCCCACATGCGATATCGCCTGTGTCGATTACCTGGAAGATATTTTTACCTCCCATGTTGCACCGGAATCCACGGCAGCGGTCATTGCAGAACCGATTCAAGGAGAAGGCGGTTTTATTACTCCTCCTCCCGAGTATTTCCCGAAACTGCAGAAAATTACTCAAAAATACGATATCGCTCTCATTGTCGATGAAGTACAGACAGGGGTGGGCCGAACTGGAAAATTTTTTGCCATCGAACATTGGAGTGTTGAACCGGATCTGATTACATCGGCTAAGAGTTTAGCCGGCGGAATGCCTTTGAGCGCCATCATCGGACGAAAAGAAATGCTCAACAAGATTCATGTGGGCGGTTTGGGAGGCACATTTAGTGGAAATCCTATTTCCTGTCGGGCCGGGCTGGCTGTTCTCGATATTTTGTTCGAAGACGGCCTGCTTAAAAAAGGGAAAAACCTTGGGGAGAAAATCCTATTCCGATTTAAGGAATTTCAGAAAAAATACGAGATTGTTGGGGATGTACGTGGAAAGGGGCCGATGTTAGCAATCGAACTCGTAAGGGATCGGGAAACCAAAGAACCTGCAAAGGATGAAGCCGATAAATTGGTAAAACTTTGTTATGATAAAGGTTTGGTTTTGCTTTCATGTGGAACTTTCGGCAATGTAATCCGCACGTTAATGCCCCTGGTGATCACCGATGAACAGCTGGAACGGGGTTTGGCCACCTTGGAAGACTGTTTATATGAAGTAGATCACGGATAGCACAAAAAAGGAAGTGTGGTGTAGTAAGGAAACGCACACCCTATTTTGAATTCCAAGCTTTGTGCAAATGGCCAAAACCATTATGGCCGAAACTCTTTTCCCAACCGTTTCAGCAGCATGCCATAAGCTTTCTGACCTCTTTCATAACTGGAAAGACGGAAAAATTCGTTGGGAGAATGTTGGCACTCATCCTGAAGACCAAAAGAAAAAATCACTGTGTAGATTCCTAGGAGCTGAAAAAACAGGGCATTTACCGGAATCGTTGCGCCCATGCGAATATAATAAGGCTCTTTTCCATAAAGATCCCGGAGAACCGATGCACTGATCCAGATACCGGGATCCGTCGCTGGAACCAAATACGGGATTGCCCTGTTCTCAGGTTTGATGACCGTCACTTTCACACCTGGCGGGGTTACTTTTTTGACGTGTGTCTCAAGTCGATCGGCAATTTTGATCGGATCCTGATCGGTTACCAATCGACAGGAAATCTTGGCGTTGGCTCTACTAGGCAAAACTGTTTTTAAACCTTCTCCCTGAAATCCGCCGTATATGCCATTAATTTCAAGGGTTGGCCTGGACCAGGCCCGCTCATGGCTTGTGAACCCAGGTTCGCCAAAAAGAGAGACTGAACCGGTTTCATCAAGATATTTTGCTTCGTCAAAAGGTACCCGGTTCAACTGGGTTCGCTCTTCATCACTCAGTGGCAGCACATCATCGTAGAACCCATCTACGGTGACCCTTCCCTCCTGGTCATGCATCGAAGTTAAGATTTGGGTCATTGCATGGATCGGATTGGCGATGGTACCACCGTATGTTCCTGAATGCAGATCATGATCAGGCCCCCAGACTTCGATAAGCACCGGTGACAAGCCCCGCGTACCCAATATGACCGCCGGCTGATCCTCGCCCCACTGGCCTCCGTCGGCACTCAAGATCAGATCACAGGCCAATAAATCCTTTTCAGCTCTAATGAAGTTCGGCAACTGTGGGCTGCCGATCTCTTCCTGGCCCTCAAAGAGAAATTTAAGATTGACCGGCAACGTCCCTTCTGCTTTAAGCAATGCCTCGGTGACAATGATCGGGATAAAAAGGTTCCCCTTGTCATCCGTGGCACCCCGTGCATAGATACGACCACCCTTTATGGTAGGCTCAAAAGGCGGATTGTCCCAGAGTTCCAAAGGATCGACCGGCTGGGTATCGAAATGACCGTAGATCAACACGGTCGGTTTGTCCGGTGCATGGAGCCAGTCACCGTAGACCACCGGGTGTCCCTCTGTAGGTATAATCCGGACAGATTCTATACCAGCCGATTTCATTCGGGTCTCGACCCACTCAGCCGCCTCCTGTACATCGGGCGCGTGGTCCGGAAGGCTGGATATACTGGGGATGCGCAAAAATTCCACTAATTCGCTGACAAATCGGTCTTTGTGATCATTGAGATAGGTTTCCCATGCGGCCATAAAACAGTCTCCTATTTAAGTCCAGATTGAAAAAAATTACTTTCAAATCGGCGAGTATCCCTCATGGGCGGCAGGAACAACCGCCTTGAGATTCTTCAAAGGAGATACCACAGGCATCCATGGGGCCATGACAGATAATCGAGGTCGGGTTCCACACAGGAAGGGTGTTCGCCTTTTTTGCCGTTGTACAGGGCCGACATGACCAAGTTGTATGATGTTGATTTCATGGGGCCATACCGATAAGTCAATCCGGAATCTCTTTTAGCGGCTAAGCTGTTTTTTGTATAAAGTGATCCCGAGTGTCCAATGTCTTTGCTTTTTTAAATGAAGGCAGAGTTATGAATCCATAATAATCGGCATAAATGCCAAAACAAAGATAAAAAACAAAATTATGAATAATTTTCTAATCATTTTAGTCTCCTACCGAGCCGTACCTAAATAATTGTGAACGAAATGAAAGCAATTTTAACCGCTTTATCTGTTAGGCGCTCTGCAGGTTCTGGTCTGTTTTCATAACTCTTTGATAAATGAGAATAAGATTTAACCCGAAAAAAACCGGTTGTTAAAAAGTATATGTTTTTTTTTTGAATGTCTAATGAAAAGATAGAAAGGTTCGGTTTTTGAAAAAACCGGGGTTGGCGATACGACAATTGACTCCTAATGGGGTGGTTCGATTAGAACCACCCCGGAATCGGAGATGAGAGTTGAAATAAAAACGATTAATGGATCGTGATCTTTTTTGTTTTTTGTTCCTCTGGTTTTGGAATAAAGATTTTCAGAACACCGTCTTTGAAATCAGCCTTGACTTTGTCAGAATTGACTTCAACCGGTAAAACAAAGACCCTTTCGAACTTCCCGAAAGACCTTTCCTGCCGATAATAGGTCTCGTCTTTTGTTTCGTTTTCAGATAGGCGCTCACCTTTCAACGTGACAACCTTCCCCTTTATATCGATCAGAATATCCTTTTTATCAACACCTGGAAGCTCGGCATTGATTACAATATTGTCCTCATTGTCATAAATATCCACAACCGGATTCCAATTCCACATCGACAACTCTTCACCATTTCCTGTGGTCGGACAAAAAAAGTCATCAAACATGCGACCAAAACGGTTGTGAAAATTGAACAAATCTCTCTGTGGGGCCCATTTTATAAGTTCCATAATAACACCTCCTATGTTAATTTTTTTAAAAAAGATTAATAAAACAATTTTTCTCTTGCAAAAATAATAAGAATAAATTATTATTTGTCAATATGATAATTAATAAAAATTTTACATTATTAATTAAAAAAATATAATATAGTAATGAATAAAAACATGACATAACCAAATAAACACACCGATTCTCCGAATTGTCGGATCCGGCAAAGGGTGAAAGGTGGATCAACATGAAATAAATGTGCAAGGCTTGTTTGACTTATTTGTCGTAATGACTCGCAAACCGTTCATTGCAATCAGGATGGCGGTTGTTGTGAAAGTGAAAAATGATGATTTGGAGGAAGTTATGGAAAAATATGAAGAAGAGAGTTTAGCTGTGGGCTTTCCTTTACCCGGGGCATCCTCGGCCGATCTGAGAGGTCGGCAATCGGTTAGGGCCACATTCAAACTCTCAGCAAAAACGATCAGCGCCATTACCATCGTGGCAACCCATTTGGGGATTAAGCAAAAGTCACTCTTTGATCACTTGGCGGAAGATATTAAGTCTTTAAGTTCGATTGCAAGGGCCATAAATTATTCGGTATTGCAATCAAAAGATCGAATACAAAAAACCTATGTTATTAGCCGGAGGTCCCTCTCATTTCTTGATAAAATTTCAAAGGATTTTGATGCACCAAGAGATGCTTTGGTGGAATATTCCATCCAGAGGCTTATGCCTCTTATTTCCAGCGAGAAAGAAAAACATGAGAAGCGAAAAATAATTTTTGGTGAGTTATTGCATCATTTGAAAGAAGGAAAAAAGATTTTAAGAAAATCCATTCATCTCCTGGGGCAGGAGGATCCGGTTGTTGAACAGGTTGCGGAGGCGATGACTGTTTGTGGCAACACCTGTCGAAATATTGAGTCATTTATTGAAAGAGGAAAAATAATCGAAGAGTTTTTTCCTTAATAAAGGGAACAGTTTTTTATTCCTTTCATTTAAGTTGAAAGGCCTGTGTGTTTATGTTAATCGGACCGTCAGGGGTACATGATGAGACAATTTCCTTCTGACTTCATCATTTTTTTTAATTATTTTTTTGTAAATAAAACTTTTTAGTTGAATTTTTTTTATTTATAAATCATTAAGTACCTCTTTGAATCTGAGATGACCGGTTAAACCTTGGGGTTGAAATGGCAAAGTAAAAGGAATCTCCATCCCATTTTGGCCAGAATGTGGGGATTTTCTATCTTTAAACGGCAAAGATGAAAATATATTTGGATTTTTTGTTAGGGGGAATAAAGAGGATGTTTAAAATTATTATTGGAATGATGTGTTTGGTCCTGGCTATTTTTTTCGGAACTCCAATGATGGTCTCCGGAGAAGAGCCAGAAGACATTATGAGTCTTCCCTTGGGAAAAATTATAATTGAACCACCCAAATCGGTAACGCCTAAGAGACCTCCGTCTTTCCTCACACATTCCCTACACTTTGGTTATAAGTGCACAGTATGTCATCACACATGGGAGTACAATACTCAAATTAAGGCTTGCATGGCACCCGAATGTCACGAACTTACAGTGGCACCGAAAAAATCTAAAAAAAGCGACGCTGACCCGCCCCCGATGATCATGTATTACATGCGCGCTTATCACAAACAATGTATCATATGCCACCTTGAATTGAAGAGGGATAACCTAGCGCTGGAAATGTCATTTAAAGTATTGAAAGAAAAATTACCCCCGACGGGCCCGACCGGTTGTATTGAATGCCACCCGAAAGAGGAAGAATAAATATTCTTCGAACATGGTGCTCAATTTCCTCATTGCATGTCACATTCCTACAAAGTATTTATTAACTACAGATTTGATGATCGTTATACATCCCTTTCATTACGCCCCCTAAAAGTGTGGTCAAGACCCAGCCATCTTGGAATACCGCTATCGACCAACCGACAGGATTCTTTTTTTATTTAAATGACATAACACTTTTCGCCCTCGTTAAACACGACCCTGGGCAAGTCCTAAAAACGGAACACCATAAATTACCAACAAAAAAAATTGGCCTGGCCATAGTGATCCATAGAATCTATTTTCCGGAACACAGTGATGACAAAAAGCAAGGCCGAGCCCGTTTTTATCGTCTCAGGGTTACCGCGTTGCGGGACATCGATGATGATGCAAATGTTAGAAGCGGGTGGAATGCAGGTGATAACGGATCACATTCGGCAGGCAGACGAGGATAATCCGCACGGGTATTATGAGTTTGAAAAAGTGAAGCAAATAAAAGAAGACTCTTCCTGGCTGGACAGCTGCCACGGCAAGGTTTTTAAAATGGTATCTGCCCTTTTGTATTACCTTCCAAATAGCAAAGAATACAAAATCGTTTTCATGAAAAGGAAAATGGATGAAATGCTTGCATCACAGAATACAATGCTCCGGAGACAGGGTCGAAATGATGCGGTTGTCAGCGATGAGGAGATGGCCAAAAAGCTTGACAAGCACCTCTCGGAAGCAGAGACGAGGAATCGTCGCTGTACAGGCAAAAGACCGGGGACATATAGGACATTCAATGCGTAATGCAAAGGACTCAGTCCTGTCATCAGGGATTGGGATGACAACCGCCACCGTTTTGATCCTTTTATGCTTGGAGGACATTGCGAGCCTACATCGGTCCAGGGGCAGGTTTTGCCCTGATCTCTTCTTTTTTTGTAATTTTGATAACCTGCCTGCTCGGGGAGGACTTTATTTCAAAAATCTCTCCGTTTAAATCGATAACCGTTTCATATGAACGTGCCAATTATCCTTTTTTGGCTTGACATACCGATCCGGTTATATTGTATTTCATTTTAACCTTGGTGTTTGGTTTGGTCTTTAAACCGATAATCCGGGTATCGATTTGAAAACCCTCTGTTTTAGGTTACCTCTGCCTTGCGGTCATGGTAATACTCCTCATACCATGAGATAAAACGTTTGATACCGACCTCAATCGGTGTCCGGGGTCTGAACCCAACATCTGTTATCAGATCATCAATGTTTGCATAGGTTTTCGGAACATCACCCGGCTGAAGATCAACAAATTCCTTTTCCGCCGATTTACCCAGACTCTTTTCAATCACGTGTATGAAATCAAGGAGTTTTACGGGATTATTGTTCCCAATATTATAGATCTTGTAAGGGGCGTACGAGGTCCCGGGATCCGGTCGGTCGCCTGCCCAAGTTGGATCGGGTTCGGGTAATCTCCCCATAACCCGGACCATCCCTTCGACGATATCATCAATATAGGTAAAATCCCGCAGCATCTCACCGTGGTTGAAAACCTTGATCGGGTTTCCCTCAGATATCGCCTTTGTAAAAAGAAAAAGAGCCATATCAGGACGTCCCCAGGGTCCGTATACCGTAAAAAACCTCAAACCGGTACAGGGAAGCGCAAAGAGATGGCTATAGGTATGCGCCATGAGCTCATTGGCTTTTTTCGTTGCGGCATAAAGGGATACCGGGTGGTCGATATTGTGGTGAACTGAAAAAGGCATCAGCGTGTTTGCGCCATAAACAGAACTGGAAGACGCAAAAACCAGATGTTTCACTCCATGGTGCCTGCAACCTTCAAGAATATGAATAAACCCGACGAGGTTTGAATTGACATATGCGTGGGGGTTCTCCAGGGAGTACCGGACGCCGGCTTGAGCGGCAAGATGGACCACGGTGTCAAACTGAATGCTAGAAAATATTTTTTCTACCTTTTCCCTTTCCGAAAGGTCCGCTTGATAAAATGAGAAAGTTTGAAAGGATGTCAGTCTTGCTAGCCGGGCCTCTTTGAGGGTGACATCGTAGTAAGGGCTCAGGTTATCTATTCCGATTACACGGTACCCATCCTTTAACAGGCGTTTTGAAAGGTGAAAGCCGATAAACCCGGCAGCACCTGTTATAAGAACCCTCGTAAATTCATTCTTCATATATGATTCTCCGCTCACGATCCGCTATGCCATTTTAGGGTGATCTCAAGGCCCTCTTCAAGTGAATAGGCGGGTTTAAACCCAAGTACTGATTTTGCCAGTTCAGTACTTGCTACCGATTCATGAATATCACCGGGCCGCCCAGGCCTATACTCTGGTTCAACATCCACCCCACTCATCTGACAGATCAGCTTCCAAAGCTGGTGGATTCGAATAAAATTTCCGGCCCCAATATTGAATATTTTTGTTCCCAAATCTTCTGAGTTTGCGGCAAGAAGATTTGCATTGACCACATCTTTGACAAAAACAAAATCTCTGTACTGATTTCCATCCCCATAAATCACCGGGGCTTCTTCTGAAACCGCCTTTGCCATAAAAATTGATATCACACCGGAATATGGTGACGATGAATCCTGTTTTGGTCCAAACACATTAAAATAACGAAGACAAACCGTTTCAATCCCATGTAAATCATGATAAAGACGGCAATAGAGCTCTCCAGTGAGTTTATGAACTGCATATGGACTCAGAGGCTCTGGAAACATATTTTCATCTTTTGGGAGACGGGGGTCATCACCATACACCGCACAAGAACTTGCGAAAATAACCTTTTTAATGTTTCCGAATCGAGCCGCTTCAAGGACCATCAGTGTACCCACATCATTTATCATGGCTGATTCCACCGGATGTTCAACCGTCATGGGAACCGATACCCGGGCAGCCTGGTGAAAAATAATATCACATCCCTTTGTCGCCCGGGTCAAGGCGTCCTGATCCCTGATATCGGTTTCAAAAAAAACAATATGATCCTTGACTTGCTCCAGGTTTGAAAGTGAGCCTGTTGATAGGTTATCAATCACTGTTACATGGCAACCGTTTGTTAACAGGGCCTCCACCAGATGAGAACCGATAAATCCCGCACCACCGGTTACAACCGCTTTTTTATACTTATTTTTCATCGCCTTTTTGATATGTTGCCGTTTCCTTTCGACCCGTGTTGCAACACCCGATTCCGGTGTCAATCCGGTGGATATGTCGGGTTTGGAGTCTTTTAAAGGAATAAGGTCGATCTCTTTTGGAATTATTTTGAACCGTTAGGCATATTAACCTACTTGATTCAAAATTCAATACCAATACTCAGCGGAAAATACAATCATCAAAACGCAAATTCGATTTCAGTAGACCTTCTTGACCCGTGCCCGAGCCGATATCCATGCACAGGCTAAACACGAATTTTTTTAGGTGCCTGGAGGGTCTCTTGACTTTAAAAAATATAACTCTTAGACTCACAAGTGATAAACAGGTTTATTAGATATTGATGAGTAAAAAAGTATGGATACCCCTGAAATAAATCCAGAACAATTGTTAGAAATATCAGGTGATTACTGGAAGGCTTGTGCGCTGCATGCCGGTGTCAAACTCGATATTTTTACTACAATAGGGGAGAAAAGACGAACAGACGTCGAAATTGCTCAAAAACTAAACCTCGATAAAAGAGCGGTAACTACGTTTTTAAACGCTCTCACCGCGATGAGCCTACTGAAAAAAACAGGCGACATATATTCGAACACTCGATCGAGCAAATCTTTTCTCTCAAAAGACTCCCAAGATTATATCGGTTACTTCATCATGCACCATCACCACCTGGTCGAATCGTGGTCACAGCTGGATCAGGCCGTAAAAACTGGTAAACCGATCAGGGCTAGTGCTTCACAAAAAGATAAGGGCCAAAGAAAGAATTTCAACATGGGTATGTTCAACCTGGCCAGGGGTCTGGCACCCCGGTTATCTAATCAAATCAACATTTCCAACCGACAACATTTGATCGATCTCGGGGGCGGTCCCGGGACATACGCCGTTTATTTCTGTCTAAAAAACCACCGGCTCAAAGCAACGGTCTATGACTTGCCCTCGACGCAGCCGTATGCGAAAAAAATTATTGAAAAGTTCGGTTTGAGTGACAGGATAGATTTCATCGGTGGAAACTATTTGGAAGACGGTATTCAGGGGACATATGACGTTGCCCTGCTCTCCAATATTTTACATGCAGAAGGCCATGAAAATTGCCAGATGATTATCAACAAAACGGTGGCTGTCCTCGAACCAGGCGGTCTGGTGGTTGTTCATGATTTTATCTTAGATAACACCATGGATGGCCCTCTATTCCCGGCCCTTTTCTCTTTAAATATGCTGCTGGGAACAAATGCCGGCCAATCCTACTCTGAAGAGCAGATCATGGGGATGCTTGAATCAGCTGGATTAAAAAAGATCGAACGCCACCCTTTTCAGGGTCCTTTCACTTCAAGCATAATAACAGGGATTGTTGGATAACTATCCGGTAAATTAGTAATTTTTTATTTCTTCAATTAAATTACCGCTCCCAGAGGGGGTGGCTTGTAATTTTGGTCCTGGAAGGTGCCCGACTCAAGTTTCGCACCCCCAATGGGGCACAGTGCCGCATCTGGTGTGAGACAAATAATTTTTTTGGAAAAACAATGTGGCAATCAGTAACGGTATTCATAAAGTAATCAACCATGCACAGGCACGTGATGGTTTGTGTTTATTGGTAAAATCAGTTGCTTCTGGAATGCTAACTCTTAAAAAGTTTTGTGCCGCTGTCAAAGCGCTCTTTGAAGAACAACTTTTCTCACCGAAATATTTTTCTTTGTCTTTTTTAATAGTTATCAATTCAAAAGCTTCAACCCCTCTTGGCAAGGGGTTGGACACTGAAACCTGAACTCTGGGTCCTCTGTCTTCAGCTCTATTCCTCCGACCTCTGTTTTTACCACAGCTCCATCGAATCCAGAAACAGCTGCTTCAAATCCTCAGCACTTGCCGGCCGGGGCGACAGCTTGGTCACTCGGTGCTGGGGTAATGTTCCCTCTACCAGTTTGTCGACATCATCCGGATCGTAACCCACGGCGCTGAGCCCGTTGGGCATTTCAACCTTGCGCATTATCTCGATAATTGCAGTTGATAGCACTTCTCCGGCATCATCGGGAGATACGCTGGAAATATCCTTGCCCATCAGTTTAGCGGCGTACAGATGCTGTTCCGGATTCGCCGGAGCAGTGAATCGGAAAACCGCCGGGGCATTCAGAACAACCGCCATTCCGTGTGGAACCAGAGGGTGTTCCGGTGGATATCCTTCGGGCACATAATCGTGAACCATCCCCGATACGGGATATGACATGCCGTGCGCCAGATGAACCCCGCTGTTGCCGAAGCCAATGCCGGCATAGGTTGCAGCCAGCAGTATCTCTCCGCGGGCTTCATCGTCGGAAGAATCCTCAACCACACCGACCAGATGCCGGGAGATCATTTCAATAGCCCGAGAGGCCCAGATGTTGGAGATGGGGTTGGATCCCTGATATGCCGGGCGCATCTTGGGATGCTCAGGTGCGGGTCGCTGGTTATAGGGCAAAGCGGTCATGGCTTCCAGCGCATGGGTGAGCTGGTCCAGTCCGGTGCAGGCTGCAATCATCTTGGGAAGCGTTCGGGTATTATTTGGATCTACGATGCCTTTTACCGGCCGCAGCGCGCGGTGTGCAATACCGGTTTTGACATTCATTTCCAGAAAATCAAAAATGGCCACGCCGGTCGTTTCGCTGCCCGTGCCGGCAGTTGTCGGAACCGCCACCAGTGGTTTTAATGCGCCGGGAATCGGTTCGCCTTTCCCGATAGGCAGGTTGACGTAGGTCATAAATTCTGCCGGGTATGTGGCGTATAAATTAGCGGCTTTGGCGGTATCCATGCTGGAACCCCCGCCGACAGCGACAAAGCCGTCAAAATTGCCGTCTTCGGCAAACTTAATGGCTTCTTTAAAAGAAATATCCGTGGGTTCCACACTGGCCCGATCGAACAAGATGGCATCGATCCCATGCTTGCACAATGATTCGAGTGTGACCGCAACCGCTTCGCTCTCGGTTAAATTGGCGTCCGTCACTACCATTACACGATGTGATCCTTGCTCTTCCATGTCCCAGCCAATTTCGCGGGTAACACCTGGACCATACTTGATGCTGGATGTGTCCATTGAAAAAGCTGTTTCTAGTTTCATATTGTTTGCCTCCCGTTTATTATTATAGTTTTATTTTAAGTTGAGAAATATTTTTAATTGAGGAAATTTGTCATTTGGGCTTTTCGGATAACCAGGTTATGGTATAAGTGAAAAAACCAACGGGGTCAAATCTTCATTCTTGACGAATTGTGGGCGTAAATAAGGGATGGGTATTGATAGGATTTTAAAAATTATCTAACACAATGATTGAGCAGATGCCTAAAATCTGGGCAATTTGGAATCTGTTGCCACTGATGCAGGCGTTCTTTTTATTACAATTATTACGCCATTTATTCGGCTCTGTTCATCATTGACATTATTTGCGATACGAGGTTGTATAATTTAATGTGATTACAGGAGGCTAACCCATACTGGAAATCACCTGGCGTGTCCCCGCCAGCACCCTAGGACGACATGTGCGCTGTGCGGTGGGAGTGAAGCCCGTCCGACAATTTACCGAAACGGGAGGAAACCGTGAGGAGGACTCTCTTCCTATAATCCTGGCTGTATGTTGCACCATAAATGTGATAAAAATATAGAGCATTCGGGTAGGAATTCGGGCGTTACTAGAGCTATGAAGATATATTCGGCGATACGTTCGGCTTCGGCGGAAGAGACGGCGCATATCGGAATCAATCATCAATTATCTGGTTGATCAGAAATTAAAAGAGCTTGCCGAGGACTTGAAAAAGTTCGCAGGGGAAGCTGAAGAAAAAAAGAAGTAAGGATTCAGGGTTTGGGGTTCAGTGTTCAAGATTGCTGATACGGAAAAGGATGGACGCTAACTATATTGGAAATGATGTAAAAGAGGAGGCGGGAACATGACTAAGGAGAAAAAGACGGCTAAAGTCAAAGGGGGATTCAGGTCTACGCTGGCGCTCCTGATCTCGATCATCGCCCTGATTGTAGCTGTTATCGCCTACAATCGAACAGGCGGCGATATGGATATGCAAAAGCAGTTGAATGAATTGCAGGGCACGATGGAAAAGATGAAGGGGGAAACGTCAAAGGGATTCGGCAAGTTCCGGGAGGAAACCTCCAAGGCTTTGGACAAGCTCAGTAAAATGATTAAGGGGAAGGAAACCGCTCAATAGTGTTACCCCTGAAATTGAAGGACGATGACATTTCTCTTTTTTACAATTTCACGAGCATCGGTATACCCCATAGGGAAAACCCGTTGATCGCCTTCAAAACCATTCGTCCTGATACATGCTCGCAGACGATCGTCAACTTTTTTGGGATGGATGCGCAACCCGATTTTCCGATCTCGCCAAAGGATCCCAAGGAACTGGTTGCGGGGCTGAAGGCCAGCATGGCAGGTTTAAATAAATAATCTATTAGGAGGTTAATTCAATGTCAAAATTATTTGAAGCAACGGAAATAAATGGAATGAAACTGGCTAATCGGTTCGTTCGATCAGCCACATGGGAGGGAATGGCGGCCGATGATGGTGCTGTCACGCCCAGGCTGAAGGATTGTATGGTCAAACTGGCCGAAGGCGGTATAGGCCTGATCATCTCCAGCCACGCATATGTTCATCCTCGCGGCCAGGCAGGTCCCTGGCAGCTGGGGGTGCATAAAGATGAATTGATCTCAGGGCTGCAAACAATGACCGATGCGGTACACGAAAGGGGGGGCAAAATTGTCATGCAGTTGGCCCACGCCGGATTTTTTGCCAATGCCAAATTGACCGGGCAGATATCTCTTGCGCCTTCAAAGGTTGAGGGGATTGCAAAAGGACCACGCCAGGAACTTACAGTGGCTGAGATAAAAGAAATTGTAGCAGCATTCGCCAGAGGAGCTGAAAGGGCAAAAGAGGCCGGTTTTGACGGGGTGCAGATTCATTCAGCACATGGGTATCTTTTGAGTGAGTTCCTTTCACCTGCTTTTAATAAGCGCACCGATGAATATGGGGGTGATATCCGCAACCGGGCTAAAATCCATAGGGAGGTCCTACTGGCCACAAGGAATGCGGTAGGTACCGATTGTCCGGTTTTGATTAAGATGAATTCGCAGGATTTCATAGATGGCGGATTAAGCCTTGAGGATTCGGTTCAGGTTGGGAAGATATTGACCGAAGGCGGAATCGACGCTATAGAAATCAGCGGCGGCATGCTCCACAATCCTAAACTGCATGGCAGTCGGGTGGGAATAAATAAAGAAGAAAAAGAGGCTTATTTTCAGGAAGCCGCCAAAGCATTTCGGGCAAAAATCGACGTGCCATTGATCCTTGTCGGCGGCAATCGATCTTACGAAGTGGCCGAACGACTGGTGGACAAAGGTGTGACCGATTATATTTCCCTGTCACGGCCGTTTATCCGGGAGCCGGGATTGATCAACCGCTGGAAATCCGGGGATCTTCAAAAGGCCGCCTGTATTTCCGACAATCAATGTTTCGAACCGGCCATGAAAGGGAAAGGGATCTATTGCATTACCGAGGAAAGAGATAAACAACACGCTAAAGAAAAATAAAAACTAAACTTTAGAAAAACAAGCCGCATAAAAAGTTGTGCTATCGACGTACCAAGCGATGGCATATTCTGCCTTCAGATTATACAAATTTAAGGCAAGTTCAGATATTTTATGCATGTTTAAGAATGTTGCGTTAATAGCCGAAACCCATCAAATGAATCGGTAGTACGGCTTCTGGGCTACCGAGTTGTGCACCCATTTGATCAGGGTGACAAAATCATAGACCGGCAGTTTGATCGCCCGCTGCACCTACGCGGCGTACGGCGGCATGTCGCTGCATTCCAACAATAACGCCCCGATTCCCGGATGTTTACGGATCATATTCAGGGCACCTTCAACGATCTTCTTTTTCAAAGCCGCATTATCGAAGCTACCACGATCCCTTTTCAAGATGGCCGACATCTGCGGTTGATCTTTCAGCCCTTTGGCAATACATCGGAATGGATCAGCGCCGCAATTTTGAATAATTTTTGAGGACAGAGAGGGCCCGCCAGTGCACAACACGCCCACCTTCTGATCCTTTTGAAGGCCGATCGAAATAGTCGGCAGCTGAACCAGGCTGGATAGAAAAACAGGCACATCAGTAAAAGCCGGCGATGATAACTTTCATCTATATGTGATTAGGTCTTCATATAAGGATGGCTGTCTGGAGTTCAAAGAGAAAAAAATGAGGTAATAGACGAGATAGGGATATCGCAGGATTTCCTACCTTGGTGATTATCCCATTTATCGCCACTTGAAACAACATTGGGATAGTGTGCGATGTTACGACGCTAAATGCCATGGCAGCGGAAATTAAAACGCACTCAGATGCCTGTGTGCGCTCAGCAAACAGATTGTTCAATTGGCCTTCCTGTTTCCCTCCTTGGTCCGTAGAACGGGCGCTGACCCGTCAATATGATGCCCAGGGATTATGAACCCGGCCTCCTAAAAAGCCCGTCATCGCTCTTTGAATACCGCGCCGCCCATCCAATAAGTTTTTTTCTTGACAAAGTCCGGAGAACTTCCTATAACTATTTTATAGCTAATTTATAGCTAATTTATAGCCATAAACGACCGCCCCTGATCTCCGGGTCAACGCTGATCGTCAGTAAAATCATAAGCCAGATCATGACCAACAGTTTCGACCCGGCCAATAACGGATTCAGGTAACATAGAAGAGGAAAAAAATGAGGTACGCAGAAACAGGATTTAATTTAGAAATTGATCTAACCAGGGGAAACATTGAGAGGGTACAAACAGACCCCAAAGACACTGAGCTTTATCTGGGGGGTCTAGGTACTAACGCCAAGATATTGTGGGACAGGGTTCCCCCGGAAGTTGAACCTTTTTCTCCCGAGAATTTACTCATATTCGGCGCCGGTCTTTTATGCGGCACACCGGCTACCGGTTGTAATCGCACCATTGTGACTACCATTTCTCCTCAGACCAAGTTAATGGCATTTTCAATGATGGGGGGGTTTTGGGCACCCGAATTGAAGTATGCCGGTTATGACAAAGTGATCCTGCGCGGTAAATCTCCCGATCTGATTTATTTGTGGATCAATAACGACAAAGTTGAAATACGGGATGCCTCTCATCTACAGGGTAAAGGCTCTAATGAAACTGCGCAACTCATCCGGCAGGAGCTAAATGAGCCCAAAGCCCAGGTAGTATCTATCGGCCTGGCCGGTGAAAACAGGGTGTATTATGCTTCCATCGAACAGGGCAGGTCCAGTGCCAGTCGGGGCGGTGGTGGCGCCGTTATGGGAGACAAAAGAGTAAAAGCGATTGTTGTGCGCGGAACGGGTGACATCAATATCGCCCGACCGGCCGAATACTTTGAGCAATGCAACGAAGTGCTGGAGTATATAAAATGGCGCGAAGATAACCCAATTCCGGGGGTCATCCCCATTTTATCCGTGCTTGGGTCACCACAGGAGATGGCAATCCATGATGAGAAGTGGCATACCGAAAACTTTTCCTGGGGAAATGCGCGCCATCGCAGAAGAGAATACTGGACGGAGGAAATCGCAAAAGAGTGGTTCGACACTTTGGATTCGGCGAGGACCCGACTGATAAGTTGCTATAACTGCCCGATGAAATGCGGCGCAACGATCACCCTGCCGGGACTTCCTACGTACATGATGAAATGCTTCTCGAAACTTACGTACACAATGGCGGCAATGTCAAACTTGAAATTCGGTTTAACAATCGCTCAGCGTGCTACGGAGTATGGCATGGATGGCTACTCAACCCCCCAGGTCATGGCCTTTGCCCTTGAACTATACGAAAACGGCATTTTAACTGACGAAGACTTGCCGGGACTGCCGTCCGACAACGAGGAAAAGTTTTACTGGTTAATTGACAAAATTGTCCACCGTGAAGGGATAGGAGATGTTTTGGCCAATGGCACTTATTGGGCGGCCAAAGAGATCGGTAAGGGCGCAGAAGAATATGCGCATAACAATATTAAAAAACATGAGCAGTTGCCTCTCAAACTGGGCATGCTGAATCCTATCTATTTTCTGATGTATTGCACCGGCGAGAAGATTAACATCACCCAGATTGAAGGCCAGTTCCCCCAGACACCTTTTCCTAAACGAGAGCACAGAGAAAAGTTTGTAAAGGATTGGTTCCAGGTTCCTGATGATAAGTTTAAGCAATATTTCCTGGACTGGGAGCCGCGCGGAGAAAACTCGATGCCCTATTACCCAACGGTTCCCATGGTTTGCGATATTGTCGACTGGATGGAACAGATGCACTACATTGATGATGCCCTCGGAATGTGCACCGGCGTATCATCATTTCACCTGAAACCGCCATATCATATCCACAATTTTCCGAAATTTATCTCGGCCGGCGCCGGAATCGATATGGATGAAGACAAACTGACGCAGGCCACCAAGAGGTACCGAACGCTGGTGAGAGCCATCAACATAAGGCGCGGTCTGAGAAGAAAAGACGAGAAGCCGCCCGAAACCCACTGGAAAAAAAGATTTCCCGAACTTGAAGCTGAGCTCCTGGATTCGTATTACAAGCTCAAAGGGTGGAATAAAGAGGGTATCCCAACGCAAGAGTCGTTGGTTGAACTTGGCTTGGATTACGTAAGCGAAGACTTTATACAGAGAAAAATATTGACGGATGGTGAAGGTGATACTTCCAAAGAGATCTCGCCGGAAAAAGAGGCGGAATAAAGCGAAGGGGGTACAACCGTGAAGGGTGAGAAAAAGAAAAAAATAGTTAAAACAATCAGAATTGATGTTGAAAAATGCAATGGTTGCCGGGCATGCGAGGTCATCTGCTCCGCCTCTCATGCTGAGCCGAAATACAGCAGCAATAATCCGGCCAGGGCGCGCATTCGGGTGATTTGCGAACCGTATAAAGACATATATGTTCCAGTATACGCAGGTGATTATGCTCCGGCCGAATGTGCCGGCAGAGACAAATACACGATTGACGGAAAGGAATACGACGAGTGTTCTTTCTGCCGGGCTTCCTGCCCATCCAGAGACGAGTTCAAAGAACCCGATTCCGGTCTGCCTTTAAAATGCGATATGTGTGAAGGCGAAGATGAGCCCATGTGTGTGAAGTGGTGTTTAGCTGATGCCCTGGTTTTAGAAGAAAGGGAAGAGGAAGTTGATGAAGAGGAAGAGCAGGAGGAGTTGGCAGTCGGATTGGAATCACTGGCAGACAAATATGGTTTAGATAAGATCATTGATACCCTTACCCGGCTGTCAAAGAAGGAGTAAATTATTTTAACCATTCAGAGGTTCAATATCCTTGATCCATGGCTTTTGCATGAAAATACATATCATTGAACACAGGAGGATATTCCGACAGGGTAACCCTGAACGGTGAGCCTTTGAACCATACGTAAATGAGGATTAATAAAGACCGTGGAGAACGTAGCCGACTATAATGAGATCGTAGATGTCATAAAAGCCAACGGTGGCAAAGCCTTCAAGTTATGCTATCAATGCGGTTTATGTGATGTCGTGTGTCCATGGAACAGGGTTAGAACCTTTAGTATGCGCAAGATAGTCCGCGAAGCCACATTCGGTTTAACGGATATAGAAAGTAACGATATATGGCTTTGTTCGACCTGTGGAGCATGCCCTCAACAGTGCCCCAGGGACGTCAGACAAATAGAATCCGGGGTATCCTTGCGCCGGATTGCCACCGAATACGGGGTCTTTCCCAATACCGCCAAGCCTATACGCGGGGTAAGCGCAAGCCTCGCCGCCGAAGGCAACCCATTGAATGAGCAACGAAAAGAAAGGGCAAAATGGACTGAAGGCCTGTCTGTAAAACCGTTTAACGAGGAGATGGAAGTTTTATATTTCTCCGGCTGCTACCTGAGCTATGACCCCAGATTAAAAAAGGTAGCTGCCGCCACGGCCAGTATTCTTATCAAGGCAGGGATAGATTTCGGTATTCTGGGTACCCAGGAAAATTGCTGTGGGGAAAGCATCCGCAAGACCGGAGATGAGGAATTATTCAAGCGGTTGGCCAAGGAAAATATCAAGAACTTTATTGATAATGGCGTGAAAAAAATCCTTGTTTCTTCCCCCCATTGCTATCATACCTTCAAAAATGAGTACCCCGAATTCATGGTGAACTTTGAAGTGGTTCATATTACCCAATATTTATCTGAGCTTATAAATGAGGGCCGGCTCGAGCTTAACAAGGAGTACGGTAAGAAAGTGACTTATCACGACCCATGCTACCTGGGTCGGCACAACGGCATATATGAAGAGCCCCGTGAGGTGTTAAAAAAGATACCCGCTTTAGAGCTAAATGAGATGCCCGAGTCACGGGAAACCAGTCTGTGCTGCGGCGGTGGAGGCGGCAGGATTTGGATGGAAACACCAAAGGGTGAAAGATTCTCCGACTTCAGAATAGAACAAGCTGTGGGCGTTGGGGCCGAGGTGCTGGCTACTTCCTGCCCATACTGCATTACCCACTTCGAGGAAAGCAGGTTAACCCTGGAAGATAGTGAAAGCTTAGTGATCAAAGACATCACGGAGATTGTTGCAGAAATGATTTAGAGAACCAAAGAAACTTAACGAGGTGATTGAAAGTGGAAAACGAAATATTGATAGAAGAAAAAGTTCAACAACTCTGCCAGAATTTTGTAGACAAAAAATTTGTCGACGTAATGGTTGTTGGCGGCGGAATCAGCGGTATTCAAGCCTCTCTTGATCTTGCCACTGCTGGTTTTAAAGTTTATTTGGTCGAGAAAGGACCTGCCATTGGCGGTCATATGGCTCAGCTTGACAAGACCTTTCCGACTAATGACTGTTCCATGTGAATCCTCTCACCCAAACTGGTCGAGGTCGGCCGGCATCCGAATATAGAGATCCTTACCCATACTGAAGTTGGCAGTCTAGAAGGCGAAGCAGGAGACTTTAAAGTAGCCCTTACCAAGAAACCCAGATACATTATAGAGGATAAATGCACGGGTTGTACGACCTGTGCGGAATATTGCCCGGTTGAATACCCGGATCATTTTAATCAGGAAATATCGCAGAATAAAGCCGTCCATATATATTTTTCTCAGGCAATTCCCCTTGTTGCATATATCGATGATAGCTGTATTTACCTTAAAGAGGAGAAATGCCGTATTTGCGAAAGCGTATGTAAGAGCAACGCCATAGATTTTCAGCAAACACCGGAGAAGATAGATGTAAACGTAGGGGCGATAATTCTGTCGCCCGGCCTTGAGCCATTTGATCCCAAGGTGAAGAATGAATATGGCTATGGCAAGATTCAGAACGTCGTCACCAGTATGGACTACGAACGGCTCTTATGCGCCACCGGGCCTTACGAAGGTGAGATACTACGTACTTCCGACAGGAAGCATCCTCACAAAATCGCCTGGTTTCAATGTGTCGGTTCCAGACGGGTCACCCCTGGAGATAATAGCTATTGTTCTGCCGTATGTTGCACCTATACCCAAAAACAGGTGATTTCAACAAAAGATCATGTCACCGATGCGGAGTGTACCGTATTCCATAACGATATTCGTTCCCATGGCAAGGATTTCGAATCATTTTTCCAAAGAACCGAGAAACTCCCTGGGATCCGGTTTCTAAGAAGTTACGCATCTATAGTCGGAGAGGATCCGGAAAGTAAAAATGTAATTGTAAGATATGCCACCCCGGACGAAGGCGTAATTGAGGAAGAATTCGATATGGTGGTATTATCGGTTGGATTGAATCCGCCTGCCGATTATGAGAGTCTGGCCGCTAAGTTCGGAATCGACCTCAATTCACACGGATTCTGCAAAGCCATTCCAGCCAATCCTATGGAAACGACCCGGTCCGGGATCTTTGTAAGCGGTGCCTTTCAGGGTCCTATGGATATCCCCGAGTCAGTTTTTTCCGCCAGCGGCGCGGGCTCCCAGTGTGGTGAACTTCTTGACTACAGGCGCTGGAAGCTGGACACAGAAAGGAAATATCCACCCGAAAAGGATGTATCGAGAAAAGAAGCCAGGATCGGTGTTTTTGTGTGTCATTGCGGTGCTAATATCGGAAGGGTGGTAGATGTCCCTTCAGTAGTTGAATATTGCAAGACTCTGGACAACGTTGTCCACGCTCAGGAACAGTTGTTTTCTTGTGCTACTGATTCAGCCAGTTCAATAACGGAAGCAATCAAGGAAAAAAATCTCAATCGCGTGGTTGTCGCGGCCTGTTCTCCCAGGACCCTTGAACCGTTATTTCGGGATACGCTCAGGGAGGGGGGAATCAACCAGTATTACTTCGAAATGGCCAATATCAGAGAACATTGCTCCTGGGTCCACTCCCGCGAAAAGGAAGACGCCACCGAAAAGGCTAAGGATATAACCCGGATGTCGATAGCACGCGCCTGCCTTCTGGATCCATTGCAGGAAATAGATTTGCCGGTAAACAAGTCGGCGTTAGTGGTTGGCGGCGGTATAGCCGGCATGACTTGTGCTCTCTCCATAGCCAACCAGGGACATGAGGTTCACCTTCTGGAAAAGGATACAGACCTGGGAGGAATGGCAAGAAAAATCCATTACACCCTGGATGGGATGGATGTTCAGACCCATTTAGGTGACCTTGTGCGAACGGTTTATCAGCATCCCGCAGTTCATGTATATACGGATTCTACCATCACCGAGGCGACCGGGTATGTCGGAAATTTTCTGACCCGGGTAAAATCTGAAAGAGGGGTTTCAGAGATAAAACACGGCGTAACCGTCATCGCAGTTGGTGCCGAGGCTTATAAACCTACCGAATACCTTCACGGGGAAGATGACAGGGTGATGACCGGCCTCGAGTTGGAGGACCGGATCATTAAGGGAGAAGAAGGTCTTATCGGCGCCCAAAGCCTGGTGATGATCCAATGCGTCGGCTGCAGACAGGAAGATCGAAATTATTGCGCCCGGATATGCTGTAACCAGTCCATCAAAAACGCCCTCAAACTGAAAAAGATAAATCCTCAGATGGATATCTACATACTCTTTCGGGATATCAGAACATATGGGTTCGCAGAGGATTATTACCGGGAAGCGTCAGATAACGATGTTAAGTTCATTCGCTTCAAGCCTGATGATAAACCTCAGGTTGAAGCTGCTCAGGCGGAAGATCGTCCAGTTTTAAGGGTTGCCGTGAGTGATCCCATTTTAGGTCAAAAGCTTGCTATAGATGCCGATTACATTTCTCTGGCCGCTGCCGTTATTCCCCCTGAAGGAAACAAGGAAATAGCTCAATTATTCAAGGTCACTCTGGGACCGGATGATTTTTTCAAAGAAGCGCATGTAAAATTAAGACCTGTTGAGTTCGGCACGGAAGGCGTTTTTCTGTGTGGGACGGCTCAATATCCCAAGCACATACCGGAAACGATCAACCAGTCTTATGGGGCTGCAAGTCGTGCTTTAACCCTTCTCTCACATGATACCGTAACCGTCTCGGGTTCGATTTGCGAGGTAAAAGAGAACGATTGTGTATCGTGTGGGGCTTGTATAACAGCTTGTACGTACGGTGCCATAGAATTTCGCGAGACACAACAGGGCCGAAAGGCCTGGGTCAATCCTGTCCTTTGTAAAGGAGACGGCCTTTGTAACGCAAAGTGCCCCACAAATGCTATTTATCTTAAGCACTTTACCGATGAAGAGCTCTTATGCCAAATTGATGCTGCGTGTCTAGATGAGGAGATCAAAGCGTAAAAGGAGTTGAGAACGAATGAGTACAGAACTTCAATTTAAACCCAGGATAATAGGTTTTGTATGCCATTGGTGAGCGTATGGCGCTGCTGACATGGCTGGAGTTTCCAGACTGCAATACTCAACTAACATGAGGCTCATCCGCGTGATGTGTTCCGGTAGAGTCGACCTGGAATTTATTCTCAGAGCCTTTTCAAATGGGACAGACGGGGTATTTATTGGGGGTTGCCGTTTGAATGAATGCAATTATATAACTCATGGAAATTACGGTGCCCTGAGCAATGTGCTGATATTTAAAAAGATAATGGAACACATTGGGCTGAATCCGGACAGATTAAGGATTGAATTTATGTCATCCGGTGATGGTCTTCTTCTTGCCGATATCACAAACGATTTTTGCAAGCAGGTGGAGGAAATAGGGCCTCTCGGTAAAACCGAAGGAATTAACAGGAAAATTTTAAAGTTCAAACTTGAAGCCGTTTCTAAATTAATCCCCTACGTTAAGCTGGTGGAAAGAGAGAAGTTGAGAGTGCCGTTTCAATCGGAAGAAGCCTATAATAATTTTTTTGCCAGTGAGAAGGTCAATCGGTTATTTAATGAATTAATTCTCGATAAATTGGCTGTCAGTCAAATTGTGTTGCTCCTGCGGGAAAAACCCCTTTCAACCGGAGAAATGTCTGAGATGTTAGGACTAAACCCTTCTGAAGTATCAAGACACATGAATAGCTCGTCAAGGCATGGATTGGTCAGGTACGATAATAGCCAGAAGCGCTATGCTCTGCGCTGAGTTAAAAGAACAGGTATTTAATTAGTGTAAGAAGAAAATTAGGATAGCGGATATGGATAACGATAGAGTTGATCAGATCATTGATAAGTATCAGGGCGAAGCCAGTTCGCTGATTCAAATATTACTGGGGATTCAGACCGAAAATCATTGGCTTCCTAAAGAAGCATTGGAGAGGGTGAGCGAAAAATTACAGGTTCCTTTAGCCCGGATACAGCACATTGCTACCTTTTATAAAGCCTTTAGTTTAGTGCCTAAAGGACGCCATGAGATTCACATTTGTGTGGGGACTGCCTGTCATGTTCGTGGTGCGACGCGTGTTCTCGACACGGTGCGAGACCTGACTGGAATTAAACCTGGTGAAACGGACCTGGATCTGAAATTCAGCCTGGAAACGGTTAACTGTCTTGGCTGTTGTGCTTTAGGACCGGTGATGGAAGTCGATGGGAAGACCCACGGGAAGATCGCACCGGGCAAGACAGCAGACGTGTTAAAAAACTTCGAGTAGGGAAGAATTATGCCGAGGATAAATTCACCATCCGAATTGGAAAAATTAAGGCAAGGCATCCTGTCCGACAGGGATCCCGAAAAACCTTGTATTACACTCTGTTCCGGATCTGCTTGCCATGCTACCGGTAGTGGAGATGTCGCCGCGAGCATTGAAACGGAGATTGAAAAACAAGGTTTAAGTGCAGAATTGGACCTCCGCAAGACCGGTTGCCATGGCTTTTGTGAGAGGGGTCCGATTATCGTTAATCACCCTGAGGAAAGCTGCTATTTCCAAATAAAGCCTGAAGATATCCCTGAGATTGTATCCCAGGCGGTGAAAGAGAAAGGGATCGTAGAGCGTTTGCTCTATACTGACCTCAACACCGATGAAAAGATAATTAACGAATCTGAAATCCCCTTCTACAAGAATCAAAAGCGGCTCGTTTTAGGCTCCAACGGCAGTATTGATCCCAAGAGCATCGATGACTATCTGGCAATTGGCGGTTATTCAGCGTTGGAAAAAGCACTTTCCCAAATGACCCCCGAGCAAGTATTGGAGGAAGTCAAAAAGTCCAACCTGAGAGGTAGAGGTGGTGGCGGTTTTCCTGCCGGGAGAAAGTGGGAAGAATCGCGCAATGCCCCCGGAGATATAAAATATGTGATCGTCAATGCAGACGAGGGAGACCCTGGTGCTTATATGGACCGGAGCCTTCTCGAGGGGAATCCCCACTCCGTCCTCGAGGGGTTGATGATTGGCGCCTATGCCATCGGCTCACACGAGGGCTATATATACGTTCGACAGGAATACCCCTTGGCAGTAGAGAATTTGACCATCGCTCTCAAGCTGGCTGAGGAGTACGGTTTTCTTGGGAAAAACATCCTTGGTTCAAACTTTAATTTCAATATTATCGTGCACAAAGGAGCAGGCGCTTTCGTATGTGGTGAATCGAGTGCTCTGATGACGGCATTGGAAGGCAGGGCCGGAGAACCCAGACCAAAATATATCCACACCGCTGTCAAGGGCGTTTGGGATAACCCCAGCGTTTTAAATAATGTTGAAACATGGGCTAATGTTCCGCTTATAATCAATAAAGGCGCTGACTGGTTTACTAAAATTGGAACCGAAAAAAGCAAGGGCACGAAAATTTTCTCCCTGGTCGGTAAGATAACCAATACCGGCCTTGTGGAGGTGCCAATGGGTATAACCCTTAGAGATATTATCTTCGAAATAGGCGGTGGAATCCCGGGAGACAAGAAATTCAAAGCAGTGCAGACCGGAGGGCCGTCTGGAGGATGTATCCCTGAAAATCTGTTAGATTTGGAAGTCGGTTTTGATGAACTCTCCAAGGCTGGCTCGATGATGGGGTCAGGTGGGATGATCGTAATGGATGAAGACACCTGTATGGTTGACGTCGCCAGGTACTTCATTGACTTCCTCACGGATGAATCCTGTGGTAAATGCGTCCCCTGCCGTGAAGGTCTGAGGCAGATGCTTAAAGTCCTCACGAATATCACCGAAGGAAAAGGAAACGAGGGTGACATCAAGCTTTTAGAGGAGCTTAGCGAGGTAGCGAAAGAGGCTTCACTTTGTGCATTAGGTACGAGTGCCCCTAACCCGTTTCTCAGCACGGTGCGCTATTTCAGAAATGAGTATGAGGCCCACATCAAGGAAAAGAGATGCCCGGCTTTGTCCTGCAAGGAGCTAATCACGTACCATGTTGACCCGGATAAGTGCCAGGCCTGTATGATTTGCGCAAGAAAGTGCCCTGCAGATGCGGTTGATGGCGACAAAAAGAAGATCCACATAATCGACCAAGAGAAATGCACAAAGTGCGGAACCTGCTTTGAAGTTTGTCCCTCTCGCTTTGGCGCGGTGAATAAGATTTCAGGGGAGTCTGTTCCGCCTCCTATCGCTGAAGAAAAAAGAATTATAACCAGAAAGAGCAAAGAAAAATGAGTGATATCCTTGTCCGGATTGATGGAAAAGAAGTCGAAGCAAGCCAAGGAATGACCGTCCTGGAAGCCGCCCAAAGTGCCGGCATATCGATACCCACACTATGTCACCACGAAAAATTGGAACCATTTGGGGGCTGCCGCCTTTGCATCGTTGAGGTACAGGTTGGCGACTGGATGAAGCGCGTAGTTTCCTGCGTTTACCCGGTAGAAAAAAATCTGATAGTAAGAACCAGATCTGAGATGATAGATAAAATTCGCAAAATGATCTTAGAATTACAACTGGCTCATGCCCCGGATTCACCGGAATTGCTGGATTTGGCCCAGGAGTATGGAGCAGACAAAGACCGTTTTGATAAAGAGGCCTCATTTTGTATTCATTGTGGTCTGTGTGTGAGATACTGTGATGAGGTCAAGAAAAAGAACGCTGTTGGTTTTGTTGACAGAGGAATAAGGAAAGAGATAAGTTTCATTCCGGAAATAGCCGCCAAGGAGTGCTGGAACTGCAAAGAATGTTTTCCGCTTTGTCCTACAGAAGCACTGCAAGCAGCTTTCGTTTTAACCAAATCGCTCACTTCTCCCCCACTTTCTCATGAACCCTCGTCAGAGGAATAGGCAACGAGTAATAGAATACGCGGAACTTGCTTTGAGGTTTGCCCCCCCTCGCTTTGGCGCGGTGAATAAGATTTCAGGCCAGCCTGTTCCGCCTCCTATTCCTGAAGAAGGAAGAACGATAGTCAGAAAGAGTAAATAAAATGAGAGAAATTTTACTTGACCATTACACCGTGGACCTATAAAATGAATCCTAAACTGATGTATCAACCTGATCCTAAAAAATGATCCGCTTGATCTCAGAAGCAACTGGGTAATTCATTTATCGGTCCGGTTGTCTTGTTGGCTGACCCAGAAAGCCAATAAGATATTTTGCCAAAACAGGGGTAAAAATAATGCTAAAGGTAGCTGTTCTCATCAATAGGGTGGATCAGCAGGATGAGGGTTTGCGGTCCAGCCTGGGGTTGCTCTGCGCCAATGCCGAGGTGCAGATGTTCGTCCTGCATCACGAGATCGGCAATATGAACGAGACTTACAGAGAGAATCTCGAATGGCTTGACGAGATGGAAGGCGAATATTTTTCAGACAATAAAACCAACGTGGAGAAACACGGTTTTAAGTATGCGACCATTGAAGAAATAGCGCCTCGGCTCAAAGATGCTGATATCATCATTCCTTTTTAGGGGAAACATCATGAAAGTACTTCATATCCTGCGTACAGAGCCCGATGAATCTGTGAAAAAATTCATGGAGACCATTTCTGCGAAAAAAGATTCCAAAGTAACACCTCTCTACAACGAAGACGTGGATTGGTCGGGTCTGGTAGATGATATTCTGACCTACGATAAGGTCATCTCATGGTGGTAAATCGGTTATCTAAGCTAACTTTCGCTCTGCCCGACGTTATATGGGCATCATAAAATAGGTAAAACGAAATAAAAAAATGCAAGAAACTTTAGGTATACTCGTCAGTTCGGACAGGCATCTCGATTTCATCATCAAACTAACCGAGGCAGCTCATGCAAAGAGCAAAAAGGTGATGATATTTTTTACAGGCAATGGGGTTCTCCTTACCCAGTCACCGGAGTTTGAACAACTGGCAGGGAAAGCCAAGATGTCGCTTTGCGATGTGAGCTTCAAAGCCCTGGGGCTTAAAGGAGATGTACCCGGCTTTGGACCCAAGGACTTCGCTACCCAGGCAAGTAACGCAGTAATGGTAGAAAAAAGTGACGGATATGTTGTCTTTTGATGAGTAAATATTCCCGTGGTCGAGTTGCTTGGCCAGAAATTGACAGATTTAATATAACTTGGGACAACATATCCTTCAAACCAAAAAGGCACCAAAAAATATGTTTACAGCTTTAAGGGCGGCACTCTCAAGGCAGCATAAGATAACCTACAGCGTCACTTCATTTATCAAATCATGTTCCAAAAGCGAAAATTGGTACCGTACTATGCCGGGCGACTGAATCTCGTTTTAACGGAAACAGGAGTCCTCTAGCCCTGCGAACTGTTTCATCGAACAATTGGAAATGTAAGAGATAATGATTACAATATAAAAAAAATACTGCGATCACTACAGGTCAAAGAGATTATAAAGACAATTAAAACAGAGGGATACTATTGCTCTCACGAGTGTTACTTTACAACAAATATCCTGTTCATTCCAAAGATGTTCCCAAGGCTAGTCGGAGAATATGCAAAGTTAAAATTTCAACCTTTATGAATTAAAGAAGCAATCGGTAAGTTCTATAATGTTGATGAAAGAGATCTGATTGTAGTCAAAAGGGGAGTTGAAAATGAACCGCGCAATAATTCCATTAACCTAATGCGGACGTTCAATAGTCTAAAAACTCCCCCTGCAATTCCCTTTTTGAATTTCTCCGATCAACTCCTCGATAGTGAGCACCCGATCCGGGAACACCGTAAAAGCCTTCCCCACCTGTTTTCTATAATGGCAATCACTCTCCCCGATGGAAAGGTATATCCCTCATCTGGGCCACCTTTAAAGCTTTTTGATCTATAAAATATATTATGATTCACAATAATTATAATATATTTTTTAATGTAATACACTAGCATTTCTAGTTCATGAGACAGTTGATATTAGCTGAAAAATAGCTAAAAAATAGCTAAAAATCCTTGACCCTAACTATCCTCCCATGCTACCAATAATAACAGGCTGAGGGCCGTGAAGATACCAAAATTGCTAAATAATATATATCCCCTTGAGCCGGTTGATAATTGAGCATAGCGTAAACGATATCCACAACAGATCCAGAGAAATCGGACACGATAAGCCTCACACGGAGGACTTGATTGCCTCCTACGTCCTAAACCAACAATGTTGATCGATCTTGATCGAGAAGGATTTTTAAAGTGACTGATAAAAACGGCGTTGAAAACAACAGAGATTCTATTGAAAGGGTCTACAAGGAAAAGGTAAAATTCGAAATTTACGGTGAAGAAATGATCGAAAAACGTGTTAAATCAAGCGGAAACAGCGGTAGGGTTTACCTTCCTCCCAATTGGGTTAACCACCATGTAAAAATAATTAGAATCGATTAATTTGAAAGGAATTTCATCTGTGAAGGAGATACGGATCAGAAAATTAAGAAAAGAGGACGCCGATGAAATCGCCGGAATTTATGGGGCCATCACACAAAAACCGGTTGAGATTGATTTTAGACGAATTGTTGAAAAAGACTCCCGCAGGAATGATGCTTCGTTTGTAGCCGAACTCGAAGGCAAGGTGGTCGGTTTTATGACCAGTTATATTTTAACGCTTGGGTTTGGAATTGAAAAAAGCGCATGGATCGCTACCCTGGGTGTCAACCCTGAATTTATGGGCCAGGGGATTGGTGAGCGCTTGTCAAAGGAAATTCTTCAATATTATAAGAAAGAAGGGATCAAAAACGTCTATACTTCGGTTCGATGGGATTCTACCGATCTGTTATCGTTTTTTAAAACCCTCGGTTTCGACAGAAGTAACTTTATCAATCTTCGGAAAAATCTTGAATAAAATCGCCTCATCCGGACTTCAAAGCGGCGACGGTTTTCCCCCGTTCTCTAAAAAGAACCGCCATCTACAAAAAAGACCATCGGGATGGGGATCAGGCGGTGCGAACTGGCATTCCACCTGAATTCGGTCATCCACCTCCCGGGCAAAGCTTATAAATTCCCCTCGGTGCATCTCCTTGCAAACATACTCACCCAGTCCCCTTTTAAGCCTGGCCTCCTGGGTCGGACAGGATGGCACCGATATGATAACCTCGTCTGACTTCTTTTCAAAATGGTAATCCACCAGAATACACCATGGAAAAAATTGAAGAGCAGTCACAAATCCGTTAAGACCTTTTTCTTTTATTTGAAAACGTGATATTAAATCTTTGGCAGCCATCCCTGTAACCCGGGCCCAGACCCTTTCGTTGATTCGTTCCGCTGTCAGTTGGTCAAACTCTTCAGTCAGATAAATGAACCAGAATGCATCCATGACACGGTAATGCTTGAGAAGAAACTCGATATAGTTTCGAAGTTCGGGCGCCTCCATTTTACTAAAAACGTCAAGATTCATGATTCCCTCCTTTTGGATTTTAAACAGAGTAAAAGACCCGAGTTTTTGCCCTTGCAATTTTTGAAGATCCGCCTCCGTCAAAGGGCGATGGCGACGCTTTGGTGAATTGCGGGTACGAAACTTGAACGGGGTATTTACCATGGCTATTATAAAATAAACCTGTTTATTAGAACAACCCGTGCAACGAGTCAATAACCCAAGGGTTGCAAGCGCTGACATTTTGATTTGGCATCATCTTTGGAAAGCTTGTTTTCTTTATTTTTTTAAGATAGGAGCTTTTTGAAACAGTGGGGTTAATTTTCATTGATGGTTATATTTCGCATAAAAGAGGGAGGCCATGAAACCTGAGGATATTTTAAAAGGAAATATTCAGGCTGCAGCCCGCCTGATGAGGGACATTGATGATGAAATTCCATCTGCCCGTGATACACTCAAGCACCTCTTCCAACGCACCGGACATGCACATATCGTTGGCGTTACCGGATCACCGGGCACCGGTAAATCCACCCTTATCGATTGTTTGATACAGAGATTGAGAGAAAATAGAAAAACAGTCGGCGTCGTGGCGATTGATCCCACAAGTCCCTTCTCCGGCGGTGCAATTCTGGGTGACAGGGTCCGCATGCAACGTCATACGATTGACGAGGGCGTTTTTATTCGGAGCCTGGCCACTAGAGGTCATTTGGGAGGTCTATCCCGCTCCACCCACGATATTGTGACCGTAATGGATTCAATGGGCAAAGACGTCATCATAGTGGAAACCGTTGGAGTCGGGCAGGATGGGGTTGAGATTATCCACCTCGCTCATACAAACATTGTCGTCATAATTCCCGGCATGGGAGACAGCATTCAGGCGATCAAAGCCGGAATCCTGGAGACGGGTGATATCTTTGTTGTCAATAAGGCGGACATGGGGGATGCGGACATTGCTCTGTTTGAAATGGAAACAACGATCCAGATGAAACGCTTTCAAAAAGGCGACTGGGTGCCACCTGTTTTAAAAACCGATTCCTCGAATAACATAGGAATTAAGAAATTGTTAGACAAAATAGATCAGCACAAAAAATACCTTGAAACATCTTTCGGAAAAAGACAACAACAAAAGAGATCCGCAGAAATGTTCGAGAAAATCCTACGTGACCGCCTCTTCCAGAAGACCAGGAACAGGCTCAAGGGAACGCAACGATGGGAAGAGACGCTCAATGCCTTAAAACAACGAGAAGTTGACCCGTACAGTGCAGCAGAAAGCGTGGTCAACGATATATTGAAAAACACCAGCTAAAAAGGCCCGGTGATAAAGGCCATACAATTGGTCAATCCCTCTTGTTTTTCAGTAGGATCCCATTTCAAAAACGTATAAAGCTCCTTGAAATTTTCGATGATCTGTTCTTGTTTGATCACCCCGAAGGATTTTATTCAAGTTCAATCTAAGTT
>DCWS01000028.1 GCA_002328165.1 Desulfobacteraceae bacterium UBA2156 | reverse complement strand
TGTGCACCAGGATCGGGCGACGGTGAGTTCCGCCATCCCAATAGTATCGCCACAGATGCCGACGGCAACGTCTACGTGGCGGAATGGAGAAATCACCGGATTCAGAAGTTTGATTCATCCGGGAACTTTCTGGGAAAATGGGGCGTGTTCGGTAGCGGCACGGACCCGATTCAGTTCAAGTATCCAAAAGGTATCGCCATAGATGCCAGGGGCAACGTCTACGTGGCGGAACCTTGCCAGGTATTGCTGCCAGGGGTGTGCCTTGGGGAAGGCCGGGTCCAGAAATTCAGTACCACGCCGCCCCCGGCGGCTGCGACGACCTGCACCAACGGCTGCGGGAGCATATCGCCGGCCGGTCCAATCGACCTGGCGTGCGGCGAGGAGCAGACCTTCACCATAACCCCCGCGCCGGGATTTAAGATCGCGGACGTCCTGGTGGACGGCGTGTCTGTGGGCGCCGTATCGACTTACACGCTGAAAGCGCAGCAATGCCAGACCACATCGCTGACGGAAACCTGCACCAGCACCGCTTCCGGCGGCGCGTGCACTGCCACCTTTACCGGAATTACGCCGGGAACCACGGTCAAAGCAACGGTGTGCGTGGAAGGGGACATAAACAGTTCCCACGAGTATGTGGACATCGACGCCGACGGGACCAGCCTGGGATCGCTCTGTAAAACAACAGCCTGCGGCCAGTGCAGCGGTACCTGGCAGGATTGCACCGAGTTTGACGTGTCAGCCCAGGCGGCCGACGGCAAGATCACGTTTAAGGCTGACGGAACCGGAAGTGTCGGCAGTTTCTGCCCGTGGGACGGCATTCATTCCATGAAGATGAAGGTCACCCTGGAATTTGACACCGGACATGAAATATTCGCCTCTTTCGAGCCGGATGACTACAAGGATTATGCCGGCGTTTCCGATCAATCGGCACACGATCATAAAAAACTTGGCGAGAGCTGGTCAAAGCCACTCATAGTGAACATCAAGGCGGGCGGCAAAAAGAAGTGGGTCGCGGTTTACGGCGCCGGGTTCAACAATGCCACCGCAACGAATTACGGCTCGGCGCTCTACGTGATCGACCTTGAAAACGGCGGAGAATTGCTCAAGCGGATCGACCTTTCCGACAATGCCGGAAACGGCATTGCCAACGCGGTTCCGGCCGAGCCGGTCGCCGTTACCAGGGACGGAACCACCGAAGCCGAATATTACGGGGCCATGGTCTATTTTGCGGATCTGGAGGGCAAGCTCTGGAAGATCAACCTGACCGACCAGGGAACGCTGTACGACAAAACCATCCTTTTTGACGCAGAGGCGACGTCCGGAACGGCCAAAAACGAGCGGCTCAGCTTCAACAGTGTCATCCCCACAATCGGCGCGGGGGGCTGCCTGTGGCTTTATTTCGGCACCGGGGATCAGCGGGAGGACAAGCTCGAGCTGGCGTCACCCGGCATACAAAACCGGGTGTACGGCATCAAAGACCCGGACTTTCCGGAATTTAAAACAATCGGGACCCCGCTGACGGAAAACGGTCTCGTAAAGGGAGACTCGGGCAGTTGCCCGGATGACTGTGAAAAAAGCAAAGATCCCGGCGGCTGGTTCTACGAGCTCGACGCAACCGAAAAGGTGATAGGAGTCACGGTCGACGCGGGGTGGGTCTACTTCACGCACTTTCGGCCAAATGCCGCGGACCCCTGTTCCCCGGGCGATGGTTATATTACATACGTTTATTTCATATGCCCCGGATCGATAGAATATCCATCAGAAACGATTAAAATCGGGCAGGGGGTTCCCACGGCGCCCGTGGTAAGCGGGGATAAAATTATTGTCGGCATCGCAAACCCGGATGATACGCACGAGGACGTCGAGAAAGTGGGTGATAGTGCGATTGGGATAAAAAAGCCTGATTCAGCAGTAACAGGGTCAGGGTCAGAGCAGGAGCCGATCGAGACCTGGAGGGAGATCTTTTGAAAAAAATCGCAGCATTGACCAATTATGAAAATTGTGAGAGATGACCGTTGAGCGTAATGATGCAGGAACCCAGGATTTGACAGTTGATTTGACAGTTGAAAGGGACCGGCGACAAAATGCCTGAAAAAACCGGCCGTCAAAAAATCGCATCGCCCGGGGTGTTTAGCAGGATATCCTCGAAATTGATGAAAATTCTGAGCAGGTACAGCGTGCAGCACGAAGATGTGGTGGGCGTGGATATCACGCCGACGTATATCCGCGTCGCCCAGATGGAACAGAAACAAAACCGATGGATGCTGACCCGGCTGGGGTACCGCTTTGTGGACGACATGCAGACCGCGAACGACATTGTTGAGCACGCCGATGTATATGCCGACCAGCTTCAGCGGGTCATTGCATCGAGTAAAATCAAGACCTTAAACGCAGCGGTCTCGATCCCCGTCTCGAGCGCCATCATCAAGGTGATCAGCTTGCCGTTGATGACAGACGAAGAACTCGAGCAGGCCATCGAGTATGAGTCGCTCTGGGAAAACGTTGTCCAGCTTACCGAGCAATTAGACGAGTATTCGATTTTCTGGCAGGTGATCAACCGTTACACCAGCACCGACACGATGGATCTCCTGTTTGTGGCTTCCAAACTCTCGGACGTTGAAAACTACGTGGAAATCGTCAGGCAGGCAGGCCTGAATCCGGTTGTGGCCGATATCCGCTGTTTTACCATCCGAAATGCCTTCGATATCATCGCATCCGGGCAGCTGGAAAAAACGCCGGTTGCCATCATCGAATTCGGACCCTTCGAGAATTATCTGCTCATCGTCCGTGGCGGGGCCCCGTTTATTTCCGATGTTTTCATGTCCGATCAGGACAAGGGGATGATTTTTCAAAAGGGGCTGGACAATGGATCCGCGGCCAGGCTGTTAGAGCGTTGCGCCATGCAGATCGCCCCGATCCTGACCGCCTACAATGCCAAAAGCAAGGATCAGCAGCCCGTGCGCAAGCTCTTTGTCGTTTCTCTGCTGCCGGAGATCGAGTCCTGCATTTCCATTTTGAGCGAGAAGCTGAGCGAATTTGATATTAAGGTCTTCAACCCGATCGAAGCGGTTGTGATTCCGGAACATCTCGTGGAAAAGACGGAAGCTGAACGGAATCCGTCTGTTTTTGCGACCCCGCTCGGCCTTGCCACCCGTAAAATGGACATTTTCGGTTATTACAAATATGTGACCGGGGTCAAAAATATCAATATGCTGCCGAACCGGGCGGATATCGCAAAGACCGAACGAAAAAAAATCATTTCAAAACTGGTTCTGGCTGCGGCGACGATTATTATACTGGTGGCAGGCGGTTTTTCTTTTGTTTCGATAAATCAGAAAAAAGCCGTGTTGCACACAGCGGTCGTGGAATACAACATGCTGGTTGGCCTGAAGGATGAAAAGCTGAACGTTCTGATGGATCTGGAGTCAAAGATTAAAGCGATTGAAAAAAGTCTGGCAACCGGAAAACAGGTTCATTCAAACCAGATACAGCTTTACAGGGTGATCAGGTCCGTTATCGCGGCAATTCCCAGGGGCGTCTGGCTGACTTCAATGACTTACAGCGGCGGAAATGAATTCAGCATCGACGGCGACGCGACAAGCGATCAGAAGATACTGAAATTCATCAACAACCTTAACCAGGAAGATTCGATATATCGTTCGCAGCTTATCAGCATGACCCACAAGACAAGAACCGATAAAATGAAAAGAAAGATAGAAAACAAGCACTTCAACCTGCGCTGCGCCATGGGGCAGCCGGGAGATGACAAACGATGAAAATCAATCTCAAGATGGATATGGGGACGCTTGTCAGGAGCCTGTTTTCCGGGAAGGGCGGTGAACAGGCAAGTTCGGCCGGACCATTTTCCAAAATCATCGTTGGAGCCGTCCTTGTTGCGGGCATTGTGGCGGTATACGTAGCGTTTGTTTATATGCCGTCTGTCAGGGAGGTCAACCTGAAGCAAGGGAAGGCGAACCAAATCAGCGCGCTGAAAGCCGAACTGGCGCAAATCGATGTCCGAATAAACCGGACCGGGAAAAAGCTGAAGGCCGCTCAGGAGAAATACGAGAAACTGTCGCGTCTTTTCCATACCTCCCGGGAGCTTGAAGACCTGTACCGCTTTATCAGCATGCTGGCTTTAAGGCAAAGCCTGATGATCGTCAAGCTCGATAAGGGTGACGAGGAACCGGTCTACGAGAAAGAGGATCCGAAACAGAAAAGCGGAAAAGACGGGCAGGCCGCCTCTCTCAAGGTTGCCTACTACAAAATAAAGGTCAAGTTCACAATTACCGGAGATTTTATTGACTACACCAAATTCAGGCGGGAACTGGCGCGCGTCAGGAAGGTTATTAACATCGAAGACGAGAAAATCGAAGTTGTCGAAGACCAGAAAGCGCGCGGAACGGTTACCATAGACCTGACGCTTGCAACGTACAGGGTCGTGTAACCTCGATCCGGCCGAGGAAAGGAGCAGGATAACGATGTACCGGATGGTCATGCTGGCATTTGTCTTTGTGTGTACGCTCTACGGCGCTTCTCATTCCCAGGAGGAGCGAAACCCGTTTGCGACGGGATCATCCCGTGGGAAGCCTGCTTTGCAGGAAGCGGTCGAACCGGCCAAGAAGGTACATCCGCTGCTGCGAAATCCGGTGCTGGATTACACGCTGAAAGGGGTGATTATTTCGCCAGAATACCGGATCGCCCTTATCGAAACCGACACGGGGATGCCCAATTTTTGCCGGGTGGGAGACAAACTGGGCCGAAACGGCGGCGTGATCGCGTCCATCAACGAATCAAACGTTCAGGTGAGGGAAGGCAAAAAGATTGAAATACTCAAAATCAAGGTGGGTAGATATGAAGAAGAGTAAGCGGCTTGTTTATGCGGCAGCCTTTGTGCTTTGTCTCTGTTCGTGTGCGTCGACGTCGACTCAGCCCGGGGATAAAGCTTTCGAAAGGGTATTGATCGACCCGCAGAAAGATCTTGCCGGCAGCGAACAACAGATCGAGGAGACGACCAGGATGGGCCCGGCGGTCAAAGAGATCGAACCGGATTCATTCAGGCGCGCCCCAACCCGGATCCACACGGAAAAAAGCCCCAGCCCCAGGAAGATCGACAGACAGACCGCCCGGTTCCCGGTCACCCTCAACCTTAACAATGTCGAGGTCAAGACCTTTGCGAACATGCTTTCTCTTGTCACCGGCTTCAACATCGTGGTCGGCGACGAGGTGGAAGGGACCGTAACCGCCCGTTTTGTCGATGTGCCCTGGAACAAGGTGCTGGACACGATTCTTAAAATGAAGAGCCTTGCCAAGCACGTGGACGCAGAGGCCAATATCATCCGGATCCACGGCCGTGAGGCGCTGGGGGCGACAGAGGAGTTCGACCGAAAGCGGGAGGCTGATCTGCAAAGAGACCGTGACCTTAAACTCGCCGGCGAGCCGGTTCATACCGAGATATTCAAGCTGTACTACACGGATCCGGAGACCGTAAAAAATGAGATTCTGGAAGTTTTCGGCAAAGTCGCCGAGGAAGGAAAGGCCTCATCTTCCGCAAAAAAACTTCAGATCACCATCGACAACCGGGTTAAATCCCTTATTGTCATGGCCGGGAAAGAGAGCCTGAAACTGATCGAAAAGCTCATCCATGAGATCGACGTTCGGACGCCGCAGGTGCTGATCGAGGCGTTCATTGTCGAGGCCACAGACGATTTTAAAAGGGAGCTCGGATCGAGGATAGCGTTTAATAATCAGGCGCAAACCTTTACGGGTGGAATAGGCACAGGGCTTCAGGTCGGCGGAGGCGCGCCAAATTTGCTCTACATCCTTTCCACGTCTTTGTTCGACCTGGAGGTGGAGCTTGACGCCCTGGAGAAAGAGGGCGTCACCAAGATTCTGTCCAACCCGCACGTTTTCACACTCGACAATGAAGAAGCCGTAATCAAGCAGGGGTATGAGATCCCATACAGAACCGTGGACGAAGAAGGCAATGCTGCTCTGGAATTCAAGGAAGTGATGCTGGAGCTCACGGTGACGCCCTCCGTGGTCGGGGATGGCAACGTGATCCTCAAACTCAACATCAAGAAGGATTCAGCGGATACAACAGTTGAAGACCCACCCATAACGAAAAATGAAATAACGACGGGACTTCTGGTGCCCGACAAGCAGACCGTGGTCATCGGCGGGATCTTCATTCACGGCAAGAGCGACGGTGAAAGCAAAGTGCCGTCTCTTGGCGACTTCCCGGTACTGGGATGGCTGTTTAAAAAGAAAAGCAGTGAAATCGAGCGCAAGGAGCTGCTGGTTTTTATTTCGCCCCGTATTATATAGGTCCGGTTTAATGAGTTTGTGATTGGGTCTAATGTGAAGCCTGAACCCGGAAAGGAATATTTATGATCGTCGTCCAGCCTGTTGTGGCCCGCAGCATCGCAAACCTGCTGGTTGAAAAAGGCATCCTTGAAGATAAAACGGTCAGCAGAACCAGTGTCGCCAGCAACGAAAGCGGCCGGAACCTGCTGGCAACACTGGTTGAATTCGGCCATGTCACCGAAGACCAGATTACGGATGTGATCGGTCAATTTTACGGACTGAAAAAGGTATCGTTTAAAAGTAAAGATGAGATCAATCCGGAAGCGCTCGCCGAACTTCCCGACACGTTTATCACGAAGAACCGCATTCTCCCTTTTGATGTTGACGACAACCTTCTCAAAGTCGCCGTCGCAAACCCGGCCAACCTCGCAATGATGGGAAACGTCAGGGTTATTACCGAAAAAAAGATTGAACCGCATGTCACAGGTTTCAGCGAGCTGCAAAATCTGTTCGCCGAACTCTTTAATCTGGGAACAGAGACAGAGGAGCTTCAGGTTGCCGAGATTCAGCAGAATAAAAACAAGCCAGCCCCTGCCGTAAAGCGAACTGCCGTAAAGAAACTCCCGAAAGCCAAAAAAAAGCCGGGAGAGGATGAAACCAGCTCGGAGGTGATCATCTTTGTCAACAGCATGTTCAGGGAAGCCGTTGAACGGGGGGCCAGCGATATTCACATCGAGGCATTCAAGGGCCATGCCAGGATGCGATATCGCATCGACGGTATGCTGCAGGCAATCGAGGAGAAGGAAAAATACCTGTTCGAGCGCTATTCCGCCATTACGACACGCATCAAAATTATGTCGCTGCTCGATATTGCCGAACGGCGGCTGCCCCAGGACGGCTCGATTATTATCGAGGTCGGCGGCAATGAGGTGGACATCCGCGTATCTTCTTTGCCGACCTCATTCGGTGAACGGATCGTGATGCGGATTCTGGACAGAGGCGCGTTGAAACTGACACTTGACTCCCTTGGATTTGACAGTGAAGATCTGGTAAACTTTAAACAGGCTGTCGATTCGCCACAGGGGATGGTCCTGGTGACCGGACCGACAGGCAGCGGCAAGTCGACCACGCTTTATGCCGTCCTGGGCCGTCTCAACCGTGAGGAGGTCAATATTCTGACAGCGGAAGATCCGGTCGAGTACAATATTGACGGGGTCGGACAGGTTCAGATCAAGGAGGCTATCGGGTTAACCTTTGCGGCGGCGCTGCGATCGTTTTTAAGACAGGACCCGGAAATTATCCTGGTTGGAGAGATCCGGGACAAAGAGACAGCCGATATCGCGATTAAAGCGGCACTCACCGGACATCTTGTCCTGAGCACGCTGCACACAAACGATGCGATCAGCAGCGTTACCCGCCTTTTAAACATGGGCATCCCCGATTACCTGATTGCGGGTTCACTCCGCATGGCTGTGGCCCAGCGCCTCATCCGCAAAAACTGCAAGTCATGCAATGCCATCGATGACACGGTCACGCCCGACCTGCTCGTATCGTTCGGGTTCTCCCCTGGAGAAGCATCCAGAACTTCACTTTACAGGGGCAAGGGCTGCCCGGATTGCAATGGAACCGGTTTCAAAGGGCGGCGGGGGGTTTATGAGGTATTGCCGATCAGTGACAGCATCAGACAGGCGATATTGCAGAGAAAAGGAGAAAGCCGGTTCAGAGAATTGGCCATTGAGGAGGGATTTTCCAGTATGCAGACGGTCAGCCGTGAAATGATGCTGCAGGGCGTCATCTCCGCCGATGAGTATACGCGTGTGCTGATGTAAACGCTGAGGCGGTTCAGGGTTCACAGGGATCGGGGGGCGGGAAGTCCATGATGAGGGAGTCGGACTTCCGGATTCTGTTTCTTGAATCAACAACAGGATTTTAGGATAATATTTCAGATGGCGATTTACAGGTGGAAAGGGATAAAGGGGGATAAGTTTCTCAACCAGAAGATCGAGGCGCTAAACAAGGACGAGGCCGCTTTTAAGCTCAAAAAAAAGCAAATTATCATCACCTATCTTGAAAAGATAGAGGGCGAAGAGATCGGGACTGATGAGCCCTTTAAAAAACGGGCGCTCTTTACCAGCAAGGTTCCCGTCAAAGAGATCATGGAATTTACAAAAAAGTTCTCCACCATGATGCGCGCGGGCCTGACCGTGATTGAAACCCTGGAGCTTTTGAAAAATCAGATCGAACATGACCGTTTTAAAGCCATTATGGAAACAATATACTCGGATGTAGAGGCCGGAACCCCGATTGCAACAAGTTTCGGCAAACATAAAAAGGTTTTTGACAGCATTTACACGAACATGATAAAAGCCGGCGAGGTAAGCGGCAAGCTCGATTTTTTCCTTGCGAAACTGGTTACAAGCATCGAAAAAACCCAGGGCATCAGATCGCGCATTAAAAGCGCGCTTTTTTATCCGGCAATCCTGTTTACCGTGGCAGTGGGCGTGATAACGGTCATGCTGATTTACGTGGTTCCGGTGTTTGTTAAAATGTATGGCAGCGTCGGAGGCGCCTTGCCGTTGCCGACCCAAATTGTGATGAATGTCAGCGGCTTTATACGGAATCCGCTAGGCGGTGGCGCCTTTTTTGCGGGGATTGTCGGATTGGTGGTCATCTTCCGCATGCTTGTAAAAAAAAACTTGAAATTAAGGAGGTGGGTTCATCGCCAGATTTTCAGGATTCCCGTGATGGGGGACATGGCTCACAAATCGACACTCTCAAAATTGGCCATGGTTCAGGGGAACCTGACCTCTGCGGGTGTTCCGGTGCTTGAAACCCTGGATATCACCAGCACCTCAACGAATAATGTGGTGATCAAAGAGTCGCTTGTTGAGATAAAAAGAGGGGTAACTTCCGGGGAATCCCTCTCGGCGCTTTTTGAAAAGGAAGAATTGTTTCCCCCGACCTACTCCGCGATGGTTGCCGTGGGCGAAAAGACCGGAAATATGGAGGACATGCTCAATGCCATCGCCTTTTATTACGAAGAAGAATTTGACACGTCCGTCGATCGAATGACTTCCATGCTGGAGCCATTGATGATCGTATTTTTGGGGGTCACCATCGGTTTTATCATTGTGGCCATGTACATGCCGATCTTTCAGATGGGCCGGTTGATGGGATGACAGAAGTACCGGCCTGAATTGGCGCCGGAGACCGAATTCGCAATCGGGGTTTAAAATGGTTGCTTTTGGGCAAATTGTGATATAAGAGATGGTATTGACACTGGAACAGGGGTCAGTATCGGCCTGTTCGCTCTGGTTAGGCCATGCCGCCCCGGTTTTGGATGACATCATAAAACCTAATTTTACGAAGCCATCAATGTAAAATAACAGGAGGTTGAAATGAAAGTTTTTGCGAAAAAAGAGTCCGGCTTCACCCTGATCGAACTGCTTATTGTTGTTGCGATTCTCGGGGTTTTGGCGGCTGTGGGGGTTCCCATGTACATGGGATATCAGTCCAATGCCAAAAGAACCGCTACCAACGGGAATCACGCCAACGTGGTCAATTTCATTCAGGCTGAATTGGCCAAGTGCTCTTCTGCAACGGAAACATCGAGTCTTAAAAAAAGCGCCACTGAGTATGATCCCGTCAATTGCAGTGAGTCGGCCGGCACGTTTAGAACCAAATTTATCGCTCATTTCGGGTTTGAAAATATCAAAAATCCATATTCCACCGCCGATGCTGCAGTGGTCGCTGCAGGCACGACCAACGGAACCACGGTGCTGACGATGAGTGGAGCGGATACGATCGTTGTCACAACCAATTACCTGGACAAAGACAGTGCGGCTCAGAAATGGCAAGCTGCAGTTAAAAAAGAGTGAAGACCCCGGATAGAGGATTTTCCCTGGTTGAGCTGATCGTTGTGGTCGCCATTCTCGGGGTTTTGGCGGCCGTGGGGGTTCCCATGTATCTCGGTTACATCGACAGCGCCAGGGCCACCGACGCCCAGAACGGGTTGCGCTCTATCCACCTGATGCAGCAAGAGTATAATTCTGACAACGACGAATATTACACCACCGGCAAAGGTGACAAAACCACCGACATCAATACAAACCTTTTCGGAGGCGATGAGACGCTGAACGGGGAGTATTATCAGTTTTATATCCAAAAAGGTGACGCAGCAGACGGCGGGTACATTGCCTGTGGCGAGAATAAAGCAGATTCAAGCAAGATATACAAAATAAACGCTTACAACAAAACAACCAACTTTTAATTTTTTCCCTGACTCCCTTCCGCACCCTGAATTCTCAATTATCGCCCCCCTCGATGTCCAGTGTCGGGTGCGCCCGGACAGCGTCAAGCAATTGTTTTGCGCTGTCTTTATCCAGATCCTTGAGGGCTTCATACTGTTCAATGACCCCGTCCCTGTCGCCGGCTTTCAGGCGGATAATGCCCAGATTGTAACGGGCGTCTACAGAATCCGGTTCGAGCCGGATACTCTTTCGATACGCTCTGGCGGCATTTTTTTGCAGACCGAGCCGGCTGTAGCAGTATCCCATGGCGTAGTGTGCCGCCGCATGGTCAGGATCTATCCGGATCACCTCCCCGAAAGCTTCCAGAGCTTCATCATACCCGCCGATTTTGCCGTAAGAAACGCCCAGGTTGTAGTGGTCTTCTGTCGTCAACCGGTAATCATTGTTTTGATCGGCTGTTGAAGCGTTTTCATCTGTTTTGCTTTTTTGTTTTTCAGCGCCTTTGAGTCTGGATGCTTTTAAAAGCGGCGATTTGCGAACCGGATCCGCCGACTTCATCACGGAGGCGGGATGTGCTGTTTCCGTGGATGTTGTTTGCTCGGATACGGATTTTCCCGGGGCTGTCCGGCTATCCGACTCAAGCGCAACGGTTTCGGGAGGGATCTTTTTTCTAAAAGGCGGTTTTTGTTGAAGGATCATCCATCCGGCAACAGCAATAATGACGGCCGTGAAAAGGACAGACGCATATCTGATGATGGACCATCTCTGTTTCGTATGTTTGTAAGGTGATTTTATATCTTTGATATTATTGGATAAAGATGGATTCTTGCTGGCGAATGGATCAGACTGTTTTGAATTTGAGTCCGACAGCCGATCGATACCGTTCGACGGCCCGGGGGACTCTTTTTCCAGTTTTCTAAGGGCTTTCAGGATAAAACTCAATGGGAATCCGTCCTTGTTTCACTTGCAATATGCGGTATTTTAAATGATTTCTTTTCATTGTAAAGAACAATTTGTGTCAGAGGGCCTGCCAGGCCATCGGGTTTCAGACCATGTTTTGTCTGGATGCGTTTGACAGCAGCCCGGGTTTTTTCATCATAAACCGGGTCGATTCCAAATTCACCCAGTCCAATATCCTGAAGATGCATCTTCAGTGCGGTGATCGAATCACCCGGACTGTCTAGTGGAATAATCCCCCTGAAGCCGAGAAAATTTTTCCAGAGGATGTATACCGTACCCGACCAGCGGGTTGCCAGTTGTTCCGGCCTGACGGAAATCAAACCGCCTTCCTGGCCATCTCTCAGGATTACAGCCCCATCATCGATTTTGCTGAGGGCAAGATATGCCGAACGTGGATTTTCCCTGACATTAAATTTTAAAATGGCCGGGAGATTCAACTTTTTCAGCAGATTCAGTTTGCATTTAACCCGAAGGAGCATAAAGCCATTTTGCCTGGCAGCAAGCTGGAAAAAAGTGTGATCGTCATCCGCCGCCGCCAGGTATGACCGGGTCATGACATTGATGTCCCACAGGTTTACGGCATCCTTAAAAGCCGCATATCTCAAATCGCGCAGATTCAATTCCTTGAGAAAAACATCAAGATCCTGCACGGGGTTTGCGGCAGATTCTACCGCGCCTGATTTCAGGACGCGTGTTTCGGCCGGTTTTTGAGCCGGGGCCTGATCCAATCGGGGATTCACTTTCCGCTTCTCCGACGGATCGGTTCTGTCTTTTTCGCCTTTCGTTGTTTTTAAAACAGTGCTTATGTCAGGGTTTATGTAGCGGTAAAGCGCAGAAGGCACCAGCAGAAACCCCAGCACGGCGCAGGCCAGCAACACTTTTCTCATCATCGCGAAACGGTGAAGTCTGCCATCACCTTCGCCGGAGAGGTCTTTGATTCCTTTCCTGGCGATATTCCCGGTGATTTTCTGTTGACGCAGGACGTATGCGGCAAGAAGAATCCTGTCGCAGGCAATGTTGATTAATCTGGGAATTCCTTTTGAATATTTGTGAATCGCCCGGTAGGAAGCCGGTGTAAAATCGGCTTTCAACTTGCCGGAAGCAATACCGATGCGATGCTGAATGTACTCGATGCTCTCTTGATATGTCAGAGGGGTAAGGCGACACCTCAGCGATATTCGTTGTTTTAGCTGCCTGAGTTCGCGGGATGCGAGGATTTCACGGAGTTCGGGCTGTCCGACCAGGATAATTTCCAAGAGTTTTCGGTTGGTGGTTTCCAGATTTGAGAGAAGCCTTAATTGTTCCAGGACCTCCCGGGTCAGATTCTGGGCTTCGTCAATGAGGAGGACGGCCTTCACCCCTCCGGCCATTTTTTCCATCAGAAAAGCGTTGAGCGTATCGATAAGGGTTTTGGTGTTATTTGCCTTGGAATCGATTCCGAACTCATCGTTGATGTTCTTCAGGAGCTGGATTGCGTCCAGTTTTGGATTGAAGATGTAGGCTGACTCGACATTTTTCCCGATGTTTTCGAGAAACACCCGGCAAAGCGTTGTTTTTCCGGTTCCCACTTCGCCGGTGATTTCAACAAAGCCATCTCCCTGGTTGACTGAATAGACCAGATGGGCCAGGACCTCTTCGTGGCTTTTGCTCTGGAAGAGATAGGCGGGATTGGGGACAAGTTTGAACGGTCTTTCATTAAAACCAAAGAAATCATTATACATCGAATCGAACCCCGGATGATCATAAATAAAAATGTGAGAATTTACAGCAAATCAAAATATCAGGGTTTTTAAGACACACCGACATCGATCGTGGCATCATCTATTGGTTTCGTAATGTTTTCCCGAAGCAGCCGGTGAGCGAGACCGGATAACGGCTCCGGACAAAACAAGAATCGTCAACATAGACAAAAAGGTAACCGGCCAAAAGGCCGCCAAAGGGATTCCATTGTCCGAAAATATTGGCCGCCAGCAGACGATATATCCCCTAACAGCATGCTTTTCTTTTACATGACTATCCTCTTTTCAGAGAGTAAATTCCCTGTAAGCGAACCCTGTAAGTATATTTTTATATTAACAAAACTATGGATCGAAGGCAAGTCAAAGAGGCCGAGATCTTTTTAGGGGGTAGGACAGCGAGGTGGGTTCTAATTGAGGGCATCAAGAAAAAATTTTGTTTTTTAACCAATTTGTGGCAAAATGCCTTCTTGACACTACGACCTTTACCCGGTATTTGAATTTTGGTTGTCTGAAGCCCCTTGGGACTTGCTGTCGCATCGTTGCAATGCAATATATTGTGACTCGTCTCCGGTGGCTGCACAACTCTGTTTTTCCGTTGATCTGTTTGCAAAAAGCGAGTTCTTATC